>NZ_CP139418.1:1293878-1633504 GCF_034137685.1 Streptococcus sp. S1 | reverse complement strand
TATGTTTTTTCTCGAATTAATGAGTTGAGGCAGGGTTATACGACACGGGATATGGCAGCAGATCTAGCAGAAGCAATGGAGACACTAAACCTCGATACCGCTTATGTTATGGGGATTTCACAAGGTGGAATGATTGCTCAATGGTTAGCTGTAGATTTTCCAGGAAGGGTTCAAAGGCTCATCCTAGCTGTGACAACAGCGGAGCCTAGTCAACTTGCTAGAGAACGAATTGAGCATTGGCAAAAACTCAGTCAATCTGGAAATTTTAAGCATCTCATGTTGGATATTGCACAGCACTCCTACACGCAAAAGAGCTATCAAAAGTGGCGGTTCCTTTATAATATTATGGGTCGCCTGGGTCGAATTAAAGATGAAAAACGAATTGTCATTCAGTCTCAGTCTTGCCTGGAACATAATAGCCTTGAGGTCTTAAAAGAAATTCATTGTCCGACCTTGGTTCTTGGTGCCCTCGAAGATGATGTGATTGGTGTGAAGGGATCCAAGGAATTGGCAAAAGCGATTTCGGGTTGTCAGCTCCTTATTCTTAAGCATTCAGGTCATGCTCTGTATGAAGAAAATAAAGCATTTCAAGAGGCTGTCTGTGAATTCTTAAACTAAAAAAGCTGGAATTTTCCAGCTTTTTTATGTTAGTTAAATCGCAAAGAGATCGTTTAGGTTTTCTGCCATGGTTGGGTGGGTAAAGATTTGTTTTGCAATGTAAGTATAAGGAATCTTGTTGTCCATAGCCATGGTGATCAGGTTAATGAGTTCACCTGCGGCTTCTCCAAAGAGAGTTGCTCCAAGGATTTCTTTGGTTTCTGGGTTGACCACGGCTTTGAAAGCACCTCGAAGGTCTGCATTGACATGGCCACGTGGCATGGCAGCAACTGGTAATTCTTTGACAGCCACTGGAAGTCCTTTGTCGCGTGCTTCTTGCTCAGTCAAGCCGACTTGGGCCAATGGAGGAGCAATGAAGAGTGTTGTCGCATAGTTTCCGCGTGTTTCGAGATTGTAGCTACCATCCCCTGTGAGGTAGTTGAAGACGATGCGGAAGTCATCGAGGGACATATAGGTGAACTGAGGCCCACCATTGACATCCCCAACTGCAAAGACACCAGGGACGCTGGTTTCCAAATGACGGTTGACTTGAATCGCTCCACGATCAGTGACTTGAATATCTGTATTTTCAAGACCAAGTCCAGCTGTGTTTGGCTTACGTCCCGTTGCGTAGAGGAGGATATCGAACTCGAAGTCTCCTTTATCGGTTACAAGGGTTAAGCTGGCTTCACCATCTTTGATTTCTTGGGTATGAACGCCTTGCAAGAATTGAATGCCATCTTCTTCAAGGTAGCCTTTTGCAAGAGCTGCGATGCTTGGCTCAATCCGTGGCAAGAATGCTTCAGAAGCATCCAGTACTGTTACTTGGCTACCCAAGGTATTGTAGAGGTGGGCAAATTCCAATCCGATTGGTCCACCACCAAGAACACCCAGGCGTTTAGGTAGGTTTTCCAAACGTTGAATACCGGTTGAATCTACAGCAAATTTGCTTTCAGCCAGTCCAGGGATTGGAAGGATAGTTGGCACTGCACCAGTATTAATAATAATGGTTTCAGCAGTCAATTCTTCCTTTTCATCTCCGGCTTGAATTTCAATGACTTTGTTGGAAACGAATCGAGCTGTCGCGTCGATAATGTCTACACCCGTTCCAGCAATGGTTGCGTAGTTCTTGCCATTGAGACGAGTGGTGACCGCATTTTTTTCGCTCATGGCTTGTTCAAAATCCAAGCCTTTTTCTGCGGCAACAATCAAGGTCTTAGTGGGAATACAAGCAATATTGATACAAGTACCACCATACATAGACTTGCTCTTTTCAATCAGAGCGACTTTTTTCCCTTGGCTTGATAATTTCGCTGCAAGTGTTTTACCAGCTTTACCAAATCCAATAACAATAACATCATACATTAACATATGTTACACCTTCTTTCGGTTTCTATTGTATCAAACCCATATTAAAAAGTCTGAAATCTGCTACGGGATTTTTTAGGAGCTATTGGGAAGGGGGAAAGAGGGACAAGAAGTCTCGTTTCGTGGTATAATAAGAGGTCGGTGACCGTCATGGTCACACATGAGTTAGAAAGAGCAATTCAAATGGACGGAATTATCAATGTAAAAAAAGAAGCAGGCATGACCTCACATGATGTGGTCTTTAAACTGCGGAAAATCTTAGGAACCAAGAAGATTGGTCATGGAGGAACTCTGGACCCGGATGTGGTGGGGGTGCTTCCGATTGCCGTAGGAAAAGCGACCCGGATGGTTGAATTTATGCAGGATGAGGGGAAAATTTACGAGGGAGAAATCACTTTGGGATTTTCTACCACGACGGAAGATGCCAATGGGGAAGTCGTCGAGCGGACGCCAGTGGAAGCCCCTTTAGATGCAGAGGAGGTCGATCGCATGATTGCCCAAATGGTGGGTGAAATAGAGCAGGTACCGCCCATGTATTCAGCGGTCAAGGTCAATGGGCGTAAGCTCTATGAATATGCGCGTGCGGGTGAAGAAGTGGAACGGCCTGTGCGGCAGGTGACCATTTATGAATTCACGCGTACCAGTGAGATCGGCTATGAGACAGGACTAGCCCGTTTTCGCTTCCGGGTTAAATGTAGCAAGGGCACCTATATCCGGACCTTGTCGGTGGATTTGGGTCAAAAGTTGGGTTACGCCGCCCACATGTCCTATCTGACACGGACCAGTGCTGCCGGTTTGTCACTGGATGATGCCCTGACCTTGGAAGAAGTGGCTGAAAAAGTAGCCCAAGGAGATTTGAGCTTCCTTCATCCACTTGAGATTGGAACCGGGGATCTTGAAAAAGTAGAGCTGACAGTTGAAGAGGTTGGCGAAGTCCAAGTAGGACGCTTTATTTCAGTTGAGAGCGAAGCCAGAGAGTTAGCTGCTTTTTACCAAGGGAAATTGGTAGCCATTTTAGAAAAAAGGGAAGAACTTTACAAACCTCGCAAGGTTTTTCTGACAGAAAGTGTGTTACAATAAATTCATGAATATTCGTACGATAACTACTGCTAACCAGATCCACTTGGAGAATGAGACAGTTTTGGTTCTGGGCTACTTTGATGGCCTGCATCTGGGGCATCAAGAACTCTTTAAAAAGGCGCGTCAGATCGCGGATGAAAAAGGCTTGAAGGTTGCTTTGTTAACCTTCCCTGAATCTCCTAAGTTGGCCTTTGTTCGCTACCAACCAGAATTGTTGCTCCATTTGCAAAGTCCTGAGGATCGGTTCCAAAAATTAAACGAACTAGGAGTGGATGAGCTCTTTCTCATTGATTTTACGACTGATTTTGCTTCTAAAACAGCGAAAGAATTTGTTGATCAATTCGTAAAAGCCTTGAGAGCCCGAGTTTTAATTGCTGGATTTGATTATAGTTTTGGCTCTGATAAGAAAACTGCCTCTGACTTAGCTGCTTATTTTGATGGTCAGGTGGAAGTCATTTCTCCTGTATTGGATCAGGGGGAAAAGATCAGTTCGACCCGCATCCGTCAAGCTGTCATAGAAGGACGGGTCAAAGAAGCTGCACGGTTGCTTGGTCATCCCTTGTCCAGTCGGGGAATTGTTGTCCATGGAGATGCGCGTGGTCGGACTATTGGTTACCCTACAGCCAATCTAGCGCCAATCGATCGGACCTATCTACCATCAGATGGAGTCTATGTAGTTGATGTCGATTTTAAAGGGCATACCTATCGGGGCATGGCTTCTGTCGGGAAGAATATTACCTTTGATGGGAAGGAGCTTCGGTTTGAAGTCAATCTTTTTGACTTTTCAGGAGACATCTACGGTCATACCCTGACCATTCACTGGTTAGATAAGATTCGAGAAATGGTCAAATTTGATGGGATCGATCAACTAGTGGCTCAACTAGAAGAAGATGAAGCAGTTTCACGAAACTGGACCGAGGATTAGGAAGCTACCTAGTCCTTTTTTCTGCTGTCTTTTGGGGGATAATGAAAGTGGTTTCTTTTTTTCTACTGAAATTCAGAAAAATCGACTAGAAATCAAAAAAGCGCTTTTCAAGCACCTAATTTTTTTTGTATAATAGAGTTAGATAGTTATATATAAAAAAAGAAGTGAACCACATGATTACATTATTTTTATCACCGAGTTGTACATCATGTCGAAAAGCTCGGGCTTGGTTAAAAAAGCACGATGTTCCATTTAAAGAACACAATATAATGACAAGTCCTTTGAGCAAACAGGAGTTGACAAGTATATTGGCCTTGACCGAAAACGGAACAGACGACATTATTTCAACTCGTTCAAAAATTTTTCAAAAATTGGATGTTGATGTTGAAGATTTATCGATCTCAGCCTTGATTCATCTGATTGAGGAAAATCCAAGTCTCTTGAGGAGACCGATTATTTTAGATAACAAACGCATGCAGATCGGCTTTAACGAAGACGAAATTCGGGCCTTCTTGCCGCGGAGTTATCGTAAACAAGAGTTACGCTCTGCCACTCTAAGAGCAGAAATAAACTAAGAAGTATGTCGAATGCAAAAAAATTATAGTTACCCACTGGACTTATCGTGGAGCACTGAAGAGCTTGCTTCAGTGCTTTCTTTTTACAATAAAGTTGAAGAAGCCTATGAAAGTAAGGTAGAGGCCAAAGAATACATGGAAGCCTACCGCGCTTTTAAGAAGGTCGTGCCTAGTATCGGAGAAGAAAAACGTCTCGGACGGGAGTTCGAAGAAGTGAGCGGTTATTCTCTCTATCGTGCGACCCAGGCTGCAAAGCAAAAAGAGGAAGGATGGTTTTCTCTTGAAGAATAAATTAGAGTTTGCCAAACAAATCGTTTTAGAGGCTGGAGACTACTTGCGTCTTCATCTCCATGATGACTTGATGATCTCAAAGAAGACAGGGCCGACAGATTTAGTAACCCAGATGGACCAACAGGTTCAAAAGGATTTGGTTGAAAAAATCACACATCGCTACCCAGAAGATCGGATTTTTGCGGAGGAAGATGGCCTTCGCTCACCGATTTCAGAAGGATCCGTTTGGGTGATTGATCCTATTGATGGGACCAATAATTTTGTGACCCAAAAGGAAGATTTTGCGGTGATGGTGGCCTATTTTGAAGACGGAATTGGTCAGTTTGGCCTGATCTACGATGTGATGCGAGATCACCTTTTTTACGGGGGTGGAGAATTCCCAGTTTATCGAAATGAGATTGAACTAACACCCTTTGTGGACCAACCTCTGGAAAACTTTTTGATTGCTTCAAATGTCGGCATGCTTAAGAAAAATGACTGGGGCATGGCCGATCTTGGTATGGATTCTCTTGGCATTCGGGTTTACGGAAGTGCCGGTATTAGTTTTTCAAAAATTCTCTCAGGTGGGATTCTAGCTTATTTTAGCTATATCTGGCCATGGGACTATGCAGCCGCAGCGATCATGGGGGAACAGTTGGGCTATACCGTTTTAAATCTAAATGGAGATAAACCTAATTACCAGTCAGTGGAACCCATTATGATGGTTCCAAAAGTGAAGTTAACAGAAATTCAAACCTATCTTAAGAAAGGGAGAAGTTAAATGAATTTTCCCAATGGTTTTAAAGAAAAATACCAGCATCTTCTAGGTGAGGATGCTGCTGCTTTTTTTGCGACTTTTGAACAAGAAGCAGTATCGGCCTTTCGCACTAATCCCTTGAAAGAAGCTCAAAAAGCATTTGATGATCCGATTCCCAATACCCCTTGGGGACATTATGGAAAGGTTTCAGGAAAATCCATCGAGCATGCAACGGGTTTGGTCTATTCGCAAGAGCCAGCAGCCCAGATAGTGGCCCAAGTCGCTCAGCCGAAGCCAGGGATGAAGGTCTTAGACTTGGCGGCAGCTCCTGGCGGAAAGACCACCCAACTCTTGTCTTATTTGGACAATCAGGGACTCTTGGTCTCCAATGAGATCCACAAGGGCCGCTCGAAAATTCTTGTAGAGAATATCGAACGCTTTGGTGCGCGAAATGTGTTGGTAACCAATGAGTCTGCCGATCGTCTGGCTAAAGTTTTCTCAGGCTTTTTTGATCTGATTGTACTAGACGCCCCGTGTTCAGGTGAGGGGATGTTCCGTAAGCAACCAGATGCCATGGACTATTGGTCTGTCGATTATCCTCGAGAGTGTAGTCTCCTTCAAAGAGAGATTCTAGAGGATGCTCTCAAGATGTTGCTTCCAGGTGGTTCCTTGGTGTATTCAACCTGTACCTGGGCTCCTGAGGAAAATGAAGAGATCGTATCCTGGCTTGTGGAAAACTATAATCTGGAGCTGGAAACGATCGAGAAGATCAATGGTATGGCAGAAGGCATTGACTATCCAGAAACGGCACGCATGTATCCTCATCTCTTTAAAGGGGAGGGACAATTTGTTGCTAAGTTCCGTTATCTAGGAGAGAATCGACCTGCCAAAATCCCTTCCAAAAAGGACCAATTATCTGCAGAACAAAAGAAATGGTGGCAGGAGTTTGCTAAGAAACACTTGAAGATCACTCTAGAAGGTGTCCTCGAAACCTTTGGGGACGAACTCTACTTGGTTCCACTTGGTTTACCAGATTTGCGAAAAGTAAAAATCGCCCGAAATGGCTTGCATCTAGGCACCTTCAAGAAAAATCGATTTGAACCTAGTTTTGCCCTTGGCCTTGCTCTAAAACCGAGTGAGGTCAAAGAGACCGTTTCGATCACGCCTGAAGACTTTGTTCATTATGTGGCGGGAGAGACGGTTCAATTAAAGGAAACGCATCCAAATGGATGGTACCAGGTCCTGGTTGAAGGCAATGGTTTGGGCTTTGCCAAAGTGACCGGACAGACCCTGAAAAATTTCTATCCAAAGGGGCTTCGTTTTAGGTAAAATGCTGGGCAAAGAACCCGTTCTATGATATAGTGGAAGTACAGGTTTTTTTGAAAAAAACTTGTCAAAATCATAAGTGAAATAGTGAAATATCAAGGAGACATGATTTGAAAAAGTCTAAAAAGCTGATCCTAGGACTAGCGACGATCGCATTAGCAGGAAGTTTATCTGCTTGTGCTTCTTGGATCGATCGCGGAGAATCCATCACTGCTGTCGGATCGACTGCCTTACAACCCTTGGTTGAAGGAGTAGTAGATCGCTACATTGAAGAACATCCTGGTAAGATTGTGAATGTACAAGGAGGAGGTTCTGGTACAGGACTTTCACAAGTTCAATCAGGCGCTGTGGATATAGGGAATAGTGACCTTTTTGCAGAGGAAAAATCTGGAATTGATGCCTCTAGTCTGGTCGACCATCAGGTAGCCGTAGCAGGGACAGCCATCATTGCCAATAAAAATATCTCGATCGACAATCTGACAACGGAGCAATTGCGAAAGATCTTTACTGGTGAATATACCAACTGGAAGCAGTTGGGAGGTCCAGATCTTGAGATCACCATTGTGAACCGTGCCGTAGGTTCTGGTAGCCGTGCTGTCTTTGATGCCATTATCATGGATAGCAAACAACCCAAGCAGGCCCAAGAGCAAGACTCTAATGGAATGGTGAAAAATATCGTTTCTCAAACTCCAGGAGCCATCTCTTATCTAGCCTTTACCTACTTGGATAGCAGTGTCAAAACCATGAAGCTCAATGGTTATCAACCAACCAAAGCCAATGTCGTCAACAATAACTGGCCAATCTGGTCCTACGAACACATGTATACCAAAGGAAAACCCAATGAGTTGTCTAAAAAATTCATTGACTACATGATGACCGATGAGATTCAGCAAAAAGTTGTTGGCAAGATGGGTTATATCCCGATCAATGACATGAAAGTAACCCGTGATTTAAAAGGGAATGTGTCAAAAAAATAAAAGAATTAGGTAAAAAATGAACGAAGTAGCAAAAAAAATGCTGACGAAATCAAAAAACTCCCGCCTAGAAAAATTTGGGAAAACCATTACTTTTTTATGTATGAGTTTGATTGTTGTCGTCGTTGCCATGATTTTGATTTTCGTGGCCCAAAAAGGTTTATCGACTTTCTTTGTCAATAAAGTCAATATCTTTAGTTTTCTATTTGGGAGTACTTGGAATCCTGCTGCAAAGGAATTCGGAGCCCTACCAATGATTCTAGGTTCCTTTATTGTAACCTTGCTTTCTGCCCTCTTGGCAACGCCGTTTGCCATTGGTGCAGCAGTTTTCATGACAGAAGTCTCTCCTAAAGGAGCTCGTTTCTTGCAACCAGCCATTGAGCTCTTAGTGGGGATTCCTTCAGTTGTTTACGGATTTATTGGCCTTCAAGTGGTCGTACCATTTACGCGTAGTCTCTTTGGTGGGACTGGTTTTGGGATTCTCTCAGGGGTCTTTGTCCTCTTTGTTATGATCTTACCAACTGTCACCTTTATGACGACCGATAGCCTCCGAGCTGTGCCCCGTCATTACCGGGAGGCTAGTATGGCTATGGGTGCGACACGCTGGCAAACCATTTGGCATGTCACGCTCAAGGCAGCCCGCTCTGGAATCTTTACAGCGGTTGTCTTTGGTATGGCGCGTGCCTTCGGGGAAGCCTTGGCTATCCAGATGGTGGTCGGAAACTCGGCAGTGGTGCCAACCTCACTCACTACACCAGCTTCCACCCTCACCTCTATTTTGACCATGGGAATCGGAAATACCGTTATGGGTACGGTCAATAACAATGTTCTTTGGTCACTCGCCTTGGTATTGCTCCTCATGAGTCTTGCCTTTAACAGTGTGATTAAACTGATTACGAAAGAAAGAGGTAAGAAGAACTATGCACGCTAAACGAATGGATAAAATTGCAACAGGAGTGCTGTATGCTATTTCAGGGGTCATCGTTGCGATTCTTGCCTCATTGATCCTTTATATCTTGGTCCGTGGCTTGCCCCATGTATCTTGGCACTTCTTGACTGGGAAATCTTCTTCTTACCAAGCAGGAGGAGGGATCGGAATTCAATTGTATAATTCCTTCTTCCTCTTGGTCATTACCTTGGTGATTTCCTTCCCACTTTCTCTTGGGGCTGGGATTTACCTCTCTGAGTACGCTAAAAAAGGTCGTTTGACCAATTTGGTTCGTACCTGTATTGAGATCTTGTCTTCTTTGCCATCTGTCGTTGTAGGTCTCTTTGGTTACCTGGTCTTCGTTGTCCAGTTCAAATATGGATTTTCGATCATTTCAGGGGCCTTGGCCTTGACCGTCTTTAACCTGCCACAGATGACCCGCAATATCGAAGATAGCTTGCAGCACGTTCACCATACACAGCGCGAAGCAGGTCTAGCACTGGGCTTGTCTCGCTGGGAAACTGTGATCCATGTCGTGGTTCCAGAAGCTCTTCCAAGTATTATCACTGGGGTTGTCTTAGCCTCTGGACGGATCTTTGGGGAAGCTGCAGCCTTGATCTATACAGCAGGTCAGTCGGCTCCAGCCCTTGATTGGTCAAACTGGAATATCTTTAGTGTGACCAGTCCAATTTCGATCTTCCGTCAGGCTGAAACCTTGGCCGTCCATATCTGGAAGGTCAACAGTGAAGGAACTATTCCAGACTCGATCGAAGTCTCAGCCGGTTCTGCCGCCGTTCTTTTAATCTTTATCTTGATCTTTAACTTTGGAGCGCGCAAACTCGGAAGTTACCTCCATAAAAAACTAACATCTGCTTAAAGGAGAAGAAATGTCAAAATACAATTGGGATGAGAGACACATTATTACTTTTCCTGAAGAAAAGGTGGTCCTATCGACCAAAGATTTGCATGTCTATTATGGAACGAACGAGTCCATTAAAGGCGTCGACATGCAGTTTGAAAAGAATAAGATTACAGCCTTGATCGGTCCTTCAGGATCAGGGAAATCAACCTACCTCCGTAGTTTGAACCGAATGAATGATACCATCGATATTGCGCGTGTAACGGGTGAAATTTGGTATGAAGGAATCGATGTCAATCGTCCAGATATCAATGTTTATGAAATGCGCAAGCACATCGGGATGGTTTTCCAACGGCCCAATCCTTTTGCCAAATCGATTTATAAAAACATCACCTTCCCGCATGAACGTGCTGGGGTGAAAGACAAGAAGATCTTGGACGAATTGGTCGAAACTTCTTTGAAACAGGCAGCTCTGTGGGATCAGGTCAAGGATGACCTTCATAAATCAGCCCTGACACTTTCAGGTGGCCAACAGCAACGACTTTGTATCGCACGGGCCATCTCTGTGAAGCCAGATATCTTACTTATGGATGAGCCAGCATCAGCGCTTGATCCGATCGCGACAGCGCAACTAGAAGAAACTATGCTTGAGTTGAAGAAGGATTATACCATTGTCATCGTGACCCACAGCATGCAGCAAGCAGCCCGTGCTAGTGATTATACTGGTTTCTTCTATCTTGGAAACCTCATCGAGTACGATAAGACTTCGAATATTTTCCAAAATGCGAAATTGCAATCGACCAACGATTATGTATCGGGTCACTTTGGATAAAGTAAAATGACAACAAAAAGGAAAATAGAATGACAGAACCAATTTTGCAAGTCAAGGACTTGTCGGTTTATTACAATAAAAAGAAGGCTCTAAATAGCGTCTCCTTGGACTTTGCTCCAAAGGAAATTACAGCCTTGATTGGTCCTTCAGGATCAGGGAAATCTACCCTTTTAAAAGCCATTAACCGCATGGGCGACCTCAACCATGAGGTCACCACCACAGGAACCATCCTCTACAATGGACATAATATCTACGGACCACGGACCGATACGGTCGAATTGCGTAAGGAAATCGGAATGGTCTTCCAACAGCCCAATCCATTCCCAATGTCCATTTATGATAATGTGACCTATGGATTGATGATTAATGGTGTCAAGGACAAGTCTGTCTTGGATGAAGCAGTTGAAACCTCTTTGAAACGCGCTTCCATCTGGGATGAAGTCAAGGATCGCCTGCATGATTCAGCGATCGGACTTTCCGGTGGTCAGCAGCAGCGGGTCTGAGTGGCGCGGGTTCTTGCGACCAGTCCAAAGATTATTCTTTTGGATGAGCCAACTTCTGCGCTAGACCCGATTTCAGCTGGGAAGATTGAAGAAACCTTGTATGGACTAAAAGACCGTTACACCATGCTCTTGGTGACACGCTCCATGCAACAAGCAAGTCGGATTTCCGATAAAACAGCCTTTTTCTTGGATGGGGATTTGATCGAGTACAATGATACCAATGAAATGTTCTTGAACCCAGCTAAGAAAGAAACAGAAGACTATGTCTCTGGTAAATTTGGATAGGAAGAAAATAAAATGTTACGAGTTCAATTTGAAGAAGATTTAGAGAAGTTGCATAACCAGTTTTATGCAATGGGAAATGAAGTGTTGAGTCAGATCAACCGTACGGTTCGTGCTTTCGTGACCCATGACCGTGAATTGGCCCGTCAGGTCATCGAAGATGATGCGGAGATCAACGAATACGAAGTGAAGCTTGAGCGCAAGTCTTTTGAGATTATCGCGCTTCAACAGCCGGTTTCACAAGACCTTCGCGTCGTGATGACCGTCTTAAAAGCAGTCTCTGACTTGGAGCGGATGGGGGACCACGCAGTATCGATTGCCAAGGCAACGATTCGCATGAAAGGGGAAGTCCGTATCCAATCTGTTGAGGAAGAAATCAGCAAGATGGGCCGTGAAGTCAAAGATTTTGTCGAAGCGACACTAGATGTTTACCTCAAAGGCGATGTGGATTTGGCCTATGAAGTTGCTTCACGAGATGAAGTCATCAACCATTACTTCGATAGCATCCAAGAATTAGCAACAGAAGAAATTCGGAAAAATCCAGAGTCCATCGTGACTGGTCGTGATTATTTCCAAGTGATCAACTTCTTGGAACGCATCGGAGATTATGCAAAAAATATCTGTGAATGGGTAGTTTACTTTGAAACAGGTAAAATTATCGAAATGTAAGATCATGGAGTCTTTTCGATCTCAGACAGGCATTGTCATGCTTGTCTTTTCTTTTATCCCAACTTTGTGATAAAATAGTTTTATTAGGGCTTTTGATTGGAAAAGCGTGAAACATTTAAAGGAGGAAATTATGCAAGCAGTTGCACATTTTGTAGAAACATTCGTTCCAGAACATTATGAAGTGTTTTTGGATTTAAGTCGTAAAACCAAGACCTTTAGCGGTCGTGTGGTGATCACGGGTCAAGCCAAGGCGGACAAGATCTCGCTTCACCAAAAGGATTTGACCATTGAAACAGTAGAAGTAGCCGGTCAAGCCCGTCCATTTACGGTTGATGATGCCAATGAAGCAGTTTATGTTGAATTGGAAGGAACAGGTCAAGTGACAGTTACTCTGACCTATTCTGGTAAGATCACAGACAATATGACTGGGATTTACCCATCTTACTACAGTATTGATGGCGTGAAGAAGGAAGTTCTTTCTACTCAGTTTGAGAGCCATTTTGCGCGTGAAGCCTTTCCAAGTGTGGACGAGCCTGAAGCTAAAGCAACGTTCGATCTTTCTTTGAAATTTGACCAAGAAGAAGGTGAAATTGCCCTTTCAAATATGCCTGAAATCGATGTGGAAAACCGCAAAGAAACAGGAATTTGGAAATTTGCTACGACTCCACGGATGTCTTCTTACCTCCTTGCCTTTGCTGCCGGAGATCTTCAAGGGATCACGGCCAAAACAAAAAATGGCACTCTCGTAGGTATCTATTCAACCAAGGCCCATCCCTTGAAAAACTTAGAATTTTCTCTTGATGTAGCGGTACGTGTCATCGAATTTTATGAAGACTATTATGGCGTGAAGTATCCAATTCCTCAATCCCTCCATGTAGCGCTTCCTGACTTCTCAGCTGGAGCGATGGAAAACTGGGGCTTGGTGACTTATCGTGAAGTCTATCTCCTTGTAGATGAAAACTCAACTGCAGTTAGCCGTCAACAAGTTGCTCTTGTAGTCGCTCACGAATTGGCTCACCAATGGTTTGGTAACCTGGTAACCATGAAGTGGTGGGATGACCTCTGGTTGAACGAAAGTTTTGCCAACATGATGGAATATGTATCTGTCAATGCCATCGAACCAAGCTGGAATATCTTTGAAGACTTCCAAACAACAGGTGTTCCATTGGCTTTGAAACGCGATGCAACCGATGGGGTTCAATCTGTCCATGTAGAAGTCAAACACCCTGATGAAATCAATACTCTTTTTGACCCAGCCATCGTCTATGCGAAGGGAAGCCGTCTCATGCATATGCTTCGCCGCTGGTTAGGGGATGATGCTTTCCGTAAAGGACTCAAAGCTTACTTTGAAAAACACCAATATGGCAATACCATCGGTCGTGACCTTTGGAATGCCCTAGGTGATGCTTCTGGTCGTGATGTAGCAGCCTTCATGGATTCTTGGTTGGAACAACCTGGTTATCCAGTCCTTACAGCAGTGGTAGAAAATGATACCTTGAAGATCAGCCAAAAACAATTCTTCATCGGAGAACATGAAGACCAAGGCCGTCAATGGGTTGTGCCATTGAACAGCAACTGGTCTGGTATTCCAGATACACTTGAAACAGAAACGCTTGAAATCCCAGGTTATGCTGCCCTTGCTGCTGAAAATAGTGAACCGCTTCGTTTCAATACGGAAAATACAGCCCACTACATTACCGATTACCAAGGAGAGCTCTTGGATGCGATTGTAGACAATATGGCTTCCTTGGATAACTTGAGCAAGCAACAAATCCTTCAAGAACGCCGTCTCTTGGCAGAAAGTGGTGTCATCTCTTATGCAAGTCTCTTGCCAGTCATCGAGAAATTGACCCAAGAAAGATCTTATTTGGTTGTATCAGCAGTTTCATCAATCCTTCAAGGTCTCAGCCTCTTTGTGGATGAAGGAACTGAAGTAGAAGCAGCTTATAAGAAGTTGCTCGTGACCTTCAACCAATTCAACTTTGAACGCCTTTGTTTTGAACCAAAAGCCGGAGAAGCGGATGAAGATGAAATGGTTCGTCAATTGGTTATTTCAAATATGATCAAGGGAGACGATGCCAAAGCAAGCGCCAAAGCAAGTGAAATCTATGCAGCCCATGCTGATGATATCAGCAAGCTTCCAGCCGCTATTCGTTTGCAAATCTTGATTAACCAAATCAAACACCATGAAAGCAAAGAATTGACTGATTTGTACTTGAACACTTATGCTCAAGCGAAAGATGGCAACTTCAAGCGTCAATTGTCTACAGCTTTGGCTTATACAACCGATGCAGACACAGTTGAAAAGATTTTGACAGAGTGGAAGAACAAGGATGTTGTGAAACCACAAGACTTAGCAATGAGTTGGTATTTCACCTTCTTACACCATGAGTTCACTCAAGAATCTGCCTGGACTTGGGCGCGTGAAAATTGGGAATGGGTCAAAGCAGCCCTTGGCGGAGACATGAGCTTTGACAAGTTTGTCATCTACCCAGCCAATACCTTCAAAACAGCAGAGCGCTTAGCAGAATTTAAAGCCTTCTTTGAACCACAATTGTCTGATATGGCTATCAGCCGAAACATCAGCATGGGAATCAAGGAAATCGCGGCGCGTGTGGATTTAATCCAACGGGAAAAAGTAGCAGTAGAAGCCGCTATCCTTGCGACAAAATAGATTTAAAAAAATCGATACAGAAATTTCTGTATCGATTTTTTAGCGTCCTTTGAATCTTATTTGAAATACCAGTGGTGTTTGAGGCTGGCAAAAATCGCCTTGCTGGTGATAGTGATGATGACCAGTTTGATGAGGTCGGCAAGGATAAAGGGAGCAACGACCAAAGTAAATGCTTTTTGGAGATCGGTATGCGTGACCAGCATAAAGCCGATAGCTCCTGACACAAAGAGGAGAGCACTACTGAGGAGATTGGCCAAAAAGATAGTGACAAGGCTGGATTTAGCACTCGTGAACAGAGACGTGATCCATGCTCGGAATGGGAAGAAGAGGAGGAAACCAGCAGTAGGACCAAGGAAATGCGAAGCGCCACCAGCACCGCCGGCAAATACTGGAAAACCTAAGAAGCCTAGAAGTAGGTAGAGGCAGACAGTGACAAAGGAATGGCTGGGTTTATAGATGGTCCCGATGATCCCGATCATGAGTGTCTGCAGGGTCAAAGGAATTGGACCAAAGGGAATGGTGAATTGAGATAGGACGGAGATCATGGCCACTCCAATGGAGATGAGAACTAAGGGAAAGATTTTCTTCATAACAGTTAACCTCTTTTTTATTTTATGGTAACTATTCTACAATAAGGGGTTCATCCTGTCAATAGCCCGCACTTTTTTTAGGATTTTTTAAGTAAAAATTTAGGCAGGCTTAAGACTCCTGAAGTATAATCGCCTTACTAAAGGATCGAGCTCCCTTTAAATTTTAAAAGACAAGTACTTGTACAAAAAGATAAAAGGTAAAAAGATGAATCAAAAAGAAACAAAACAAGTTGTCGAAACGCAAGAAGCAAAAGAAAAAATGGTTGTCCTAAAACGAAGTCCTAAGTGGTGGATTGGAATGGCAGCAGTTGGTGGATTGTTGGTCGGTGCTGGAAGTGGCTTTGGTGTCGGTGTCATCGCCTCTCAATCTTCCAATAACCAACAATTTTCTCAACCGGTCCAAACGGGTCAGGACCAAGGATCCAATCAGCAACAAAATAGTCAAAATAGCAATCCTTCACAAGGAAACCAGCAAAATGGTGGCCCACAGGATGGGGACCTCAAGGCTGTGGTCCACAAGGTGGTGGTCAAGGACAAGGCGGCCCACAAGGTGGCGGACCTGGTCAGATGCCACAAGAAGGCAATGGTGGCCCACAAGGGAATGGTCCAGATAATGGCATGAACCAATCTGGCGGAAAAGAAGGGAGCCAGGGTTCCTCTAAAAAGTCCAATAAGAAGAATTCAAAAAATAAAAACAAGACGAGTGACAGTCAAAGTAACAAAGAAAACACGACAAACTCATAGAATTAGTCTTCCACAGGCAGGCTGAATTTGATCATCAAACCAGGTTCTAAACTATAGGAAATGAAGGCAAGTCGTGTTATAATGGTTAAGAATAGATTAGAAAGACTCACTCACGAAAGAGAAGAGGATACGACAATGATTAAAATTCTATTGGTCGAAGATGACCTTGGTTTATCAAATTCAGTATTTGATTTTTTAGATGATTTTGCGGACGTCATGCAGGTCTTTGACGGAGAAGAAGGTCTTTACGAAGCAGAAAGCGGGATCTATGATTTGATTTTGCTTGACCTGATGCTTCCTGAAAAAGACGGCTTCCATGTCTTGAAAGAATTGCGTGAAAAAGGCGTGACAACCCCTGTTTTGATCATGACAGCCAAAGAAAGTCTGGATGACAAGGGACACGGCTTTGAGCTGGGTGCAGACGATTACCTCACCAAGCCTTTCTACCTAGAAGAGCTTAAGATGCGGATTCAAGCTCTCTTGAAGCGCTCAGGAAAAGTGAATGAAAACACCCTTAATTATGGCAATTTGAAGGTCAACTTATCTACCAATTCGACTTACGTGGACGGTAAGGAAGTGGAACTTCTTGGGAAGGAATTTGATCTCTTGGTCTATTTCCTTCAAAACCAAAATGTCATCCTTCCAAAAACACAGATTTTCGATCGCCTTTGGGGCTTTGACAGTGATACGACTATCTCTGTTGTTGAGGTCTATGTTTCAAAAATCCGTAAGAAATTAAAAGGTACCGATTTCGTTGAGAGCTTGCAAACATTGCGCAGTGTGGGGTATATCTTAAAAGATGCTAACCAGAATTAAGAAAACCGTTGGGGAAGATGATTTTTCCTACTTCATCCGATATTTTGGACTCTTTACTTTGATATTCTCGGCCATGACCTTGATTATCATTCAAGTCATGCGCTCGAGTCTCTATACAACTGTCGATGAAAACCTCAAGACTCTCAGTCAGGATCCATACTCACTTGTAGCGATTGCTTATCGAGACCAGCGACAATCGAATAATAAAGTAGAAAATAACGATCATGAGATGATGATCCCAGATCATGATAAATCAGAACCTAAAGGGGATGTCACATCGAATACCACTGTTGTTTTGCTCAATAAAAAATATGAAAACTTGACAACCGGTAATGGTTTTTTAAACTTCAAAACCGTGACATTTGGTCGGAAGCTCCTCAACAAGGTTTCCCAGCTACAAATTACAAATAGCTATGGGAAAAAAGAAAGTTATCGGGCCTACATGGCAGAGTTGAATTTATCTGATGATGAAGATGATAGTGATATCAAGTATGCGGTTGTCATGACCAATATCAGTCAGCTAGAGCAGACCAGTGAAGAGCACGAAAGTCAAATCGCCCTTGTCATGATCTGCTTCTGGGGAATCTCCTTATTCGCTAGTCTCTTCCTAGCACGTCTCAGCGTCAAGCCCCTTCTTGAGAGTATGCAAAAGCAAAAGGCTTTCGTGGAAAATGCTTCCCATGAGTTGCGGACGCCTTTAGCAGTTCTGCAAAATCGCCTCGAAACGCTTTTTAGGAAGCCTGAAGCGACCATTATGGAATCGAGTGAGAATATTGCATCCAGCTTGGATGAAGTTCGAAATATGAAGCTCTTGACCACCAACCTTCTTAACATTGCCCGAAGAGATGACGGCTTGAAGCCGGAGATGGAAGATATCGAACCAAGCTTTTTTGATCAGACCTTCTCGAATTTTGAGATCATTGCGGAAGAAAATGACAAAATTTTCCGAGGAAACAATCAGGTGGACAAAGTCATTTGTTCTGATAGAACGCTCCTCAAGCAATTGATGACCATTCTCTATGACAATGCCTTGAAATATACCGATGAAGATGGCGAGATCCAATTCGAAGTTCAATTGAAGGATAAAAATCTTCTTTTGAGAGTACTGGATAATGGTCCAGGGATTCGAGATGAGGATAAGAAACGGATTTTTGATCGTTTTTACCGGGTCGACAAGGCCAGAACCCGTCAGAAAGGTGGTTTTGGTTTGGGGTTATCCCTCGCTAAGCAGATTGTAGAAGCTTTCAAAGGGACCATTCAAGTCAAAGATAATAAACCAAAAGGGACCATCTTTGAAGTGAAATTATCCATTAAGACGGAAAGTCGTAAAAAAAATCGTTCATAATCTTTAAAAAATAGAAAAGAGGAAAACCTATGAGTTCAAAAATGTTGCACACTTGCCTTCGTGTAGAAAACTTAGAAAAATCAATTGCTTTTTACCAAGATGCTTTTGGTTTTGAAGAAAAACGTCGGAAAGATTTTCCAGACTACAAGTTCACGATTGTTTATTTGGCCTTGCCTGGAGATGACTATGAGTTGGAATTGACTTACAATTATGATCATGGTCCATATGTCATCGGAGATGGCTATGCTCACGTTGCCTTGAGTACTCCTGATCTAGAAGGTTTGAATGCGGAACACAAGGCTAAAGGCTATGAAGTGACAGAACCAAAAGGTCTTCCAGGAACACAACCGAATTACTATTTCGTTGTAGATCCGGATGGTTATAAAGTAGAAGTCATTCGTGAAAAATAAGAGTGATTAAAAATTAAGGCCGCTGTCGGCGAAGACAGTCGCCCTCTTTTTTATGAAACCATTTACAAAAAAGGAATGTTTTTTCGAGAGAAATTTGCTATAATAAAGTAATGAGATTCAAACACACGAAAACTATTTTATTAATCATTATAAATCTCCTTTTTCTGAGTCTTTTGTATATCGGGTATCAAAAGATTCAAAGGCTTCGCGAACAAAAAGCCTATCAGGATCAGTTTGCCAAGGTCACCCAATTAGAGAAAAGCTCTGAAAAAGGAAAAGATGCCCAGGTTCAGGAAGGAATTTTAGGAACTTCTTATGTGACGGCTTATTATCCTACTAAAGATGGACAGCCTGTTGAGATTGTGAAAGAGAAGATCCAAGAAGACCTTCAGCGTCTAGGATCCGATGAGAAAACCAAAGAGCCAAAGCATTTGACCTTCTACCATAGTGAAGAAGCAGAAGCGCCTTTTGTCGGCTATCACCCTATCCAAATCAAGCGGGCGGAGTATCAGTACAAAAAAGGGAAATTCATAAAAGATGAGACGGTGAAGTTGCCCCTCTTTTACTTGGATGATGACAGTAACCCTCTGACCCTCAGCCAAGTTTTTGCGGATCCAGACGGAGCCAAGCAGATCTTTTTGGAGGAATTGCGAGGGAATCTAGACTTTCGTCAGCTGGATGAGGAGAGCATTGATCAAATGGTTGCCCACTTCTCAGAGTTGGATTTGAGCCAATGGGAATTCCAATATGAAAAAGGAAATTTCACCATTCCATTTCCAACCAAGGTTAAGGGAGATGATACCTTCACTGTTCCCTTGTCTAAATTCTATGACGTGATTGATACAGATCGCTTGCTTCCTGATGATCTCGAAACTTACCAATCCTATATAGAAGAACGCCACCGTAAGATGATTGCCCTGACCTTTGATGATGGACCAGATCCCAAGACAACACCTCAGGCGCTTTCTATCTTAAAGAAATACAATGCCAAAGCTACCTTCTTTATGGTCGGAAAAAATGTCAGTGCGAATCCGGATATTGCTAAGCAAGTCCGCAAAGAAGGTCATCAAATTGGGAACCATACCTGGGATCACCCTCAATTACCAAAATTGAGCTTGGATAATGCCAAAAAAGAGATCTTGGATACCCAAGAAGCTATTCAAAAAGCGACAGGTGTGCAGACCAAGATTACCCGCCCTCCGTATGGAGCTATCAATAACGCTATCCAATACGGTGTCGACCAATCCTTCATCATGTGGGATGTGGATAGCCTAGATTGGAAGACACACAATACGACGGCCATTCTCAATGAAGTGAAAAAAGAAGTCAAACCGGGTTCGATTATCCTCATGCATGATATCCATCAAACCACGATTGACGCTCTACCGACCGTCCTTGACTACCTCAAATCACAAGGCTATACCTTCGTAACGGTGGATGAATTGTTGGATTACCAACTTGAAAGTCATCGCATTTATTACAATGGAAATTAACGTAAAAATCCTCTGCAGTTCATTCACTAGCAGAGGATTTTCTTATTCATTTAAAAAGAGTTCGGAATTTTTTAAAACCAGTTCACGTACAGAAGCGTATTTTTTTAAGGATTTGAGTTCTTCTGGGTGGGTGATAAAGGTGATTACATAGCCCTCACGCCCCATTCGTCCTGTTCGACCGGCACGGTGGGTATAGGTCTCCACATCACGAGGAATATCGTAGTTAATCACACACTCAAGATGTTCAATATCGATGCCACGAGCGACCAAATCGGTGGCCAGTAAGAGGGTTAGCTGATGGTCTTTGAAGCGTTCCAGAATGACCTTGCGGTATTTGACATTGACATCGCTGGCGAGCGATACGGCTTCGACACCCCGGTATTGTAGTTTTTCTTCAGCACTACCAAGATCAGATAGGCTGTTGAAAAAAGCCAGACCACGAAAATCTTCGACGTAGGCGAGTTTGCGGAGCAACTCAACCTTGTCCCGCTTATCCACTTGCATATAAAAATGTTGGATATTGTTCAAAGAAACTCCATCAACCGTAACGCGAAGAGTATTTTCCTCTAATTGGTCTGGATCGACCTTGGCTGTGGCGCTCATGTAGATATATTGGTGGTCACGGGGAGCATAGTGGCTGATCTTGTCGACGAAGTGGTACTGAGAATCGCTCAGTAACTGGTCGAATTCATCTAAAATGATGGTTTCTACATTCATCATTTTGATCTTTTTCAGCTTGATCAGTTCAAAGATCCGACCAGGCGTCCCAACCAGGATTTCGGGTCCTTTTTTGAGACGTTCGATTTGCCGTTTTTGACTAGATCCTGAAAGGAAGAGTTGTGTCTGGAGACCGAGAGGCTCTGCCCATTGTTTGGTGACATCAAAAATTTGTCCTGCTAACTCTGTATTAGGAGCCAAAATCAAGAGTTGTTGGGTCTTTTTAGGTTTGAGTTTGAGCAAGCTCGGAAAGAGGTAGGCGAGAGTCTTACCAGTACCGGTAGGACTGATCCCGAGGACATTTTCTCCTTCATAGATAGGGGAGAAGATCTGTTCCTGAATTTCAGTGAATGTATCAAATCCGAGTGTTTCTAACTTGTCTTTCCAGCTTTGTGGAAATTGTTCTTTCATTCTTTTTCATCCTTAAATTGTATTCCAGCGCTTTGACGCATCTGGTAGAGAGTTTCATGGACCTGCTCAGCTGTTTGTAACCATTCGAGATAAGCGTCTGGCTTTTGATGAGCGATGGCAAGGGCAAAGGCTTCCGCCTCTTCTTGCATTTGGTGTGGGCAGGGCTGGATAGGAAGGTCGATGACCTCACCTGAATGACTGACGAAGCGGGCCTGGTGGATGGCTGCTACAGCATTGAGAGTTAGTGTTCCAGTCTTGGTGTAGATTTCAGCAGGTAGATGGCTGGTGATATTTTTCCCCGCCTGAATGGCAACCTGAAACTCTGGATAGATCAAAACACCCTGACCATAGAGATCAACCGAATTGGGTAATTGGTAAGCGGTGTAGCAGCAGGAGATCGGTTCTCCAAAGAAGCCAATCGCCAAGTAGAGGCAGTAGACTCCCAGATCCATCAAGGCTCCACCTGCATAGACATCTGAGAAAATATTGGGTATCTCACCTGCAAGAAGAGCAGGTAACTTGGAAGAATATTTGGCAAAGGTGAAGTTGGCGCCGAGTATTTCCTGATTAGAGAGGAAGTTTTTAACCACTTGAAAGGCTGACTCTTGGTAATTTCTGGCAGCTTCAAAGAGATAGACCTGATGCTCCTTAGCAAGCTTCACCAGTTCCTTCCATTCAGAAGGCTTCGTCACAGCTGGTTTTTCAATGATGACATGCTTCTTTGCCAGAATAGCCAGCTTGGCCTGAGCGAAATGAAGAGAATTGGGGCTGGCAATGTAGACCACATCCAGCTCACTGTCTAAGAAGTCGATGACATCCGTGTAGCAAGAGATCGCCCCATAAGGCTCACAAAACTCTTGAGCCGTCTTCATCTTTCTCGAATACACAGCCTGCAAGTGATAGTGCCCTGTCTGATGAGCAGCTTTAATAAATTCATGTGAAATCCAACTTGTACCAATAATTCCCAGCTTTAACATAAGGTGTCCTTCCGCAATCAATTCACTCTATTATACCATGAAAAGGGGGAGGGGCGGGGGGAAAAATATCCCACAACTTTTGAAATTATTTATGAAATATGGGATAATGAAAGAGATTTATTTAGTTGAGGATAAAATAATGAAACATAAAATTTTAGTAACGGGTGGTGCAGGCTTTATTGGTTCTCATACACTGATTGAATTGACCAAAGCTGGTCATGAAGTAGTTGTTGTAGATAACTTTGTGAATAGTAGTAAAAAGAGTGTACGGGAAGTCGAAAAGATTATTGGTAAATCTATTACATTATACGATATAGATGTTCGAGACAAAGAGAAGTTATTGGAAGTATTCATAAAAGAACAACCTACAGGGGTGATTCACTTTGCTGCATTGAAAGCCGTTGGAGAATCGGTTCAAATCCCTCTCACATATTATGAAAACAATATAACCGGAACATTGACCTTGCTTCGAGTTATGGAAGAAGTCCAGTGTAAAAACATTATTTTTAGCTCGTCAGCGACAGTATACGGAGATCCACATACTGTTCCTATCTTAGAGGATTTTTCGCTATCAGTAACCAATCCATATGGAAGAACAAAATTGATGATTGAAGAGATGCTTCAAGATATATACAAGGCAGATTCTTCATGGAACATCGTATTATTACGCTATTTCAATCCAATTGGTGCTCATGAAAGTGGTGATATCGGTGAAAATCCAAATGGAATCCCAAATAATCTTTTACCTTATGTAACACAGGTAGCTGTTGGAAAGCTAGAATATGTTAATGTGTTTGGAAACGATTATCCAACTCCAGATGGAACTGGAGTCCGCGACTATATCCATGTGGTTGATTTAGCAAAGGGACACGTGGCGGCATTAAGGAAACTTGAAAAAGATTCAGGATTAAATATCTATAACTTAGGTACCGGTAGAGGATACTCTGTTCTTGAAATCATTCAAAATATGGAAGAAGTGGTAGGAAAAACAATTCCTTATAAGATTGTTGAAAGACGTGCTGGAGATATTGCAACCTGTTACGCAGATCCATCGAAAGCAAATGAGGAGTTAGGTTGGAAAGCTCAATATGATATTCATCGCATGTGCCAAGATGCCTGGAGATGGCAAAGCAAACATCCAAATGGATTTGAATAATAACTAAGTTTAACGAATTGCTTGATATTTATAACTAATATCGAGCTTTTTTATGCTTACAACAATTGTTATTGATGGTATAAAGTTCTGAGATTAGTGGATAAAATATTTTGGTTATTGTATAATGGATAAAAAAGAATTTTAATGGAGGAAGAAGGATATTGAAATCCTCAGATTTATTGATTATTATACCTGCATATAATGAGGAAGGTTCGATTCAGTCAGTAGTAAATAATATTATTCAAAATTATTCTCAGTATGATTATGTGATTATCAATGACGGTTCAAGAGATCAAACCTCAGAAATTTGTCATAACAATGGCTATAATATTATTGATTTACCAGTCAATCTTGGACTAGCTGGAGCATTTCAAACTGGATTATTGTATGCTTACCAATACGGTTATGAAAAAGCAGTTCAATTTGATGCAGATGGTCAGCATCTTCCAGAGTATATTGCTGCTTTAGAAGAAGAAATTGATAAAGGAAATAAAATGGTGATTGGTTCTCGATTTGTAACAGATAAAAGACCAAATTCATTTCGTATGTTAGGGAATACCCTTATTAGTTTTGCTATTAAATTAACAACTGGTAAAACGATCAATGATCCAACATCTGGAATGAGAATGTTTTCTAAAGATTTAATACAAGTTTTTGCGAGAAATATTAACTATGGTCCTGAACCAGATACTGTTTCTTATTTATTAAGAAATGGTGTTCCAATTTCAGAAGTTCAAGTTCGAATGGAAGAGAGACAAGCAGGAGAAAGCTATCTAACGTTTTCACGTTCCATTAAGTACATGATTCATATGTTCGTATCTATTTTATTCATTCAGAATTTTAGGGAGAGAGGAAAATAGAATGTCAATCTGGTTTCAAGTTGTATTAGTGTTTGTTTCATTGGGAACATGCGGCTTCATCCTTCAGAATATTAGAAAATCTCGTGTACAAATTAATGACGCTTTGTTTTGGATCTTCTTCTCATTAATTTTATTAGTTTTTAGTATTTTTCCAAAGTTAGCAGAGTTTATTGCAGCATCCTTAGGGATTGCATCTGCTGTTAATTTTATTTTTCTTTTTATTATTTTCTTGCTATTGATGAATCAGTTTCAGTTAACTGTACGAGTGTCAAAATTAGATACCAAATTTAAAAATCTTGTTCAAGTCATTGCTTTAAACAAGAATGAGGAGAAAGATGAATAACACTCCTTCTCAAAAAAGTATTTACATATGGAATCTGCTAGGGAATTTTGCAGCAGCAGCAGTTTCTGTTTTATATTTATTAATCGTATCTAGAATGCAAACAAGTGAGGTGGCAGATCAATTTAGTCTAGCTACCTCAATTGGTAATTTATGGATTATTATCGGACAATTTCAAGTTCGAAATTACCAAGCTACAGATGTCAAATCAAGTCACCCTTTTTCAGCATACTATTTTACAAGATTGCTGACTGTTACCATGATGGTGATTAGTTTATTTCCATATTTATGGACAATAAACTATGATTTTACGAATAATTCTGTGATGATTATTACTTGGATTATTGTGTATCGTGTAGCAGATGCTTTTTCTGACTTATTTCAAGGCTATTTTCAACAGCATGGTCGTTTAGATATTGCTGGGAAGGCCATGGTTTATCGATATGCTTTAAGTGTGCTCATTCTTCTATTTGGACTCTTGTTGTCTCATTCTATGGTTCTAACCTTATTGGCCCTAGCTCTCTTTAATTTATTTTTTGTATTTAGTTATGATTATGCTCATTTCAAATTATTTGACAAGCTAAGTTTTAGGAATATTTTTTCAAGAAATACGATAGATGAATCCTTTAAAATTATTAGAGTTTGCTTTTCTTTGTTTATTTACGGGTTTTTATTAACACTCGTTTTTAATGAGGCAAAATTATCAATTTCTGGCGCATATGCAAAAGGAATAGTGGAGGCTGGTGCTCAAAGGGATTACAATATTCTGTTTATGCCAGTATTTTTTATGAGCCTGTGTATTTTAGTGGTAAGACCACTCATTACACAAATGGCCGAATTGTGGCAGAGGAAAAAATTTCAGGTATTTTACAAAATGTTTTTAAAAATCCTGCTTCTTACTCTCTCAATAGGCATAGTTATTACTTTTTTAACTTATTTAATAGGTGTCAACGTATTAAGTTTGATATTTGGATTGGATTTATTGAAGTATAAGTTGGAATTGACTATTCTTGTCCTTTCTGGTGTTCTATATTCTTTTTCGATTATACTTGAGAATATACTAATTATCATGAGGAAACACTATTATTTATTGTCTGTGTATATCCTGATGTTTATCGTTACTAAAATGATTACAACTGAGTTAGTTAATAAGTACCAGATTATGGGAGCTTCTATTAGTTTTTGTATTGCAATGATAGTATATGCAATTGGAAGTTTAACAATTTTTAGTATCATAAAATTCAGAAGGAAATAGAAAATGAAAAGAGATATTATTTTTGTCACTCATCATCTAGGTGGAATCGGTGGCGTTCAGAGGGTTGTGGATCAGCTGGCTACACGATTTGCTGAAGATGGGAATAAGGTGACTGTTGTCGGCTGTGCTATCCAATCACAGGAAAAGTATGTAAAGGTACAGGAGAAATATCAAGAAATTTTATTATACCAGGAAGATATTTTTTTTGAAAAACCGTGGTTATTTTTAAAAGAGAAGTTTTTCTCAAAAAAATTAGATACGATTTTATCAGATTTATTAGCAAAATCTGAAAATCCAATGGTCATCTTGGCAAACCCAATTGTTTATCTCCTGATGGAAAAAAGTTTGAAGAAATTCTCTAATCATGCTTTCTTCATTGGACAAATGCATTCTTCTGCTGATTTTGTATTAGAATGCAAAGGAATCTACAAAGTTTATCCATATATTATTAAAAATAAGTATCCGAAATTGGATTGTATCATGTTCTTATCAGATTCCTATTCAGAGTTAATCAGTCAGCATTATAAGATTCCATTGGAAAAATTTGTTGCGATTACAAATCCATTACCAAGATATATAGAAGCATCAGAAAATGATTATCAAGAGAAGTCAAAGATTATTTCATTTGTTGGTAGATTAGATCCTGTTAAGCAAATTGATCATCAAATTCAGGCCTTTGCACAAGTAGCTGATGAATTTCCGGATGTGAGTTTTAATATATACGGATCTGGAAATTTGAAGGAAACTCTCCAATTACTTATTGATCAATTAGGAATGACAAAACGTATTACCTTAAAAGGGAAAACGACTCAGGTTAAGGAAGTTTACCAAAAATCTTTGTTTACGTTATTAACTTCTAAATCGGAAGCTTTTGGTATGTCGGTTGTAGAGTCAATGGTTTTAGGAACTCCAGTATTAACTTATAACTGTTCGCAAGGAGTTGCTGATCTGCAATCTGCTACCCCCGAAATGCTTTTTAATCCAAGTGTTGGAGAATTGACGAATAAAATGAGGTATTTTCTAACGAATCCTGAGATACTAGAGGGGATTGGAAGAAGAGGACAGGACTATGTTATAGGAAATTATGCAGAGGATGTTATCGTTCAAAAGTGGTATGCTTTGTTTAAGAAGTTAGAGGATAAAAAAGGTATTACATGACAGATTATATTTCAAAAAAAGGTTTAAATTTCTTTCACAATATTTGGCAAAAGAAGTTTTATATTTTGCTCATCTGGTTTGTGATGTTTGGTACGTATTTCTATTTCGATGGTCCTTTTAAAAATGCACCAATCAAAACGTTCCTTATCATTGGGGGAATTTTCACATTTCTATCACTAGTAAATATGAAGTTATACAATAAAATCTTCTCAATAATCTTATTTACAGGACTAGTATTTTGTGTCTATACTCCAAATATGGATAGTCCAGATGAAAACTTCCATTATTCTAGGGCCTTATATATAAGTGATGGTCACTTATATTTGCCATCTTCGGTTGAGGAAATGAAGGTGTCATCTGATATATCTGAGGTTGAAGGAGAATTTAAAAAGCCTCTATTACAAACGGAACTTGAAGATAAACAAGTTTCTGATAAAAAAGTTGTTTATTCTAATTTAGGGAATACAAATGGCTATTCTTTTGTTAGTTACTTACCACAAACCTTAGGGATTATCCTTGCTCGTATCCTACATTTAAGTGTATTTGCTTCGATTTTTCTAGGGAGATTTTTCAATCTACTTGTTTTTGCCTTACTGGTTCGATTAGCTGTTAAGAAATCAGGAGATAAGCAATTATTCTTTTCCTTACTGGCGATTATTCCTATTAATATTTATATTGCTGCATCGTTTAATCAGGATGCATTTGCTAATGGTCTCATCTTTTTAGTTATTGGTCTATTTTTATCCTATTTTGAAAAAGATAAAGTTAGTAATAGAGATATACTCTCCTATAGTCTCCTATGTATTTTAATAGCTTTTTCCAAATTGCCTTATGTGTTATTGATCTGTTTATTAGCTTTTTTACCAAAAGAGAAACTCAATAAAAAACAATATCTTCTAATTGCTGGTTCTATTCTTATGGTAGCTCTAACCAGTGTAATTTGGTTGAAGGTGACAAGTGGGATTAATGCAACGGTTGTGCATCCGAATCCAGCAGTTAATCCAATGAAAAAGATTATATTTACCTTGCATCATTTTTCTGACTTCACGAGAATGATGATTAAAGAAGTTGTGAATTTTATTCCATTTAAATTACAATCATTATTTACTTTTGGTTGGTTGACTTATGATGCGAAAGCTTTTATGTGGTTTTATTTGATATTCATCTCAGTTACATTAGTTGTACTTCCAAATGGAAAACCACTAAAAACTTTTGCGAAGTTTGGGGTAGTTCTCGTCTCAATGGGGATTGTTTTTGGAATTCTAATGACAGCCTATCTAATGTGGGGTGAGGTTGCTGATATTTCTATTAAAGGTATTCAGGGGAGATATTTTGCAGGAATTTTTATACTCCTTGGTTGTATAACTAATTTTTCAAGAAGACTGTTTTGGAATCAGAATAGAACAGAACCGCTTGAATACAATCAGAATGAAGTAGAATATACATTTAGTTACATTGCTACCTTGTTTATTCTTGTCTCAATCATTGCAACTATTAGTCAATACTATTAACTTCATGTTTCAGCATACAATTAAGTTATATACTAGGGAAAATCAAAGCTTTTTGTTACAATAAAAAGTGAATAAATCAAGGAGTAAGAGATGACCATATCAGTTGTAGTCCCATGTTTTAACGAAGAAGAATCAATTCCATTGTTTTATAAAGAGATGGAACGTGTTCGGATGGAGATGGGAGAAAAGTTTGAGTATATTTTTATAAATGATGGCTCTTCAGATGGTACGCTATCCGTTCTTCGAAAGCTACATGTTACAGATTCAAATGTGCACTACCTTTCTTTTTCTCGAAATTTCGGGAAAGAGGCTGCACTATATGCTGGGCTTGAAGCTGCTAGTGGTGAATACGTGACCGTCATGGATGTGGATCTGCAGGATCCTCCGGAGTTATTGATTGAAATGAAGCAGAAGTTGGAGGAACAGCCGGATTTAGACTGTGTCGGAACGAGACGCGTAACCCGTGATGGGGAACCACCGATTCGTTCTTTCTTTGCACAGATGTTTTATAAATTGATCAATCATATTAGCCAAGTGGAAATGGTTGATGGTGCGCGTGATTTTCGTTTGATGCGCCGACCTATGGTCGATGCTATTATAGAGTTATCGGAGTACAATCGTTTTTCAAAAGGGATTTTTGTCTGGGTAGGATTTGAAACAGAATATCTAGAATATAAAAATATAGAGCGCGTGGTAGGAGAAACATCTTGGAATTTTTGGTCCCTCTTTAAATACTCCATTGAAGGGATTGTCAATTTTTCAGATGCTCCCCTAAATATTGCCTTTTTTGGTGGACTTTTATCTTGGATATTGGCTTTTATTATGATGATTCTAATTGTGATCCGTACCTTAGTCATTGGGGATCCCACTTCTGGATGGCCATCCCTCATGACAGTAATTCTTTTTTTGGGAGGGTTTCAATTACTAACCATTGGAATTTTAGGGAAATATATCGGTAAGATCTTCATGGAGACTAAGAAACGTCCAATATATGTCATCAAAGAGAAAAGTGAGTAAAAAGCAGAAAACTTCTGCTTTTTTTGCTATAATGATAGGGAAAAGCATTTGAAAGGAATATAATATGATTTTAATTACAGGTGCAAATGGTCAACTTGGAACGGAGCTTCGCCATTTACTAGATGAACGAAATGAAGAATATGTAGCTGTTGATGTGGCTGAAATGGATATCACAAATGCAGAGAAAGTAGACGAGGTATTTGCGGAAGTAAAACCAACCTTGGTTTATCACTGTGCTGCCTACACAGCTGTTGATGCTGCAGAAGATGAAGGAAAAGAGTTGGACTATGCCATCAACGTGACGGGTACAGAAAATGTAGCAAAAGCATCTGAAAAGCATGGTGCAACCTTGGTCTATATCTCAACCGACTACGTTTTTGATGGGAATAAACCAGTGGGACAAGAATGGGAAGTAGACGATCAACCAGATCCTCAAACAGAGTACGGTCGTACCAAACGTATGGGGGAAGAATTAGTTGAGAAGTATGTGTCTAACTTTTATATCATCCGTACAGCTTGGGTCTTTGGAAACTACGGTAAGAACTTTGTCTTCACCATGCAGAACTTAGCCAAGACTCACAAAACACTTACAGTTGTTAATGACCAACATGGTCGTCCGACCTGGACCCGTACTCTTGCAGAGTTTATGACTTATTTGGCTGAAAACCGTAAGGAATATGGTTATTACCACCTTTCAAATGATGCAGCAGAAGATACAACTTGGTATGACTTTGCAGTTGAGATCCTCAAAGATACGGATGTAGAAGTGAAGCCGGTGGATTCCAGCCAATTCCCTGCTAAAGCGAAACGTCCACTTAACTCCACAATGAGTTTGGCAAAAGCGAAAGCTACAGGATTCGTTATTCCAACCTGGAAGGATGCCTTGAAAGAATTTTATAAACAAGAAGTGAAATAAGATCAAATAGAAGCGGCCCTTGAGGGTCGCTTTTCTGTTTGGATTAGGCAAAAAGCCTAGAAAATGGTATAATTGAATAGACTGTGAATGATTTGAAAGGGAACTCTATGCAACATGTTTTTATTATCGGAAGTCGTGGACTTCCGGCTCAATATGGCGGTTTTGAGACTTTTGTGGACCAATTGGTTTCGCATCAAGTGTCTCCAGATATCCAGTACCATGTTGCCTGCCTTTCTAATGATCAAGCTTATCAACATTTTGACTACCAGGGTGTCGATTGTTATACCATTAACCCCCCTAAGCTTGGGCCTGCGCGTGTCATTGCCTATGATATGATGGCCATCAACTATGCTTTGAAGCTTATTAAGAAACAAGGAATTGAACAGCCGATTTTTTATGTCTTGGGCAATACAATCGGGGCCTTTGTGGCGCCTTTTGCGCGTAAGATCCATAAGATAGGCGGACGATTTTATATCAATCCAGATGGACTGGAGTGGAAGCGGGCCAAGTGGGCCAAACCGATTCAAGCCTATCTCAAGTATTCTGAAAAGATCATGACGCGCCACGCGGACTTGGTAATATCTGACAATCCGGGCATTGAGTCCTATATCAAGGAAGCCTATCCTTGGTCCCAGACGACTTATATTGCCTATGGAACGGACTTGTCTCCGACTAGCCTAACCAGTCAGGATTGGAAGGTCAGAGAACTTTATCAGAAGTGGCAGACACAAGAGAAGAACTATTACTTGATCTTGGGTCGCTTTGTCCCAGAAAATAATTATGAGACTGCCATTCGTGAATTTATGGCCTCTTCAAGCAGACGGGATTTAGTGATCATTTGTAACCATGAAGGTAATCCCTATTTTGAAGAGTTACGAACTCGGACTGGATTTGATCAGGATCCGCGCGTCAAGTTCGTAGGAACGGTCTATGATCAAGACCTGTTGAAGTATATCCGTAAAGAAGCCTTTGCCTATATCCATGGTCATGAAGTGGGCGGAACCAATCCTGGTCTTTTAGAGGCTCTCGCTCAGACGGATCTGAATTTAGTTTTGGGAGTCTCCTTTAACCAAACGGTTGCCAAGGACACAGCTCAATATTGGACTAAAGAAACTGGAAATTTGGCGCATTTGATTAACCAGGTCGATTCTTTAGAAGATGTATCTGAATGGGGTCAACGAGCCAAGGCCAATATGAAGCAAAACTTTACCTGGGAAAAAATTGTAGGTGAGTACGAGGAATTATTCTTATCATGAAAGTAAATATCTTGTTGTCCACCTATAATGGTGAACAGTATCTAAAAGAGCAGGTCAAAAGTATCAAAGGCCAGACTTATCAAGACTGGCAACTCTTGATCCGAGATGATGGGTCAACAGACGGTACGGTGGAGATCATTCAAGAGTTGGTGGCCCAGGATGAGCGCATTCGCTTTATTAACCAGGAGGCTATCGAAAATCTGGGTGTCATCAAGAGTTTTCACACACTCTTAAAATATGAAAAAGCTGATTTTTATTGCTTTAGTGACCAAGATGATGTCTGGCTTCCTGAAAAGATTGCCCTACAAGTGGAAGAAGCAGAGAAACATCCGCAAGAGGAGCCTTTGCTGGTCTACACAGATTTAAAAGTGGTCGATGAAAACTTGAATGTTCAACATGAGAGCATGATTCGCACCCAGTCTGATCATGCCAATACAGAACTCATTCAAGAGCTGACAGAAAATACGGTAACTGGCGGTGTAGCCATGATTAATCACGCGTTGGCGGAGTTATGGACGGGTCAAGAAAAACATGCCCTCCTTATGCATGATTGGTATTTAGCATTACTAGCAACTGCCTTTGGAAAGTTGATCTATATCGATCAGCCGACAGAATTGTACCGGCAGCACAGTAGCAATGTTCTGGGTGCTCGTACACTTAGAAAACGGGTTAAAAACTGGGTTCGCCCTCATATTCTTTTTGCTAAATATTGGAATCTCATCGAGTCCAGTCAAGAACAAGCAAAAAATTTATTGGATCTGCCAGTCAGTCCCCAAAATAAAGAAATTATTGAAAACTTTGTGACCATCATGGACGTTCCACTAAAAGAACGTTTGAGACGGATTCGTCAGTATGGTTATCGGAAGAACCGGGCTTTTCACACCTTTGTGTTTACCAGCTTGATTCTGACAAAGTTTGCATATCGAGGTAAAAAATAATGTTTGACGTTTTTAGTCAGAAAAATCGAATTTTATTACGAGAATTAATTAAAACAGACTTTAAATTACGCTACCAAGGATCAGCGATCGGTTATCTTTGGTCGATTTTAAAGCCCTTGATGACCTTTACAATCATGTATGTCGTCTTCATCCGCTTCTTACGTTTGGGTGGAGATGTGCCCCATTTCCCAGTTGCCCTCTTATTGGCCAATGTAATCTGGGGCTTTTTCTCAGAAGCAACATCTATGGGGATGGTGTCGATTGTTAGTCGAGGCGACTTGCTGCGAAAATTGAACTTCTCCAAACACATCATTGTCTTGTCTGCGATTTCAGGAGCAGCCATTAACTTTGTCATTAACCTTATTGTTGTTTTGATTTTTTCATTCTTTAATGGGGTGACATTCTCTTGGACAGCTTTGATGGTGATTCCGCTATTCTTTGAGTTGTTCTTGATGGCGACAGGATGTGCATTGATCTTAGCGACATTTTTTGTCCGTTTCCGTGACCTAGGTCAAGTCTGGGAAGTACTCTTGCAAGCTGGATTGTATGCGACGCCAATTATCTACCCAATTACCTTTATTGCAGACCGCAATCCATGGGCGGCTAAATTGGTCATGATGAATCCATTAGCACAAATTATTCAAGACATGCGGTATTTCTTGATTGATAAGGCCAACACCCCTGTCTGGCTTTTGGTGGAAAATAAGTTCTTGGTTTTGATTCCTTATGTTTTACCAATTCTTATTTTTGTTGCTGGCTTTGCTTACTTTAACAAACATGCTAAGAAATTTGCGGAGATTCTCTAATGACAGATAAACAAATTGCAGTAAAAGTAGACCATGTCAGCAAGTACTTTAAGTTGCCAACAGAGGCAACCAATAGTCTTCGAACTGCCCTGGTCAATCGCTTCAAAGGTATTAAAGGTTATAAAGAACAGCACGTTCTCAAGGATATTTCTTTTGAAGTAGAAAAAGGAGACTTTTTCGGGATCCTCGGAAGAAATGGTTCTGGAAAATCGACTCTCTTGAAAATTATTTCTGAAATCTATGTGCCAGAAAAAGGCACCGTCACCATCGATGGGAAACTGGTGTCTTTTATTGAGCTTGGAGTGGGCTTTAACCCAGAACTGACCGGTCGGGAAAATGTCTACATGAATGGGGCTATGCTGGGCTTCTCAACAGCTGAAATTGATGCCATGTACGATGATATCGTAGACTTTGCTGAGTTGCATGAATTCATGAACCAGAAGCTAAAGAACTACTCATCAGGCATGCAGGTTCGCTTAGCCTTTTCAGTTGCCATTAAGGCCCAAGGGGATATTTTGATTTTGGATGAGGTCCTCGCAGTAGGAGATGAGGCCTTCCAACGCAAGTGTAACGATTACTTCCAAGAACGCAAGAAATCAGGGAAAACTACTATCCTTGTTACCCATGATATGGGAGCCGTCAAGAAATATTGTAACAAGGCTGTTTTGATTGAAAATGGATTGGTGAAAGCCATTGGTGATCCCTTTGATGTTTCTGATCAATATAGTTTTGACAATTTGGAATCGAACTCCCATCATAATGGAAATGAAGATGAGGGCTTGGTTACAACGGAAGTTGAAGGTTTCACAGCTAGATTGCTTTCTCCTAAGAAAGTAACTCCTGATGATGAGGTGGTGATTGAGTTTTCATTTAATCTATTAGATGAGTCTGTTAATCCTCATATAGCCTTTTCATTTGTTGATATTTCTACTGGAAATGGACTGTATAACGATAATTCCATGGATATTCCATTATCTGGCATTGGTCCCAAAAAAGTTACCTATAAATGTAAGTTACCATACTTTAATCATGTGAAGTTAAGACTAGTAGCATTTTTAAGAGATGAAAATCAAGAAAACTTAGCAATATTATCGACAACGAACCCTCCTATCTTTTCAATTGATCGGGTTGTGGATCGAACAAATCGTTCGGAGTTGGATTCTTCTACCGGATTGTTAATTCGTCAAGGCAAGTGGGAATAATTTCTTTGGTATAGGCTATGAAAATTTTATTTGTTTCTCCTGTTGGAGCCATGTTTAGTGGAGCAGAAGTAGCGATTGTGAACTTAATGAAATTGTTGGTTCAGCAAGGTCACGAAGTTTACAATGTGATACCGGATAATGCTCCGCACATTGATAAAGACTATCTCCGTCATATGGATATAACTGGAATTAAACTATTTCAGTTAAAAACGAATCAGTGGTGGTGGCCTGAGTCTAAAACGCTAGATATTTTGGATTTAGAAATTCAAGCCTCTCAACAAAAGAATATTGAGGAAGTAAGAGAAATCATCCAGAATGAACAGATCGAACTGGTTATTTCGAATACAGTCAATGTGTTTCAGGGTGCTATTGCAGCTGCATGTGAAAAGGTCAGACATTTTTATATTATTCATGAATTTCCTTTTGGTGAGTTCGGTTATTATAAGGAATTAATTCCTTTAATCGATGATTTGTCTGATAAAATTTTTGTAGTAGAAGGGGAATTGTACCAGACTCTAACGAATTATTTTACGACTGATAAATTGATTCCGTTTATCCCCTATACAGAAGTTCAAGAGCGACCTCTCAAGAATTCTACTATTTCTCGTTTTGTATCCATTGGTGGGATTAATGAACGGAAAAATCAGCTTGAGTTGCTCACTGCTTATAATCAGTTAAATCGGAAAGATATTGAACTGGTCTTTATCGGAGGATGGGATGAGCAGTACAAAAAGTTGATGGATGACTATATTCAAACTCATCATCTAGATCATGTAACTTTTGTTGGTTTTCACTCAGATCCATGGTCTTTGGTGACAGAGAAAGATATCCTCGTCTTGCCTGCTAAATTAGAAACATTTTCTTTAGTATTTGTGGAATCAGTTTTAAATGGTGTTCCGGCAATTATTTCTGATAATTTAGGTCATTTGTCTTCGAGTAGATTTTTAGAATCTGGGAATTTATATCCACTAGGAGAAAGAGATCTGCTAAGTCAACAAATGGCTACAGTGATTGAGAATTTTGATAGCTTTAAAGAAAAACAATTACTGGATCAAGAACTCGCTCGAAAGAAATATAATCTTAAGACGATCTATGCTGTTTTTAAAGATAACATTGAAGTAGAAACGCCAATTTGTAACCAAAAGCTTTCCTCTAAGTATGCTCGATTTTTGGGGATGAAATTCAATAATCGTGATCTCGAAGTGATTGGTAAATCTCAAGTGGTGATTTCAGCTTCACACGATGGACTCCACTCAGCCTACCATGAAATAACAAAAGAGAGAATGGAAAATAAGGGCTCTATTATCTTCCAGCTTGAAAAGGAAAAGAGTCTAAAAATATTACTTTCAGAATTTTCGGGATCCTATAATAAATTGTCATTGATTGCATTGGAGGATCAAAGAGAAATTCCTCTTGTAACTTCAAACGGAATTGATTTCGAGGATGTTCTGGTTTTCTTTAATACCCATCCACATATTCTGTTTGATCTTTCGAATAGTTCGGGTAATCAATTTCAATTCTCCTATGAAAAAGAAAGTGACGAAGAATTTTGCAGACACCTATTCAACTTACATGAGAATCATAAAAAATTATCTCATGAATACAATTCCGTCATCCATTCTCGCCGTTGGACCATTCCAACAAAAATCTTGAAATTCTTTAGAATAAGGAAATAATATGCAACGTTTACTTTTATATGTTCACTACAATAAGTTTAATTTTATTAGTGGGCATGTACTCTATCAATTAGAAAAGATTCGCCCCTTGTATTCACGGGTGGTCTTTATCTCCAATAGTCAGCTACCAGAAGATGTGAAGTCTAATTTAGTAGCACAGCATCTGGTAGACGATATTCTAGAGCGCCAAAATAGTGGCTTTGACTTTGCGGCTTGGCGGGATGGAATGAAGACAGTTGGCTTTGACCAACTGGCTCATTTTGATTCGGTTACCCTCATGAATGATACCTGTTTTGGACCGCTTTGGGATCTAGACCCCATTTATCAGCAGTTTGAACATGATGATGAAGTGGATTTCTGGGGAATGACCAATTACCGGAAAGACAAGGATTTTAACGAGCATATTCAGAGTTATTATCTCAGTTTTAAAAAACAGGTGTTGACATCAAGCGCCTTCCTAGAATTTTGGCAGGGTGTTCAAGACTTCACCAATGTTCAAGATGTGATTGATCACTACGAGACCAAGGTCACAACGAATTTCTTGGATGCTGGTTTTCGCTATAAGACGGTCTTTGATACCATTCATGAAGACACCATAGGGATGCTCTATCCGGACTTTTCTTACTACAATCCTACAGCGATTCTCCTTCATAAGGTTCCTTTCATCAAAGTCAAAACTATTGCAAATAATGAAGGAATCATTCCTTACATTTTTGATGAATTGGAACGTATATCGGACTATCCATTAGATTTGATTCTCAACCACATGTCTATGATTGATCGTCCGGACTATCCGTATTTGTTATCGCGTAAGTACTTGAAAAACAAAGAATTGGAAGAGAATTTCGATAGAAAAGTTGCGGTTCATCTCCATGTCTTTTATGTGGACCTCTTGGAAGAATTTCTAGATGCTTTCCAAACTTTTCATTTCACCTATGACTTATGGATTACGACAGATGTAGAAGAGAAGAAGCAGGCTATTGAGAAAATTCTTTCTCATCGAGCACAAGATACCACGGTTGTGGTGACTGGAAACATTGGACGAGATGTGTTGCCAATGCTGCTCTTAAAAGAGCAACTCTCCCAATATGATTATGTTGGCCATTTCCATACCAAAAAATCTAAAGAAGCAGATTTTTGGGCAGGTGAATCTTGGCGCAAAGAATTGATTGAGATGCTAGTGAAGCCAGCGGATCAAATCCTTGCCAACATGGAAGCCAATCCAAAAGTCGGAATCACTATCGCAGATATTCCAACTTTCTTCCGTTACAATCGAATAGTGGTTGCCTGGAATGAAGCTCTTATTTCACCAGAGATGAACAAGCTCTGGGAACAGATGAATGCTACCAAGACAATTGATTTCAAGAATCTCAATACCTTTGTCATGAGCTATGGGACCTTTGTTTGGTTTAAATATGATGCTTTGAAACCACTCTTTGATTTGAATTTGACAGCAGCAGATGTCCCGGCTGAACCTCTTCCTCAAAATTCGATCCTTCATGCGATCGAACGTTTGTTGATCTATATTGCTTGGGATCAAAAGTACGACTTTAGAATCTCCCAAAACCCACATGTTCTCACACCATTTATTGATAATAAGCAATTGAACAATCGCGAAGATCTTCAACCCCATACCTTTGTAGACTTTAATCAAATCGGTGGGATCAAAGGAGCCTTGAAGTATATCGTAATCGGTCCAGCAAGAGCTGTGAAATATATAGTAAAAAGAATGATAAAGAAAGTGAAATAATGAAACGGAAAGAAGAGTTTAATATTAAGGAATTTATCCTCTCAGTTTTATCGAAAGTCTCAAGAACCCAGTGGTATTATGTGATTACTTTCGTTCTATTTTCTTTTTTTAATTTTTATCTAGCCCAGAATAATCTTGCTGTTCACAACAAGGCAACTGGTACAGTCTTACAATATGTCAATTTTTTAGGAATTTTATTTGGAATAAGTTTCCTACTATTAGTTTCAATATTATCCCAGTTCAATTTTAAAAAATGGTTTCCATTCAAACTGGTTGTCAGTTATTTGGTTTACAATACTCTATCTTATTTGACGGAAATCACGATCTATTTGAATAATCCAAAATACAAGGTTTGGAATTTTGATCAGAATCCATTCTTTAGAACGGATTCCTACCTTTTTGTTTTCCTTCTGTTTGCTTCTACAGGTGGTTTGGTTCTATTGCGACAGCATTATGATAAGCTCCCTAGTCGGAAAAAAGGAGGAGAAGAGATAGGCGAGAACTACCAGTATCTGGTTTTGTCACAACTCTTGATCACTTTTATCGTAACAGATAAAAATTTTTCTACCCTTATTTACAGGACGGATAATTTTTTGTATAAGGCGTTTGAAATTGGCAAATACTCAGCCCAACAATTCTGGTTGACGAATGAATTCTTATACTTTCTATTCCCGTTGATTTCCTTACTTGGATTCTTGTATACAAAAGGGCAGCGAGATTTTGTCAAGAACAAACCGAGTTTCTCTTTAGTGTTCTTCTCTAGTACCACTATTGCAATCGTATTGAATTATTTTATCCAATTTAGTTTAGGTCGAACAGAACCCTTCTTAGGCGTTCATTACACGATTCCAGATGCCATCATATTTCAAATTCTCATTCTGACAGCGATCCTCATCTTAGTTTATTTTTGTATCAATCAATATTGGATCGCTACCTGTCTCATTTCCATTGTTTCCATAGCTTTTGTGGTTGCTAATTCCATTAAGTTTGGAATGAGGAATGAACCAGTTTTACCGAGTGATTTAACTTGGCTAAGTAAACCAATGACCCTTTTGAGTTTTGTGGACAAAGCGCAAATGTTTTACATCCTTTTATTGGTGGTCTTTCTGGTTTGTCTACTAATTGTTGGGAAAAAGTACCTGTTCAAGGGAAGAATTATTTCCTCATGGAAAATTCAAATTGTAGCTATCGCTATGATGCTCTTGTGTTTTAAGAGTGTCAATGGAATATTCAGTGATAAAGAAAACGGTAAAATCAAGGCCAATGTACCAATTATTAGCACCCTGAACAATTATCAGGATATTAATTGGCTAGGCAATACGACCAATGCACGTTATAAGGGCTTGTCCTATGTTTGGATGAATCAATTAACAACAGAAGTTATTCTAAAACCGGATGGTTATTCAAAAGAACGTCTTGAAAAGATAGTCAAAAAATATACTAATTTGTCGAATGAGATCAATAAGGAGAGAAGTAACTACTTAAACGATCAAACAGTCATCTATATACTGAGTGAAAGCTTTTCTGATCCTAGAAAAGTTGAGGGAGTAGAACTGACGCAAAATCCAATTCCAAATATTGAGAATATCATGAAGACCCATACGAGTGGGCAAATGCAATCGGATGGTTATGGGGGTGGAACTGCAAATATGGAGTTCCAGACTCTGACAGGTTTACCTTTCTACAATTTATCGCAAACTGTATCTGTCTTGTATACGGAAGTCCTTCCTAAGATCCATGATGTGCCATCTATCAGTAATGCATACTCGAAACAGAATAAGGTTGCTGTTCACTTGGCAGGTAAATCGAATTATTCTCGGGATATTGTGTATTCGCGGTTAGATTTCAAAGATTTCATTACGACCAATACAAAAGGGATCAAATATAGAAATGAAGGAATCAGTCCGAGTGATGAATCCACTTATAATATTGTTCTAGATAATTTAAACGACAAAACCGGACAATTCTTTTCTGTAATGACCATGCAAAATCATACACCGTGGTTGGAAGCAAATCCAGAATCTTTGGATGGTAAAGGTAAAGGGTTTAGTGATGAAGAAAATTCAAAACTAACCTTTTACAGTCGCTTGCTTTCACAAACAGACACCGCTACCCAATCCTTCCTGGAAAGTCTTTCTAAAATAGATAAGAAGATCACAGTGGTATTTTATGGGGATCACTTGCCAGGACTTTATCCTGAGTCCGCCTTTAAGAATAATCCGGAGAGCCAGTATCAGACAGATTACTTCATTTGGAGTAATTTTGATGCTCCAAAATTGAATTATCCTTTGGTCAATTCAAGTGATTTCTCTGCTATGGTCTTTGAACAGACCAATTCAAAAGTTTCGCCTTACTATGCTTTGTTAACAGAAGTATTGAAAAAAGCAAGTGTCGATAAAAAGGCTTTAGAAGGAGAAGCGTTAGAGATTGCGGATGATTTAAAAATGGTTGAATACGACCTGATTAGTGGGAAAGGTTACCTATCTAAAGACTTTTTTAAAGTTCCAACTAACCGATCAAATTAAAAGGAGGCTAGCAGGTAAAAATCTTTGTGTTTTTAGCTGTCTAGCTCCCTTTTTTTTGTTTTTTATGCTAAACTATTAGATGGGGGTACGCTCATGATTAAGATATTTGGAAAGGTCCATTATCATTGGCAACCGGACTTATCAATACTTGTGACTTATTGGTCCATTGCCGTGATTCCGGTCTTTATTGGACTGGCCTTGATGTATGAGAGCTCTAGTGTGCCAACGCTAGTTTTGTTTTCGTTCTTTTTATTTATGGTCTTGCTCGCGATTGGAGTTCATCGTTACTTCACGATCTATGAAGACGGGATCTTGCGGATTATTACAGCTAATCCTTTTACTCCAATCAAGGTGAAGATTGACTCGATCGAAAAGGTCGAAGTAAATAAGAAATCAATCAAGCTCATTTTTAATGACGGTTCGCGAAGTCGGACATTCTGTATGCGCAAATGGCCGAAAAAATACTTTATCAATGCACTTGCCTTAAATCCTTATTTTAAGGGAGAAGTAATCCTGACGGATAACTTCATCCATGTGGATTACTACGAGATGTATTATGCAGACAAATAAAAAGCCCTCTTAATCTTTTAAGAGAGCACGAGTGGGGCATTCTTTAATAGCCTCGAGAACATCGTTTGTGACAGGGACTTCCTTTTCAAGGAGGTTGTCCTCTTCAGCAGCAAATTTAACGATGCCATTGTCATGGTAATCAAATAATTCAGAATAGGTCTGACAGAGACCGCAAGCGATGCAACGATCTGGAATTAACGTAACTTTCATACTTCTATTGTAATGATTTTTACGAGAAAAAACAAGGAGGAAGTCATGGCAAAAGAACCATGGGAAGAAGATATTTACGATGATGGAGAAGAAACATTGAAAAGAACGAGTAAGTTAAACGGAATTAAGGCAGATCGTCTATTGACGATTTTAGCCATTATTTTCTTTGTAGTAGTAGTGGCGATGGTCTGCTTGTTGATTTTCCTTTCAACAGGTGGCAGCAACAAATCCAAACAAATGTCTGGATTCTATAATGGTGAGACCAAGGTTGAACAGAAATCATCCGCCCCTGCGGCAAAGAACAAACAAGAAGCTACCGAGGACAGTTCGAAAAATGAAAACTCTGAAGAAGGAACGATTACTGTTCAAGCAGGAGAAGGGGAAGCAGCTATTGCAGCGCGTGCCGGCATTTCCATTGCTCAATTGGAACAGTTAAATCCATCTCACATGTCTACAGGATCATGGTATGCCAATCCTGGTGATGTCGTTAAGATTCAGTAGGAGTTGAGCACAGCATGAAACAAATTCAAATTGCTATTGATGGACCGGCTTCTAGTGGAAAGTCAACGGTTGCGAAGATCATTGCTAAGGATCTAGACTATACGTATCTAGATACGGGGGCTATGTATCGTGCAGCGACTTATCTAGCTTTGCAAAATAAATTGACAGCCGAACAGGTTGATGACTTGTTAGACCTTTTAGATCAGTATCCGATTAGTTTTGGTCGTTCGGAAGACGGAGAACAGCTCGTTTTTGTAGCAGATGTGGATATTACCCACCCGATTCGCGATAACCAAGTGACCAATAATGTCTCATGGGTTGCAGCACTTGCACCAGTCCGTGAAAAACTTGTCGCTCTACAGCAAGAGATTGCAGCAGAAGGTGGCATTGTTATGGATGGTCGTGATATTGGGACAGTTGTCCTTCCACATGCAGAATTAAAGATCTTTTTGGTTGCTTCTGTGGAGGAGAGGGCAAAACGTCGCTATAATGAAAATGTTGAGAAGGGCATTACAGCGGATCTTGAATTGCTGAAAAAAGAAATCGCTGAGCGGGACTATAAGGACAGCCACCGTGCCGTGTCTCCTTTGAAACCTGCAGCTGATGCCATTCATTATGATACGACGGGTGTTGGAATTGCAGACGTTGTTGCCTTTATTGAAGAAAAAGCAAAAAAACTTCTTGACAAAGAATAAAAAACTTGATATTATATAAAAGTTGAGAAAAGCAGAAGTGAGAACTTCTCGCCTTGTGACGCAAGTTGCCTGGCCCCTACGGATCAAGTTTCAGTAATGAAATACATCATGTAGTTCGGGCCTGTTTTGCAGGCTCGTTCTTTGTTTTTCTCGAATAATAAAAAAGAGGTGAAAACCATAGCAAAGCAAGACTTATTCATCAATGATGAAATTCGTGTACGTGAAGTTCGCTTAATCGGTCTTGAAGGTGAGCAATTGGGTATCAAACCACTTAGCGAAGCGCAAGCACTTGCGGACGATGCTAATGTTGACTTGGTTCTCATTCAACCTCAAGCTAAACCTCCTGTTGCGAAAATTATGGACTACGGTAAGTTCAAATTTGAGTACCAGAAGAAGCAAAAAGAACAACGCAAAAAACAAAGCGTTGTGACCGTGAAAGAAGTTCGTTTGAGCCCAGTGATTGACAAGGGTGATTTCGATACAAAACTTCGCAATGCTCGCAAATTCCTTGAAAAAGGAAATAAAGTGAAGGTATCCATTCGCTTTAAGGGTCGTATGATTACCCACAAAGAGATTGGTGCTAAAGTTTTAGCCGACTTCGCTGAAGCGACACAAGATGTGGCGATCATCGAACAACGAGCTAAGATGGATGGACGTCAAATGTTCATGCAATTGGCGCCAGCAACTGACAAGAAATAATCTGTCAGAAAGTTAAAAAAAGGAGAAAATATCATGCCAAAACAAAAAACACACCGCGCATCAGCTAAACGTTTCAAACGTACAGGTTCTGGTGGACTTAAACGTTTCCGTGCTTACACTTCTCACCGTTTCCACGGAAAAACTAAGAAACAACGTCGTCATCTTCGTAAAGCATCTATGGTGCATGCAGGAGATTTCAAACGTATCAAAGCAATGCTTACTCGCTTGAAATAATCGCGTATTTGTAAGTAAAGAATTCTAGGAAATATTGGAGGAAATATAAATGGCACGTGTTAAAGGTGGCGTTGTATCACGCAAACGTCGTAAACGTATTCTTAAATTAGCTAAAGGTTACTATGGAGCTAAACATATCTTGTTCCGTACTGCAAAAGAACAAGTAATGAACTCTTACTACTATGCATACCGTGACCGTCGTCAAAAGAAACGTGACTTCCGTAAATTGTGGATCACACGTATCAATGCGGCAGCTCGTTTGAATGGACTTTCATACTCACAATTGATGCATGGTTTGAAATTGGCTGAGATCGAAGTTAACCGTAAAATGCTTGCTGACTTGGCTGTTAACGATGCAGCAGCTTTCACAGCTCTTGCAGATGCAGCGAAAGCAAAACTTGCTAAATAATATTTATAAGACTGGGAAGGTTTTCTCAGTCTTTTTTTCTTGTTGATTTCATGCTATAATGAAAATAATCGTAAGCAATATGAGGAGAGATGGAGGATACAAAGGTGCCACACAATCGACTAGCATGGGATGAATATTTTGCAGCACAGGCCTTACTGATTTCGAATCGAGCGACCTGTAATCGCGCTAAGGTAGGGGCCGTTCTGGTTAAGGATAATAAGGTCATTGCAACGGGTTATAATGGGTCCGTTTCTGGGACAGATCATTGTCTAGAGGATGGCTGCCTCATGGTCGAGGGACATTGTGTCCGGACGATTCATGCGGAAGTCAATGCGATTTTGCAAGGAGCTGAACGTGGAATTCCCAAGGGCTTTACAGCTTATGTGACGCATTTTCCTTGTCTCAATTGTACCAAGCAATTGCTTCAAGTCGGTTGCAAGAGAGTGGTATACATTCATCAGTATCGGATCGATGAATATGCTGAGTATCTTTACCGTGAAAAAGAAGTAGAACTGGTCAATTTACCAATTGAAGAAGTGAAACGAGCTATTGCAGAGGCTGATTTTATTTAGGGAAGCTTCCAGTCTATTTCATGATATGTTAGCAATCTAATTGAAAACCTGTTCAAATTAATGTTTAAGAGATAGCATTGAATAGATGGCTATCATGAAAAGAATAATGGAATCAAGAATAATGGTGTTAAAGGAAAAACATAAAAATATAAGAAAGGAAGGAGAAAGTGATGACAAACCAAGAGAAACATTTTGAGGAAAATAAAGAACATAGTAAGTTAAGTGAAGATTATCCCAATTCTGTATCTGTTCAGAATCCTCCAAAAGAAAATAGCTTACATTCTATTCTTCTTTCAGCGACATTTTACTTATCCATTATCTATCTTGTATTGTTTGTCTTTTACTTTGCACCTTGGGGTTATGGTTGGGGATTTGTCGTTTTGATTTTCCTTGGTCCAAACTTATTAAGTCTTGCGATTGGGGCCTTTCTAATTCGACTAGGGATGAAGAAGGGGAATAAAAGCCTTCTCTATGCGAGTGTTGGACTCTATCTGCTGTCTATCATCTTGGCTTTTGATCCGGACTGGGAAATATTTCGAATTGCTCCCTTATGTTTAGGTATTTTGGATTTAATCGGAACACTCCTGGTTAAAGAAGAGAAAAGCTCTTAATCAAAAAATGGGTATGGTCAACTCTACTCAATAAAAAGTATTCGGGTCGATCAAAGAGACAGTTAAATCAGTTCTTCCGCTCTATTTTAGGCGCTATTATTTGAAAGAATAACTAAAAATGTTAGGAGAAAGTTATGACAGATCAACAAAAAAATCCTGAAGTAGATAAAGAAAATGAGGCATATGCTTCAGATGAAAGTCTTTTTCCGAACAATGAAATGAAGCCAGAGAAGAGAGTTGGGACTTCTGCAATACTTTCTTTTGCCTTGTTCATAGCCATTGCTTATACAGTTTTACTTTTATTAGGTCTCTTTTCAATGGGAGCGTGGGCTGGTGGCTTTTTGTACTTTTTGGGAATCCATATGATTAGCTTTGTTATTGCAACTATCCTCTTGTGGAATGGAAAAGCAAAGGGCAATAAAACAACTCTTTATATAGCAGCAGCTATTTATGTTTTTTCATTTATTGCTGCGGGTGATCCGGATTGGGTGATTAATCATATACCACCGCTTGTGGTAGGAGTGCTGGTATTGATTGGAACTGTGTTGTTTAAAAATGGAGAGTGACTAGTGTAGATGGGATTGAAGATTTTTATAAATATGTTGTAATTTAACTATGTAATAGCATCCATTGCTGTGCGGTTACCTACTATTTTTGAAGATAAAGAAGTACCGTGTGAGGGTGCTAGATCTTGCCTACTGGACTCGTTAATTGATAGATACCCTATGGGGTATTTTTTGTGAACTTTTTAGGAACTTTGAGAACTATATTCAAGTCGGTATAATTAGGTAGTTTATAGACTAAAAAAACTGATCTAATAGGCTTCTTGCAAAATAATTTTCCATATCATTGGTAATGTGTTATAATGAAGTGTTATATGGTCCCGATAAGGTGATAGTCTTTCTATCAGTACTTTGTAACTCTATAACAATATTTTTTAAGGGGGGACATTTTTATGTCAGAATGTAAATTATTCACGTCTGAATCTGTATCTGAGGGGCATCCAGATAAGATTGCAGACCAAATTTCAGATGCTATCTTGGATGCTATTTTAGAGCAAGATCCAGAAGCACACGTGGCTGCTGAAACAGCTGTTTATACTGGTTCAGTCCATGTCTTTGGTGAGATTTCTACAAATGCTTATGTCGATATTAACCGTGTAGTTCGTGATACGATTGCAGAAATTGGTTATACCAATACAGAGTATGGATTTTCTGCGGAGACGGTAGGAGTACACCCATCTTTGGTGGAACAATCTCCTGATATTGCCCAAGGGGTTAATGAAGCCTTGGAAGTACGTGGAAATGCAGATCAAGATCCACTTGATTTGATTGGAGCTGGAGACCAAGGTCTCATGTTTGGTTTTGCAGTGGATGAAACAGAAGAACTCATGCCATTGCCAATTTCACTCAGCCACAAGTTGGTTCGTCGTTTGGCAGAGCTTCGTAAGTCTGGTGAAATCAGCTATCTTCGTCCAGATGCGAAATCTCAAGTTACGGTTGAGTACGATGAAAACGACCGCCCTGTGCGCGTGGATACAGTGGTTATTTCAACTCAACACGATTCAGATGTCAGCAATGAACAAATTCATGAAGATGTCATTAACAAGGTTATCAAAGAAGTGATTCCAGCATCTTATCTTGATGATGAGACAAAATTCTTCATCAATCCAACCGGTCGTTTCGTTATCGGTGGACCTCAAGGAGACTCTGGTTTGACAGGTCGTAAGATCATTGTGGATACTTATGGTGGTTATTCACGTCACGGTGGTGGTGCCTTCTCTGGTAAGGATGCGACGAAGGTAGACCGTTCCGCTTCTTATGCAGCTCGCTACATTGCCAAGAATATCGTAGCAGCAGGTCTTGCTAAGAAGGCAGAAGTGCAATTGGCTTATGCGATCGGGGTGGCTCATCCAGTATCTGTTCGTATCGATACCTTTGGTACAAGTACTGTTGCTGAGAGCAAATTAGAGGCAGCAGCGCGTCAAATCTTTGATCTTCGTCCTGCAGGGATTATCCAAATGCTCGACCTCAAGCGTCCAATCTACCGCCAAACAGCAGCATATGGCCATATGGGACGGACAGATATCGACCTTCCATGGGAGCGTTTAGACAAGGTGGAAACCTTGAAAGAAGCTGTAAAATGATTAGTTGAAATGGAAAAGTTAGGGTCAAGATGATCCTAGCTTTTTTTCGTTTTGAAAATTCCTACAGATGGAAAAATAGGGCGATCTGTGGTATAATAGATGCAGTATTTTGAATACGTTGTCCCTTTTATTTCCGTTAAAAAAACGATAGTAAAAGGAAAAAGACTTGAAAGAACTAATAAATTAATAAGATGAAAAAAATTGTAATAAATGGTGGTCGCCCTCTAAAAGGAGAGGTGTCCATTAGTGGTGCAAAAAATAGCGTAGTAGCCCTGATTCCGGCGACCATTCTGGCGGATGATATCGTGACCCTTGACGGAGTACCGGATATCTCCGACGTGGCGAGTCTGATTGAAATCATGACCATCATGGGGGCTAAGATTGAGCGCAATGAAGACAGCTTGATCATTGATCCACGTGGAGTGAAGAATATGCCTATGCCATTTGGAAAGATCAATAGTCTGCGAGCTTCCTATTATTTCTATGGCAGCTTGTTAGGGCGCTATGGTCAAGCAACGGTTGGGCTTCCTGGTGGGTGTGACCTTGGCCCACGTCCGATTGATTTGCATTTGAAGGCCTTTGAAGCGATGGGAGCCACTATGACTATGGATGGCTCTAGTATGAAGCTTGCAACTGAAGGTCGGCCTCTTCAAGGAGCTAACATCTACATGGATACAGTTAGTGTCGGTGCAACGATCAATACGATTTTGGCGGCGGTCAAAGCTAAGGGACGGACAGTGATTGAAAATGCTGCGCGAGAACCCGAGATTATCGATGTGGTGACCTTGCTCAACAACATGGGAGCCCATATTCGGGGAGCAGGGACAGACATTATTATCATTGATGGTGTTCCACAGTTGCATGGAACGAGACATCAGGTGATTCCAGATCGCATCGAAGCTGGAACCTATATTGCCCTTGCAGCTGCTATCGGAGAAGGTATCCAGATCAACAATGTCCTGTATGAGCATTTAGAGAGCTATATTGCCAAGTTAGAGGAAATGGGTGTGCGTATGACCATTTCTGAAGATAGCATCTTTGTAGAAAAGCAGACGGGCTTGAAGGCGATCCAGATCAAAACGTCTCCTTATCCTGGTTTTGCGACTGATTTGCAACAACCGATCACACCTTTACTCTTAACAGCAGCAGGACGTGGTCGAATCGTTGATACGATTTATGAAAAGCGGGTCAACCATGTGCCAGAATTGGCTAAAATGGGGGCCACTATTTCGACCTTGAACGACCACATTATCTATGAAGGGCCAAATCAATTGACAGGATCCAGTGTGAAAGCGACGGATCTTCGAGCTGGTGCGGCTTTAGTGATCGCAGGTCTGATGGCTTCTGGAACAACAGAAATTACAAATGTGGAATACATCCTTCGCGGGTATTCAGATATTATTCATAAATTGACCCAACTTGGAGCAGATATCCAGTTGGTAGAGGAATAGTGACCGAACTAGGGATCTGATAGTGGCGGCTGGATACACGAACAATGGAGTTTGACATGAATATTTGGACGCACTTAGCTGCCTATTCACTAATTGAAACACAAAGGTTGTATTTACGACCTTTTCTCTTTGAGGATGCGGAAGATTTTTATAAGATTGCTTCGAATCCTGATAACCTACAATTTATCTTTCCTGCACAAGCCGATCTTGCTGAAACTCAATATGTACTTGCCAACTATTTCATGAAAAATCCTTTGGGAGTTTGGGCCATCTGTGATAAGGAAACCAATCAGATGGTTGGCTCCATCAAGTTTGAAAAGTTGGATGAAATCAAGGGTGAGGCTGAGTTAGGCTACTTTTTACGCAAAGATTTTTGGGGAAAGGGTCTGATGACAGAAGCGGTCAAAGAGTTGGCCTACCTATCATTTGAAAAATTTCAACTGAAGGAGCTTAAGATTGTCACCCATGTTGAAAATGCAGGGAGTCAAAAGGTCGCTTTAAAGGCTGGTTTTCGTCTCTTTCGTCAATTCAAAGGGAGTGACCGCTATACGCGTAAAATGCGCGATTATTATGATTTCCGCCTAGGTAGAGGGGACTTTTATGAGTAAACACCAAGAGATTTTAGACTATCTCGAAAAATTACCGATTGGGAAACGGGTCAGTGTCCGCAGTATCTCCAATTTTTTGAATGTCAGTGATGGGACAGCCTATCGTGCCATTAAAGAAGCTGAAAATCAAGGAATTGTCGAAACGCGTCCTAGAAGCGGGACCATCCGTGTCAAATCGCAAAAAGCTGTACTAGAGCATTTGACCTATCGGGAAATTTTAGAAATCACTGGTTCTGAAATATTAGCTGGTGAAGAGGGGCTCGAAAAAGAATTTAATAAATTTTACATCGGTGCTATGACAGAAAAGCACGTTCTTGACTATGTGTCTGAAGGTGGGCTTTTGATCGTGGGAGACCGCACTAACATCCAACGATTGGCACTTAAGCATGACAATGCGGTCTTAGTGACAGGTGGCTTTGAGGTCAGTGAGGATGTGATCGATCTGGCCAATCAGGTACAAATCCCAGTAATCCGAACTTCACACGATACCTATACCGTCGCGACCATGATCAATAAGGCCTTGTCTAACATGCAGATCAAGACGGATATCTTGACAGTGGAACAGGTCTATCGGCCCTTCCATGAGTATGGTTATCTTTCTGAGACGGATACGGTCCGGGATTATTTAGATTTGGTTCGAAAGAATCGCTTTAGTCGTTTTCCGGTTGTCAATCAGCACCAGATGGTAGTGGGCGTCGTAACCATGAGAGATGCTGGAGATAAGGCGCCTCAGACGACCCTTGATAAGGTGATGTCACGGACCATTTTTACCACTAATTTGTCCACCAGCATTGCGACGATTAGCCAACGGATGATCGCTGAAGATTATGAAATGATTCCTGTTGTTCGTAATAACCAGACCTTGCTGGGTGTTATTACGCGTCGGGATGTCATGGATCGGATTAGCAAGGTGCAGTTTTCGAGCTTACCAACCTTTAGTGAGCAGATTGGTCAAAAGATTCAAACAGAGAACGACCATTACCAATTCACAGTGGAGCCAAGTATGCTGGAGAAAAGCGGTGTTTTGGCCAATGGGGTGATGATCGAAGTGCTGATGAAGGTTGTTCGCAAGATGATGCAACACAGTGGGCGTAGCTTGATTGTCGAACAGTTAATCATCAATTTTTTACAGGCCGTACAGATGGATGATGTGATCCGCATTGAACCACAGCTTGTTCAGCGAACCAGACGTTCGGCCTTGGTTGATTTTAGCTTGTATTTAGATCTGCAGCTAGTCGCAAAAGCAACCATTACGATTAAGATTAATTAAACAAAAGAAATGAGGAGACAATGATTACATTAAAATCACAACGTGAAATTGAAGCCATGGATCGTGCAGGAGATTTCCTTGCCAGCATCCATATTGGATTGCGTGACTTGATCAAGCCAGGGCTTGACCTTTGGGAAGTAGAAGAATATGTCCGTCGACGCTGTAAAGAAGCCAATGTCTTGCCACTTCAGATCGGTGTAGAAGGTAGTCTCATGGACTATCCTTATGCGACTTGCTGTGGTTTGAATGACGAAGTAGCCCATGCTTTTCCACGTCACGTCATTCTCAAAGATGGGGATCTCCTCAAGGTGGATATGGTCTTGTCTGAACCACTGGATAAGTCTGTTTTGGATGTTTCAAAATTAGATTTTGATAATGTGTCGCAAATGAAGAAATACACGGAGTCTTATAGTGGTGGCTTGGCGGACTCTTGCTGGGCTTATGCGGTGGGAAATGTTTCGCAAGAAGTCAAAGATTTGATGGACGTGACCAAAGAATGTCTCTATAAGGGAATTGAGAAAGCGGTCGTTGGCAATCGGTTGGGAGATATTGGTGCAGCGATTCAAGAGTATGCGGAAAGCAAAGGCTATGGCGTGGTGCGTGACTTGGTCGGACACGGTGTCGGACCTACCATGCATGAAGAACCAATGGTCCCACATTATGGTCGTGCTGGACGCGGTCTTCGCTTACGTGAAGGGATGGTCTTGACGATTGAGCCAATGATTAATACCGGTACTTGGGAGATTGATACAGATATGGAAACTGGTTGGGCCCATAAGACACTCGACGGTGGCCTTTCTTGTCAATACGAGCATCAATTTGTGATTACAAAAGATGGTCCAGTGATCCTGACTAGTCAAGGTGAAGAAGGAACATATTAAAACTAGAGAGGAAAGAATGGAGCTGAAGGCAAGTGTCTGGTTTCGCTCTTTGCTCTTTTTTAGTAAAATGGGGAGGTGACGAATGAAAAAGGTCCTACAAAAAGTACTGGGACAGCCATTTATAAAGGGCTTCGTGCGGTTTTATCAGAGTGCAGAGTCTGATATCACCAGCATTGCTGTAGCCTATTATTTGCTGATCTCTATTTTCCCTTTGATGCTGATTGCAGCCAATATTCTGCCTTACTTTCATATTCGTCCTACCCAGATTCTTTTGAGCTTACAAAAAGTCTTGCCAGCGTCCTTATATAGAATAGTGGCACAGATGATTTCGAGTGTCTTGACCAAACCGTCAACAGGCTTACTGAGTTTCTCGATTATTTCTGCTTTGTGGATCTTCTCTCAGAGCATTGCCTACCTCCAAAAAGCCTATAACAAGAGTTATGGGGTGGAAAAGGAGCGTGGTATTATCTGGGGGCGACTCTTTAGCTTTCTGATCAGTTTTGCCTTGCAGGGCTTGTTCGGACTCTCGCTGATCCTTTCCATGTTTGGGAAAATGATCGTTCGTTATCTCTATCAGACCTTTTCATTTGATCGGACGATTTATGTGCGCTTACTGAATTTGACAGAGCCGACCATCTATCTCTTGCTTTTTGTCAGTCTGGTCTTGCTCTATTACACCCTTCCAAATGTCAAAATTCCGAAATTTAGATATGTATTGCCAGGGGCGACCTTTGTTGTTGCAGTCCTGTATGCGATCTTGAATATCTTTTGGAAATATGTGGATCGTTATGTGAGTCATTTCTTAGATGCTCGTTTCTTCGGTTCGGTCGTCCTAGCGGTCATTATGTTCTGGTTCATCTTGGTAGCTAAAATCATGATTATTGGTTGTATTTTAAACGCTAGTATCCAGTTTGCTAGAGAAGCCAAGTTCCAAACACGCAATGGAGAAATTGTCTCCAAATTAAAAACAGAAGAAGTAGCCTTTCGGCATAAAGAAGCTTCACAAACATTAAAGCGACGGTTACGCTTGATAAAAAAAGATAAAAAGGAATAAGGGAGAGTGGGACAGAAATCGGTAATTCGTTAGAATTCGATTTCGTCGTCCCACCTCCGCACAGTTTAGTAGGGCTGTAAAAGCTGATGAGATCAGCGTAGTAGAGCCCACTCAACCACTGCGTCTTGCTCGACAATTCAAAAATAATTGAGAGGCTAGAACTTTTGTCCCAGCCTCTTTTTTTGTTATCTATTTTTGTTGCATTTGCAACAAAAATGTGTTATGCTATTGTCAATAGGAAAGGAGGAGTGAGATGAGTATTTTGCGTGAGATTGGCATCATTGCGCGAGCACTGGATTCTATAGCAAATATTGAATTTCGAGATTTGGATCTGGCGCGTGGTCAATACCTTTACTTGGTGCGAATTGCGGAGCAACCTGGAATGATTCAGGAAGAACTCTCTGAGCTCTTAAAAGTAGATCGCTCAACTGTTGCCCGATCCGTAAAAAAACTAGAAGAACGAGGCTTGATTCAACAGCGCCCAAGGGGTGAAAACCTCAAAACCAAGGAATGGGAATTAACTGAAAAAGGCAAGAAGATTTACCCCTTCATTTTAGGGGAGCATCTTTACTCTGAAAAAACTGCCTTAAAAGGATTTTCAAAAGAAGAAGTCTCACAGTTAGAGGAGTATCTCATCCGAGTTCGTGAGAATATCACCTTGGATTGGGAGCTAGTTAAAAAAGGTCAAAAAAGAAATTATAGTGAGGTAAAGCAATGAAAGTGACAGTCGATCAAGCTTTTTGGGATTTATTCCCAACAGCTAGAATTACAGTGATGTCCTTGTATGGCATTGATAATACAGTAGATGAAGCCAAGGATCCTTATTTCAAAGAATTGTTGGACAAGGGTGCCAAGCGAGCATGGGAATTTATCGATGAAGAAAACTATACCCAGAGTGAGTTCGTTCAAGAGTGGCGCCAAGCTTTTAGCAAGTTTAAAACAAAAAAAGGAGCCCGATCTTCCATCGAGGCACTCTTAAAACGGGTTCATCAGGGACGTGAATTCTATCCGATTAATCCTTTGGTGGATCTTTACAATAGTGTGTCTATGGCTTATGCCCTTCCTTGTGGGGGAGAAGATATGGATAAATTGGTGGGGGGACTCTCTCTAGGACAAGCGAAAGGAGGCGAACCTTTCTTTCCGTTAGGAGCTGAAGAAGATTCGCCAGCTTTGGAAGGGGAGATCATCTACTACGACCAAGAAGGAGCCGTTTGTCGTTGCTTGAATTGGCGTGAGGCTCAAAGAACCATGCTAACAGAAGATACCAAGGACGCTATCCTGGTTATTGAAGCCATCAATGAGGAGCAGGCCAAACGGGCTCAAACAGCCATGCAGGAATTGAAAGATCTAGCCAAGGATTATTTTGGGGTTGAAGGCACCATCTATCAATTAAGTGCAGAGCATGCAAGTATAGAAGTTTAAAAGAATAAGGCTGAAACAATCGTTTCAAGCCTTGTTTTTATTTTTAAAGACGAAGAGTTTACTAAAGACGTAATTGAGGACCACAATGGCCACTTGTGCAAAGAGGGTTTCGATTAGATTGATCTGGCTTTTGTTATTGTGGACAAATTGCCCGATAATTCCTGGGAATTGCTTGACAAAGATTTCTGTTAAGGCCATGTCCAGTATAAAGGTCCCAGAGCGCGCAATCGCAAATCGGATTAGGCGCTGAAACCAGCCTTTTCTCTCTTGCTTAAAGACGATGGTATCATTGGTCGCAAAGGCAAAAAGGATCCCAGCAATGTTTCCAATCGCTGTCGCTAATCGTTCATCACGAGACACATGATAGATGAAGAGGCGGGTTCCGACGGAAACAATGGTTGTTGCTACTCCAAAAAATAGATAAGATAAAATCTCATTATCAAAAAATCTTTTAATTAGTGTTTTCATAAATTTAGTCTACCATAAAACCTTAAAATATGCTATACTTGAAAGGTTGAAAAAATAAATTATTCAACCCTTGGTGCTTAAAATCCTTTCGCCAAGCATATTATACGCGGGAAAACCGCTAAAGGAGAATAAATGAAACAGTTAACTGCTCGTGATATGGCACAAATTGCCATTGTTGCCGCGATTTATATCGTATTAACGATTACCCCTCCTCTCAATGCCATGGCCTATTATGGCTATCAATTCCGTGTTTCGGAGATGATGAATTTCTTAGCCTTTTACAATAAGAAGTACTTGATTGGGGTGACTCTTGGTTGTATGATTGCTAACTTATTTAGTTTTGGATGGATCGATGTCTTTGTCGGTGGAGGTTCAACCTTTGTCTTCTTAGGACTTGGACTCATTCTATTTAGTCGTTTCAAAAACAAGTTCTTGTTTGACGGTCTTATTCGCTTGGACCATTTCTTGTTTTCGATTTTCTTTTCCATCTCCATGTTTACGATTGCCTTGGAACTTTATTACCTTCAAGGCCAACCATTCTTCTATAACTGGTTGACCATGGGATTGGGTGAATTTGCATCCTTGATTTTTGGAGCGATTGTGATCAATCAACTTTCTAAACGGATCGATTTTACAAAATAAGAAAAGGGAGCTTTGGCTCCTTTTTTTAATGCTAAGAATGCAGTAAATTCAAGGCTAAATTAAGATTTTATGATAAAATAAGAACATGAAAACCAGAATGAAAGAATTAGTGGAATTACTCAATCGTTATGCTTATGAGTATTACACAAAAGACGCTCCATCAGTTTCAGATAGTGAGTATGATCAATTATATCGGGAGTTGGTGGAACTAGAAACTGCTCATCCAGATGAGATCTTACCAGAGAGTCCAACTCACCGTGTAGGTGGGGTGGTTTTAAAAGGCTTTACCAAATACCAGCACCAGTATCCCCTTTATAGTTTGCAGGATGCTTTTTCGCGTGAAGAATTAGAAACCTTTGATCAGCGTGTCCGTAAGGAATTTCCTTCCATCAGCTATGTATGTGAGCTGAAGATCGATGGCTTGTCCATTTCCCTCACCTATGAAAATGGTGTCCTTGTAACGGGGGCAACACGTGGGGATGGTTCTGTCGGTGAGGATATTACAGAGAACCTCAAGAGGGTCAAGGACATTCCTTTGGTTTTACCAGAGCCAATGAACATTACTGTTCGAGGCGAGTGCTACATGCCACGGGCTTCCTTTGATCGGGTCAATCAGATCCGTCAAGAAAACGGCGAGCCGGAGTTTGCTAATCCGCGGAATGCTGCTGCAGGAACACTTCGCCAATTGGATACGACAATCGTGGCCAAGCGAAATCTCGCAACCTTCTTGTATCAAGAAGTGAGTCCAACTGATCAAAGCAGTCAGGAAGGCGTGCTTGAGAAATTAGCCCGCTTAGGCTTTGTCGTGAACCAAGAGCGAGTGCTGGCTGAGGATATGGAGCAAATTTGGGACTTTATCCAAAAGGTAGCTCAGCTTCGAGACGATCTTCCCTACGATATCGATGGGATCGTCATCAAGGTCAATGACCTAGCTGTTCAAGAAGAACTAGGCTTTACCGTAAAAGCCCCTAAATGGGCTGTCGCCTATAAGTTTCCAGCTGAAGAAAAAGAAGCGAAAATCCTATCGGTGGATTGGACGGTTGGACGGACCGGAGTTGTGACCCCAACTGCCAATCTAACTCCAGTCCAGCTAGCAGGAACTACCGTTAGTCGGGCAACCTTGCACAATGTGGACTATATTGCTGAAAAAGATATTCATCAGGATGATACCGTCATCGTCTACAAGGCGGGTGATATCATTCCTGCGGTCTTGCGTGTTGTTAAAGATAAGCGAGTCTCTGATCAAGCATTAGCCATTCCAACTCATTGTCCGAGCTGCCAGAGTGAGTTGCTTCATTTCGAGGATGAGGTAGCCCTTCGCTGTATCAATCCACTCTGTCCAGCGCAGATCAAGGAAGGATTGAACCACTTTGCAAGTCGGGATGCTATGAATATCACAGGCTTGGGTCCAGCTGTTGTAGAGAAACTCTTCGCCGCTCAGTTGGTAGAGGATGTAGCTGGGATCTATCGTCTGACAGTCGAGGATCTATTGACCTTAGAAGGCTTTAAAGAAAAATCTGCTGAAAAACTCCATGAAGCCATTCAAGCTTCAAAAGAGAATTCAGCTGAGAAGTTACTCTTTGGTTTGGGGATCCGCCATGTCGGTAGCAAGGTTAGTCAAATCTTGCTCCAAGAATTCCATGACCTCGATCAATTGGCTACAGCTGATCCAGAACGAATTGCCAGCATTGACAGTCTCGGTATGGTCGTGGCTGAAAGCCTCAAGCGTTATTTCGCACAAGAAGGATCCAAGCGCCTATTGCAAGAGCTTAAAGAAGCTGGTGTCAATATGACTTATCTTGGTGAAAAAGTCGCTGCTGATGCGGCCCTATCAGGAATGACAGTCGTTTTGACTGGGAAGCTAGAGCGACTCACGCGTTCAGAAGCCAAGGCAAAATTAGAAAGTCTGGGCGCTAAGGTAACTGGATCGGTTTCCAAAAAAACAGATTTGGTCGTTGCAGGTAGTGACGCTGGTAGCAAGTTAACCAAAGCACAAGAATTAGGAATCCAGGTAGAAGATGAGGCCTGGCTTGAAAGTTTATAGAGGATCTTTATGGTAGAACGAATCAAAAAAGCCCGTTTAATTTATAATCCGACCTCTGGGCAAGAAATTATCAAGAAAAATATTGCGGAAGTCTTGGACGTACTCGAAGACGTGGGCTATGAAACCAGCGCTTATCAAACGACTCCAGAACCATTTTCTGCCCAAAATGAAGCAGAAAGAGCCGCTAAAGCAGGCTTTGATTTAATCATTGCCGCTGGTGGAGATGGTACGATTAACGAAGTGGTCAATGGGGTCGCAGGTCTGGAAAATCGTCCGCAGATGGCCTTTATCCCGACCGGTACCACCAATGACTATGCGCGTGCCTTGAAGATCCCGATGGGTGATCCTGTGGCGGCTGCTCGCATTATCGAAAAGAATCAAACCATTCAGATGGATATTGGTCGTGCCTATGGCAGTAAGTATTTCATCAACATTGCTGCAGCAGGAACCATGACAGAATTGACCTTCAGTGTTCCAAGTAGTGTTAAATCTCGCTTGGGTTACTTTGCCTATGTGGCAGAAGCTGCTAAAATGTTGCCGCGAAACAAGGCTCGTAAGGTGCGGATTGAGCATGACAATGGTGTCTTTGAAGGGCCAGCGTCTATGATTTTCGTGGCTCTTACCAACTCGATTGCTGGTTTTGAAAGTGTCGCGCCAGATGCTAAGCTTGATGATGGGAACTTTACCTTGATTATCGTAAAAACTGCTAAGCTCTTTAACATGTTGTCCTTGATGATTCAGGCCATCAATGGAGGCAAGCATGTGCACGATGAAAATGTAGAATATCTCAAGACCAAGAAGTTGACGATCGAAATGCTAGGGAAAAATGCTCAACCATTCCGCATCAATCTAGATGGGGAATACGGGGGAGATACGCCGGTTGAATTGGAAGTCTTCCATAATCACTTGGAATTCTTTGCAAATATTGATGAAATCAACAACGATGCTTTGGTTCACACATCTGACGAATAAAAACAAAAAGTTGGAGTCCATTAAGTGTTTTACAAGCGGATGGTTCCTTCGGTATTAAATTGGAAATAGGAAAATGTTATGCGACAATACCATGTAAAGCTTCATTTTCATAAGCAAAAAGGAAATTATTTTGCCTATGATATGTGGCAATGGCAGGATCAAGTAGAAGGAAAATCAGTCTCATTCTCCAAGTTGGATTATTTTGGAGTAGAGGGAAATCTAATTTATGAGAGCGAAGAACCCTTGAACCGGGGCCATGTCTTGGTCAAAGAAGGGGATTGGCTCACTAAGACCCGTGATTTTGAAATCGAACTCTTACCAGAAGGCTATGTTCGAGAAGTGTGGATTCTCGATGGAGACGATACAGTCTATTATTCTTTGCAAGCTGCTTTGACGAGTCATGCATACAGCCATCGTCAGCCTCATGCCTACGATATGGCGATGCGCCCTAGAGAGTTTGATGCTAAATGGGCGTATCAAGGATGGCTCGGTCATCGGGAGGAAGAAGGGGAGCATTGCTTTAAACTGTGGGCTCCTACTGCTAAGAAAGTTGAATTGTTGCTTTATCAATCAACCGAGCTGGATGCGCCTATCTGGAAGAGTATTCCGATGACGCGCGGCAAACAAGAGTCTAGCTACCACCCAGAAAATACCCATGGTGTTTGGATTTTAGATTTTCTAGGAAATTTAAGTGGTATGGCCTATCAATATCGTGTGCATTTTGAACACCATACTCAAGTGACGCGCGATCCTTATAGCATTGCAACGACAGCCGATGGGATGCGCTCTGCCATTCTTTCAAGAGCAGATCGTCAGTTTGATTGGGGTCCTAAAAAAGGCGCCGATGCGACTCCTTGGCGCTTGGACAATCCTTGTCAAGCAGTGATCTATGAGATGCACCTTCGGGATTTGACCAAGTCACCGACTTCAGGTGTGGACGAGTCTTTGCGTGGGACCTATCTGGGAGCTTGCCAAGAAGGAACCGTCAATAGCCATGGTGATGCAACTGCCTTTGATTATATCCGTCAGTTAGGAGTCAATGTCGTGCAACTACAGCCCATTTCTGATCGCTTTAAACAGTACGACGAAGAAGGCCGGGTGACCTACAATTGGGGCTACGATGTTCAGAATTATTCTGCACCAGAAACTAGCTTTTCGACGGATCCATCCAATCCGAAACAAACCATGAAAGAGCTCAAAACCATGATCCGAGCTTATCATGAGGCAGGAATTTCTGTGGTCATGGATGTGGTCTACAATCATATCTATTCGACCGAGCATGGTCCTTTCCAAAATACAGTACCCGATTATTATTACCGGATGGAGCCAGATGGTCGCTTCCAAAATGGGACAGGTGTCGGGAATGAAACGGCTAGTGAGCATGAAATGTACCGCAAGTACATGATTGATTCCCTCACGCACTGGGTCAAGGAGTACCAGATCGATGGCTTCCGTTTTGATTTGATGGGCATTCATGATGTAAGGACGATGAATGCTATTCGGGAGGCTATGGACGATCTGGATCCTCGCATTCTTCTTTACGGAGAAGGTTGGGACATGGGAACAGGTCTCGCACCAGAGGACAAGGCTAAGAAAGACAATGCAGCGCAATTGCCAAGAATTGGATTCTTTAATGATACGGAGCGCGATGCCATTAAAGGGGCTGAGGTTTATGGTTCCATCAAACGTGGTTTTGTCAGCAGAAAATCAACAGAGAATATCGTTGCGCGTGCTGCTTTAGGTAGCGCAGAGCTTGGCAATTATTTAAGTCCCAATCAGGTCTTGAATTATGTGGAGGCTCATGACAATTATAATCTCTATGACTTGCTTCAGACCCTTCATCCGGATGAAGAAGTAGCAGGATTGGTCAAGCGCTCAGAGTTGGCTACAGCCATGAATCTGCTCTTTCAGGGCATGGCCTTTATGCAATTGGGTCAAGAGTTCATGAGGACTAAATTGGTAGCGACAGGTCCTGATGGTGAGATCACCCCTTTGGATCGTGAACAGGCCATGAATTCCTACAATGCTCCAGATTTTGTGAATCAGGTCAATTGGGATCTGGTCAGTCAGAACAAGGAATCAATTGCCTATATCCGAAGCTTAATCGCCTTGAAGACAAGTCTTCCTGTCTTAGCGCTTGAAAGCTATGATAAAATCTACCAACAAATCTTTATTCAATCTGCAACTGATACCAGTGGTCTTGTCATCTATGAACTTACAGGAAACAAGAAGTACTTGGTGATCTTCAACGCCAGCGGACTTCCATATTACCTCCAAAATTCAAATAAATTGAAATTGATGGTTGGGAATAGTCGTCATAAACGACCATTCTATGTGGAGAATTTAACAGCTTCTGTTTTTGAAGTCCTAGATGAAGATAAAGCGTAATCTTTTTAAAGAAATCACAAAATCCCTGAGTTTTTAAACTCAGGGATTCTTTTTATTTAGAAGAACTGCTACTGGTCTCTGTTGAGGAAGAACTATCGTCTTCTGGGTGCAATTCTTTATAAGTTGGTGCCTTGAAGAGATCAACGGTGGACTGGTTGCCACGTTGATGATAAAGGCTGGTTGATTTGTCACCTTTTTCCTTTTCAATCTTCTTCAATGCCTTGAAGGAATTGGTGTAGGAATAATCTTCTGGATTGACTTTTCCAAGATCATTGCCCTTGAAGAAGCGAAGGAGATCACCCGTTTGGATGCTATCGCTAATCCTCAATTGAAGGTTAGCAGCTTCTCGGATTTTATCCAGTTGTTCCTTGGTATTTTCATCTGGGTTGGTGATTTCCTCACCTGTTTTTGTGTAATAGGTCCGACCACTGTAACTCGTATACTCTGGAGTTACAAAGTAGTTAGCGGATCGGAAGGCTACGATTTGATCATGATCTGGTGAGAGCATATCTTGACCAACCTGGAGGAATTTGTTGGACTCAATACCCAGCAAGTGTTCCAAGGTTGGGAGCATATCAATTTCGCCACCAAAGGTATCAATGATTCCTCCTTTATCCATACCTGGAATGACTACCATATATGGCACTCGTTGCAACATGGCATTGTCATAGCTTGACCACGTTTCAGAGTTCTTGCCAAGTAGTGGAGCGAGAGCTGGGTTGCGAGAGTTTGAAATTCCGTAGTGGTCTCCGTAGAGGACGATGATGGAATTTTTGTAAAGACCAGATTCTTTCAGGTAATCAAAGAAGGCCTTGATCGAAGAATCTAGGTAGTTAGCGGTCGCAAAATAGCCATTGATGGTTTCGTCCTGTGTCTTAGCTAAAGGGAAGCCAAGATCATCTCCTGACAAGCTGGTTGTATAAGGATAGTGGTTGGAAACTGTAATGAACTTCGTATAGAAAGGTTGTTGCAATCTTTCAAGGTATTTGATGGAATCTTTGAGCATGTATTTGTCATTGAGACCATATTGGAAAGAATTACTGCTGTTTTGTTTGGTGAAGTAGCTGGCATCAAAGAAATAATTGTAGCCCCATTGTTTATAGGCTGTATTTCGGTTCCAGAAACTTCCAGCATTCCCGTGGAAAACAGCGCTCGAGTTGTAACCATTTTTTGAAAGAATAAATGGTGCAGCCTGTTGGGTATTGGTTCCACCATAGTTCACCATAAAGGAACCTTGGTTGAGTCCGAAGAGGCCTGTTTCAATCATGGTCTCAGCATCGGACGTTTTCCCTGCCTTGACTTGGTTAAAGACATTTGAAAAGGAAAAGGTTTCCTTTGAGTGGTAAAGTGAATTTAAGAAAGGTGTTACTTCATATTCTTTATCATCTACTTTCAACTTGTAATCGATCAAGAATTGTTGGAAACTTTCCAGGTGAATGTAGATGACATTACGGCCTTTAGCCATTCCAAAGTACTCAGGATTAGGCTTGGCATAATGCTGTTGGATATATTCTTCAACCGGTTTTAAATCTTCTTCGGAGGCTTTGGAACGCTCTTTGTTGGCAGCATAGGTCTGATTAGCGCTGTAACCCAGAAAGGCTGGTAAGCCTAAGGCACGGACGACATAGTAGTTTGAGAACCCACGAGTCAAAAGCTCAGGTCGGTCAATTTCTGCAAGGAAAAGGTTGGCCGAAAAGAGCATGGCAGATAAAGAGGTAACCGCAAAACTAGCTCGTTTATTGAAGGGACGATTGTCCATTCGAATCCATTTCTTAAAGAAGAAAAAAGCGAGAATCGGGAAATCTAGAATGTAAATCACATCCCAAGGGCGGAACAATTCTAGAGCCGCGGCTCCTAAACCAGCAGAAACCTTGCTAGAAGCCAACATGGTATTAACCGTTACAAAGTCTGTAAACTCTCGATAATAGATGGAGTTGGAAATCAACCAAATAAATAAGAGAAGATAGATCCCAAAGGCCAAACTATAAAAGAGCTTGGTTCGTTTGATATAGAGTGCTAGACCGATGAAGAGCAGACTGATCGGCAATGGGTTGATCACTGCTAGAAAAATCTGATACGGTCCCTGAATGTCTAAATTAAAATCAACTGAATAGGCCCACATGGTTTTGAACCAGTAGAGCAGCAGAAGGGTCAAGACAAATCCTAGTCTGGTACTCATGAAATTGAGTATCGAATTCGTAATTTTTTTCACAAAATGTTACTTCCTTGTCTTATTTCCTAAAAATTTTCATATACAAGTATACCACAATTTTATGGAGAAAGAAAAAGATGACTGTAAAGAAGAGGAAAGAAATAGGAAAGATCCGGCATTTTATATCATTTGAAGCTAAATGATGAGAGCTAGGATAAAATGGTAAAAAAAGTTCCAGTAAATAAAGCCTCCCTTTGTGAAAACTGCAGACTTTTGCTATAATAGAGGGTATGAAAAAACTCACAGTCAGTCGCCAAGTCGCAACAAAAATCAAACAAGGACAATCTCTTCTTGAAAAGCAAGATTTTGACTCTCTTCCTGCTTTGGATCAAGCGGTTCAATTGCTTTCAGGAGATGGACAATCCCTCGGAGTCGGATACTTATCTGAACAAAATAAAGGGATTGGATGGTTTGTTTCGCAAGAGTTGGTCGCTTTTGATCAAGACTTTTTTAAAAAGCTTTTCATCAAAGCCAAGCAATACCGTCGTTCTTATTATGCGGATGAAACGACGACAGCCTTTCGTCTTTTCAACCAAGAGGGAGATGGTTTTGGTGGTTTCACGGTTGACTTGTATGGTGAGTTTGTTGTCTTTTCTTGGTACAATCCCTTCGTATTTCAGATCAAGGAAACCATTCTAGCGGCCTTTCAAGAGGCTTTTCCAGAAGTCCGAGGCGGCTATGAAAAGATTCGCTTTAAAGGCTTGGACTATGAATCGGCTCATGTCTATGGAGAAGAAGCTCCGCAAGAATTTTTGATTCTTGAAAATGGAGTCTCTTACCAAGTCTTTCTCAATGATGGTTTGATGACGGGAATCTTTTTGGATCAGCATGAAGTTCGAGGTAGCTTGGTAGAGGGATTAGCAGCTGGTAAGTCCTTGCTCAATATGTTCTCCTATACGGCAGCCTTCTCTGTGGCTTCGGCAATGGGTGGAGCAGTTGAGACAACGTCGGTCGATCTTGCTAAGAGAAGTAGAGAACTATCAGAAGCGCATTTTGTGGCAAATGGCTTGACGCTGGATGCTCATCGTTTTGTCGTGATGGATGTCTTTGACTATTACAAATATGCCAAACGCCATGACCTAAGCTATGATGTGATCGTGCTCGATCCGCCTAGCTTTGCGAGAAATAAAAAACGGACCTTTTCAGTCGCTAAAGATTACCATCGGTTGGTCAGCGAGGCCATTGAGATTTTACATCCAGGTGGGACCTTGATTCTCAGTACCAATGCGGCTAATGTGACCAAAGATAAATTTAAAAAACAGATCGAAAAAGGATTTCAAGGCCGTAAGCATCGCTATTTAGCGGAATACGGCCTTCCGGGAGATTTTCGGTGGAACAAGAAAGAAGAAAGTAGTAATTACTTAAAAGTATTTACAATTAGGGTGGATGTATGAAGTTAGTTGTTTCGATTATGCCTCGCTCCTTAGAAGAGGCGCAACAACTAGATAGTTCGCGTTACGAGGATGCGGATGTTATTGAGTGGCGTGCGGACTTTTTAGAAAAAAGCGAGATCTTAACTGTTGCTCCTGCAGTTTTTGAGAAATTTGCTGGACGCGAGATTTTATTCACCTTGCGGACTCGAGCTGAAGGTGGAGAGATGGAGCTGACCAACGAGGAATATGTTGGGATCCTGAAAGATATTCAATCCATCTATCATCCGGATTATATCGATTTCGAGTATTATAGTCACCGTGAAGTCTTTGAAGAGATGTTGGAATTTTCAAATCTTGTTCTCAGCTACCATAACTTCCAAGAAACTCCGGAAAATATGATGGAGATCTTATCGGAATTGACCAGCTTTTCTCCAAAATTAGTCAAGGTATCCGTTATGGCCCACAATGAACAAGATGTCCTTGATTTGATGAATTATACGCGTGGTTTCAAGACGCTGAATCCTGAGCAAGAGTATGTAACCATTTCCATGGGCAAGGTCGGGAAGATTTCGCGCTTGACAGCTGATTTGACAGGCTCTTCTTGGTCTTATGCTAGAGTCGGAGAGGAAAGTGCTCCAGGTCAAATCCCTCTTGAAAATATGAGAAGAATTCGGGAGTTATTGAATGAGGATTGACGGATATACTCGGATGGCAGCGGTCATTGCCCATCCCATTCGTCATAGTATCTCTCCTTTCATTCATAATCTAGCCTATGAATTAACAGCGACCAATGCTGCTTATCTAGCTTGGGATATTGCTGAAGAAGACTTAGAAAGCACCATCAGCCAAATTCGTAAGTTGGATATGATTGGGGCCAATATCTCCATGCCCTACAAGCAGAAGGTCTTTCCTTATTTAGATGAAGTGGATGAGATGGCCCGAAAGATCGGTTCTGTTAATACCATTGTTCACCGTGACGGCAAGCTTAAAGGCTATAATACGGATGGGATTGGTTTCTTTCGTAGTTTACCTCCTGCTTTCTCTATTAAGGGAAAAACAATGGTTCTCTTAGGTGCAGGTGGTGCAGCTTTAGCGATTATTGCACAGGCGATTCATCTAGGTGTAAAACGTATCCTTGTCTTTGTGAGAGAGGAAAGATTGGTTCATTATCGTTCAATAGTTCAGTTGATTGAAGATGGCTTTGATTTTTTGATAGAATTGTATGCGATTGAGAAAGATGAAGAAGTTCAAAACTCTTTTCATCAAGCTGATCTCATCTTAAATGCCACTGGTGTTGGGATGGATGGTCATTCTCTTCCGATAGCGAGTCACTTGACCTTTCCCCCAAAGGCCTTAATCGTAGAGATGGCCTACTATCCGGCAGTGACCCCCTTTCTGCAATTAGCAGTGAATCAAGGAAACCAGAGGGTAAATGGGCTGGGAATGCTCTTTTATCAAGCTGAAGCAGCCTTTGAATTAATGACTGGGAAAGTATTTCCTACAGAGTCTGTATGGGAAGCATTGACAACAGAATATCGCCAATTTGTATGTGACTAAGAGAGGGGTTTACCTTTTCCTATTGAAAAAGCTTTATGAGATTAGAACAAGACCTGATTTAAAAAAACAGTCTTGCTCTAATCTCTTTTTCATTTTGATTGAGACATGTGCCCTATTTCATGATAAGATAGAATCAAAGAAAAACGTGAAGGAGATTCCTATGAACGTATCGGTACCTATTCCAGGACATTCCTATGATATTGTGATTGAAAGAGGTGGTCTCAACCAGGTTGGAGACTGGTTGCGCACTCTTTGGGGCGATAAAAAAGTCGCCATTATTTCCGATAACCGCGTGGCTAAGCTATATGCCTCTATCATAGAGAAGAGCCTTGAGAAAGCTGGATTTCAAGTGGTGCGCTTTGAGTTTCTTCAAGGGGAAGCCAGTAAGAATCTAACCACTGTTTCAAAAGTCTATGACTTTCTAGCTACCCAGGGCATGACGCGCAGTGATGGAATCGTTGCTCTTGGGGGTGGCGTAGTTGGTGATTTGGCTGGTTTTGCTGCCTCGACCTATATGCGGGGAATTTCCTTTGTTCAGATCCCGACTAGCTTGACGGCACAGGTGGATTCTTCTATCGGGGGAAAGACTGGAGTCAACACAGCACTTGCCAAAAACATGGTAGGAACTTTTGCCCAACCAGATGGTGTGTTTATTGACCCTGAAGTGTTAAGCACATTGGGGCAACGTGAATTGATCGAGGGGATGGGCGAAGTCATCAAGTATGGTCTCATCCAAGATACTGAACTTTGGGAAGAATTGGAAGCTATGAATGGTTCTGTTGAGAGTATTTTAGAGCATGCAGAGAGCATCATTTCTCATTCTTGCCTGGTCAAGCGAGACCATGTTGTAGCAGATGAGCTGGACAATGGCATTCGACTGTATCTCAATTTTGGGCATACCATTGGGCATGCCATTGAAGCGACAGCTGGTTATGGGCAGGTTATGCATGGAGAAGCTGTCAGTATGGGTATGGTGCAGCTGTCCCGAATTGCAGAAGAAAAGGGCTTGATGCCAAAAGGAATCACTCAAAAAATCGAAGAAATGTGCCGGAAATTTGGCCTTCCGGTGACCTGTGAGAACTGGAATAAAGACGCCCTTTATCAAGCCTTGACTCATGACAAAAAAGCGCGTGGGACGAACTTGAAATTAGTAATTGTTCCAGAGTTGGGGCAAGCAGCGATTCATCAAATCCCTCTTCAAGAAATGAAGGACTTTTTAGAAAGAAAGGAATAAGGTTGTATGAGATATTTAACAGCAGGGGAGTCCCATGGCCCTCGACTAACAGCCATCATCGAAGGGGTTCCTGCAGGCCTTCCTTTATCTGAAGAGGATATTAATAAAGAGCTCAAACGTCGACAAGGTGGCTATGGTCGTGGTGCTCGGATGAAAATTGAGAGTGATCGTGTCGAGATCACATCAGGGGTCCGTCATGGCTTGACCATGGGAGGTCCGATTACTCTGAATGTGACCAATCTGGATCACCAAAAATGGCTGGAGATCATGAATGTAGCACCGATCGAAGACAAAAAGAAAAATCTGCGTAAGATTACCAAGCCACGTCCTGGTCATGCCGATCTAGTCGGAGGGATGAAATACCGTTTTGACGATCTTCGTAATTCGCTCGAACGTTCTTCTGCCCGTGAGACGACCATGCGTGTAGCCGTTGGTGCAGTTGCTAAACGGATTTTAGAAGAAATCGGCGTTGAAGTGGTCAGCCACATTGTTAATTTTGGGGGAATCAAGATTGCAATTCCCGAGAATCTAACCGTTTCAGAAATCAAGGAAAAAGCAGCGAAGTCGGAAGTTTCGATCGTTGTGCCAGAACAAGAAGAAGCCGTTAAGGCTTACATTGACCAAGTGAAAAAAGATGGTGATACCATCGGGGGAATTGTGGAAACCTTGGTTGGTGGTGTGCCTGTTGGACTAGGATCCTATGTGCAATGGGACAAGAAATTGGATGCCAAAATCGCTCAAGGGGTGGTCTCTATCAATGCCTTTAAGGGTGTTGAGTTTGGCCTTGGTTTTGACGCAGGTCGCCTAAAAGGCAGTCAAGTCATGGATGAAATCATCTGGTCTGAAGAAGCTGGCTATACCCGTCGCACCAATAATCTTGGTGGTTTTGAAGGGGGGATGACCAACGGAGAGCCCATTCTGATTCGTGGCGTCATGAAGCCTATTCCGACCCTCTACAAACCTTTGATGAGTGTGGATATTGAGACCCATGAGCCCTATAAGGCAACGGTTGAGCGCAGCGACCCAACGGCTCTACCAGCTGCAGGAGTGGTAATGGAAGCAGTGGTCGCAACGGTCCTTGCTACAGAAGTGCTTGAAAAATTCTCATCCGATAACTTGGAAGAATTGAAAGAAGCTGTTGCTAAGCACCGGGAATTTACGAAGAATTTTTAAGAGAAAGAGTTTTCCTTTGGAGAAGAAAGTTGTTTATATTGCAGGGTTGGGCTTGATTGGTGCTTCACTTGCGCTAGGCATTAAGAGGGCCCACCCACATGTGACTATTCTTGGGTACAATCGAAGTGAAGCCTCTCGAACCATCGCCCTTGAAAGAGGAATGGTGGATCAAGTGACGGATGATTTCGAAGCCTTTGCCCCTTTAGCGGATATTATTATTTTGTCGCTTCCGATTAAGCAAACCAAGTCTTACTTAGAAACCTTAGCTGGCCTGAATTTGAAAGACCAGGTACTGGTGACAGATGCAAGCTCTACCAAGGCAGAAATTGTCGCACAAGCTGAAAAGGTATTTACAGACAAGGCTGTTCGCTTTGTGGGAGGACACCCCATGGCTGGTAGTCATAAGACAGGTGCTGCAGCAGCAGATGCAACCTTATTTGAAAACGCCTATTATATTTTTACTCCTTCAGGCTTGACCACAGAAGGTGCCATGGAAGAGTTGAAAGAGCTTCTGAGTGGATTGGGATCTCGATTTATTGAAATCGACGCCGAGGAACACGATCGGGTGACTTCCCAGATCAGCCATTTTCCTCATATTTTAGCTTCGACTCTGGTCGAGCAGGCCGTAGCTTATGGGGAAGAGCATGAAATGACCCGCCGTTTTGCGGCTGGTGGCTTTCGAGATATGACACGGATTGCGGAAAGTGAGCCAAGTATGTGGACTTCTATTCTCTTGTCCAACCCTCAAGCGATATTAGAGCGGATTGCAGATTTCAAAGACCGTTTGGATCAGGTGGCTGAGACCATTCAAGCAGATAACGAAAAGGCCATTTGGTCCTTTTTCCATGAGGGGCGCAAGCACCGAAAAGAAATGCAGATCCATCAGCGTGCTGGACGCGATAGTGCCTATGATCTCTTTATCGATGTCCCCGATAAGGAAGGTGTGATCCTCGAAATATTACAACTCCTACAAGGGATTTCCTTGGTCAATATTCACATCAATGAAGAGAATCGGGAGGACATCCATGGGATTTTACAGTTGACCTTTAAAAATGCAGAAGATCAGGAGCGGGCCCAAGCATTGATCAGCCAGGCGACGTCTTATACCGTCCTTGCTCGCTAGGTCTAAAGAAGGATTTGCATCAAAAGGCCTGCTTCATTTTAGGAATATTGAAGGAAAAGCAGTATAATAGAAGTATCTTATCAGTAAAGGAGCCTAGAAAATGGCAAATATTTATGATGTAGCAAACGAACTCTCTCGGACACTGCGAGACCTTCCTGAATACAAGGCTGTCGTAGAAAGCAAAGAAGCGATTGAAGCAAATCCAGAAGCGAAAACCTTGTTTGACGAATACGTCGCTTTCCAAAATCAATTGCAAGGCTTGATGCAATCCGGTCAACTTCCAACAGAAGCTGTGCAACAAGAAATGAAGGACTATATGGAAAAAATCCAAGCAAGTCCGATTGTGAATGAATTTTTCACCAAACAACAACAATTGTCTATTTATCTTGCAGATCTTGAAAAGATCATCTTTGAGCCGATTCAAGATTTATACAAATAAGATTTTCTACCAGAGTTGTGTCTTCACCTCTGGTATTTTCGTTCGCTTGAAGATGGATAAATGCTCAAAATATGCTAGGAAACATTCGCTTTTTATTCCAAAATTTTGATCAAAAATTGAATTCATGTCCCAATTATGATAGAATATGAGGAAAAGCACTCTGGAGAAGGCAATGAAATTAAGAACCAATAGCAAGGGTCTAAAGGGCACCATTCGTGTCCCTGGTGACAAATCCATCAGTCACCGATCCATTATTTTTGGAAGTCTCGCAAAAGGCGAAACCAAGGTCTATGATATCTTGCGAGGCGAAGATGTGCTTTCTACCATCCAGGTGTTTCGAGATTTAGGAGTCTCCATCCAAGATGACGGGGATGTGATTCGGATTCAAGGAGTAGGCTTTCAAGGTCTTCAAGCTCCGACCGCTCCCCTTGATATGGGCAATTCAGGAACTTCTATTCGTTTGATTTCAGGTGTCTTAGCAGGTCAGGATTTTGCTGTGACCATGGTTGGAGACGACAGCCTTTCCAAACGGCCCATGGATCGTGTGGCGATCCCACTGCGTCAGATGGGGGTAGAGATTGCTGGTCAGGGAGATCGCGATTGCCCACCTTTACATGAAAAAGGGACCCATCAGCTCAAACCGATTCATTACCGTTTGCCAGTGGCATCGGCTCAAGTCAAGTCTGCTCTCATTTTTGCGGCTTTACAGGCTGAGGGTGAATCAACGATTATCGAGAAGGAAAAGACGCGTGACCATACGGAAGATATGATTCGCCAATTTGGCGGAGAGATCCTGGTGGATGGAAAAATCATCCGCATCAAAGGTGGACAAGAGTTCCAAGGTCAAGAAGTCATCGTTCCTGGAGATATTTCCAGTGCAGCCTTTTGGTTAGTGGCAGGCCTCATCCTACCAGAGAGTGCGATTAAGATTGAAAGTGTTGGCATCAACCAAACGCGGACAGGGATTCTCGATGTGATTCAAGAAATGGGGGGAGATCTCGCCATTGAGGATCGCGATGAAAAAGCGGTCTCTGCAAGTCTCACGGTTAAGACTTCGTCCTTAAAAGGGATTCGGATTGATGGGGAGTTGATTCCACGCTTGATTGATGAATTGCCGATTATTGCTTTACTAGCGACACAGGCAAATGGTCAGACAGTGATTGCGGATGCTGAGGAGCTTCGTGTGAAAGAAACGGACCGCATCCAGGTCGTAGCAGATAGCCTCAATGCTATGGGAGCCAATGTCGTGCCAACGAAAGACGGCATGATTATCACTGGACCGACTCCCCTACATGGAGCAGACTTAGAGACCTTTGGAGATCACCGGATTGGGATGATGGCTGCCATTGCTGCCTTATTGGTGAGAGATGGAAATGTGATGCTGGATCGAGCAGAGGCCATCAACACCAGTTACCCTAGTTTTTTTGAAGATTTGGAGACATTTCTGCATGGCTAAAATTTTACTTGGTTTTATGGGAGCTGGGAAAACGACCGTTGGTCGCATTCTTGATCCAAAGTTCTATGATATGGATGAATTAATTGTTGAAGAGATCGGTATGTCGATTAATGACTATTTTGAAGTTGAAGGAGAAGACGCCTTTCGTCATCGTGAAGCTGAGATGTTAGAGCGCTTATTGGAAAATGAAGCGGCCATCATTTCTCCTGGAGGCGGGATTGTGGTCAATCCTCATAACCGTGCACTTTTAGAAAATAATCCGCACAACATTTATCTGCGAGTAGATTTTGAAACCTTGTACAGACGGATTCAAAATGACAAAGCCATCCAACGTCCCCTCTTTTTAAACAACACCAAAGAAGAATTCAAGAAGATTTTTGATGGACGTTTACCTTTGTATGAGGATATTGCAACTCATATTGTGGATGTCGAGGACAAAACACCTGAAGAAATTGCGGAGATTATTCGATGCTTGTAGGCTATCTTGGTCCCAAAGGGTCTTTTACCCATGATGTAGCCACTCATAGCTTTCCAACTTCTGAACGCATTGCCTATCGGACGATTACAGATGTCATCAAGGCTTATGAGAATCAAGAGATCGATTTTGCAGTCGTCCCAGTTGAAAACTCGATTGAAGGCAGTGTCCATGAAACGCTTGATTACCTCTTTCACCAGGGAACGATTCAGGCTGTTGCAGAAGTGGTCTATCCCATTAAGCAACAGCTTTTGGTGGCTAAAAAAGATCGGCTCATTCGAACGGTTTATTCGCATCCACAGGCCTTAGCCCAAGGGAAGGCTTTTTTAAGAGCTCATTATCCGGATGTGGCTATGGAAATGACGGCTTCGACAGCCTATGCAGCTCGCTATGTAGCTGAGCATCCGGACTTGGAAATTGCAGCGATTGCCCCTCTGGCGGCAGCTAGTGAGTATAGCTTGGAAGTCCAGGCCAGAGACATCCAAGAAATTGAGGACAATTATACACGTTTTTGGATTTTAGGGGCTAAAGAGCCAGCGATGTCGGAAACTTTAAGTCCGGCTCTTCAAAAAATAAGCTTAGCCTTAACCTTACCAAATAACTTGTCAGGAGCCCTCTATAAGGGCTTATCTACCTTTGCTTGGCGGGGGATTAATTTAACCAAGATTGAAAGTCGCCCCCTAAAAACGGCTTTAGGAGAATACTTTTTCATTATTGACCTCCTAAACGAAGCGCCTGATCTCATACAGTTTGCCTATCAGGAATTAGACAGTTTGGGCATACAGACAAAAGTCTTGGGTCGATATCAGGTCTATACCTTAAAAGATAACGGAATGGAGAAAAGATGAGTAACGAATCCAACTTTCTATCTCACCACGAGCGAAAGCGATTAGAGTACTTAAACTCAAATTTTCATTATTTGAATGAACGAGAACAACTAGAATACAATTACCTGCTCAAGAAGAGCCAAGGAGCTTTTGAGGATGCAGAAGCCCTTCAACCTGAGGTAGACGCCACAGAAGAAGTGCAAGGTGAGATTGCTGAACCAATTGGTGATCTCCCTGTTTACCAATCACGTAGCAAAAAGTCTAAGAAGAAAGCAGTTGCTGCGATGAGCGATATACCTAAGAAACCACTGAAAAAGATTAGTGTTAAACGGATCTTCAAATGGCTTGCACTCTTTTTATTGCTCATTATTGGTGGCATGGTCTTCATGTTTGTAAAAGGCCTGAACAGTAAGCCGACAGGGCCAGATGCCAAACCGGCTGTCGTTGAGAAATTTAACGGCAAGAAGTCGCGAGATGGGATCAATATCCTGATTTTGGGGACAGATGGTCGGATCGGTGAGAAGTCAGATGAGACCCGGACAGACTCCATCATGGTGGTCAATGTCAATAACAAAGAAGGCAAGATCAAGATGGTCAGCTTCATGCGGGATACATTGGTCCATATCGATGGTGTCAGCCAGCAAAATATTCCTGAATATGATGGCTACTACGACCAGAAGCTCAATACTGCCTTCACCATCGGGGAGCAAAATAACAACCAAGGGGCTGAATTGGTGCGTCAGATGCTCAAAGACAACTTTGACATTGACATCCAATATTACGCCATGGTCGATTTCAAGACTTTTGCGACAGCGATCGATACCCTCTTCCCAAATGGGGTCGAGATGAATGCGCAGTTTTCAACGGTTGATGGCGAAAAAGTCAGTGAAGTAGAAGTGCCAGATGATTTGAACATGAAAGACGGTGTCGTTCCGCAGCAAACCATCAAGGTTGGAAAACAACGGATGGATGGCCGGACCCTTCTCAATTATTCGCGTTTCCGTAAGGACGATGAAGGGGACTTTGGTCGGACCCGTCGCCAGCAAGAGGTCATGTCTGCCATTATGCACCAGATCAAGGATCCAACCAAACTCTTTACGGGATCAGAAGCCCTCGGGAAAGTCTTTGCTATGACGTCCACCAATGTTCCTTTCTCCTTCCTATTGACCAATGGACTTGGCCTAGTCGGTAGTGCTGGAAAAGGAATTGAACGAGTGACCATCCCAGAAAATGGGGATTGGGTCGATGCCTACGATATGTACGGTGGCCAAGGCCTGCTAGTCGATTTTGATGCTTATAAAAAGAAATTGTACCAAATGGGACTGAGATGATATAATAAGGGGATAGGAGTTTTGGACTCCATCCCTTTTAATTTGTAGAAAGATAGAAAATGATGTTAAAGAAAAATGAAATTGTAACGGTTGAGATTGTCGATTTGACCCACGAAGGAGCAGGAGTGGCTAAGGTCGATGGCCTGGTCTTTTTTGTGGAGAATGCCCTGCCAGGAGAAGTCATTCGCATGCGCGTGCTCAAGGTCAATAAGAAGATCGGCTACGGAAAAGTAGAGGAGTACTTGGAAAAATCCCCTCACCGCAATGAAGAACTAGACCTGGCTTACTTGCGAAGCGGTATTGCCGACTTGGGCCACCTAGCTTATCCGGAGCAGCTGAAATTCAAGGCCAAACAGGTCAAGGATAGCCTCTACAAGATGGCAGGAATTTCCGATATCGAAGTGCCCCTGACCTTGGGGATGGACCATCCCGTCAAGTATCGCAACAAGGCCCAGGTCCCTGTCCGTCGCGTCAATGGTCAGGTAGAGACAGGCTTCTTTCGGAAAAACTCTCATGATCTAATGCCGATTGAAGATTTCTATATCCAAAATCCAGTCATTGACCAAGTGGTCTTGGCGCTTCGGGACTTGATTCGTCGATTTGACCTCAAGCCTTATGATGAAAAAGAACAATCTGGCTTGATTCGCAATCTCGTCGTCCGCCGAGGTCACCATTCAGGAGAAATCATGGTCATTTTGGTCACTACTCGTCCCAAGGTTTTCCGTGTCGACCAGTTGATCGAGCAGTTGATCAAGCAATTTCCAGCCATCAAATCCGTTATGCAAAATATCAATGACCAGAATACCAATGCCATTTTTGGAAAAGAATGGCGGACGCTTTATGGTCAAGACTATATTACCGATCAAATGTTGGGCAATAGCTTCCAAATATCTGGTCCAGCCTTTTACCAAGTCAATACCGAAATGGCAGAGAAGCTTTATCAGACAGCTATTGACTTTGCGGAGTTGAGAGCAGAGGATATCGTGATTGACGCTTACTCCGGAATTGGGACCATTGGCTTGTCAGTTGCCAAGCATGTCAAAGAAGTCTATGGAGTTGAGGTCATCCCTGAAGCAGTGGAGAATAGCCAGAAGAATGCTAGATTAAACGGCATCAGCAATGCCCACTATGTCTGTGACACAGCTGAAAATGCAATGAAGAATTGGCTCAAGGAAGGCATCCAACCAACTGCTATCCTAGTTGACCCACCACGCAAGGGCTTGACCGAAAGCTTTATCAGAGCAAGTGCCCAAACAGGGGCTGACCGCATCGCCTATATCTCCTGTAACGTCGCCACCATGGCGCGTGATATCAAACTCTATCAAGAGTTAGGTTATGAATTGAAGAAAGTCCAGCCGGTTGATCTGTTCCCACAAACGCACCATGTTGAGGCGGTAAGTTTGCTAGTCAAGGAGTAAAACGACGAAGATTAGCATTTACTTCCGCCCATGCGATAGCTGTCCGTGATTGACAAGTGCTAGCACGCAGACAGAACGGAGATAGCGAACCGCTGAGTGTGTCGCTCTGCTCGTAAAAGCTTAGAAACCTTTGAACGAAAGGGATAATGAAAGCCTTGATTGCAAGGCTTTTTGCTTTATGGTGGGTAAGTATCAGAGTGAGAAAATTTTTGGAATGAGTAGAAGTGATAGCTAGAAATTATCAGTTTCTATTTCCATTTACCCTGTGGGTACGTGTTTGTTTCCATTGACAAGGAGTTTGTGGGAATAGAAATGTACCCACCTTGTTTGAATCAAGTGAAGTGTAGTTGAAGGAAATCTGTTGAAAGCAATACTTCATTTTACCGAATAAGTAATAATTTAGGCAACTTCAAATCGATTAAAAAAAACTATTTTAAAGGTTAAGAGTAGACAAAAATTGTCCACTCTTTTTTGCAAACTCAATTTATCAATAAATGAAATGAGGGAATGTAAAATGAAATATTTTGAGGTTGAGTTAGAAAATCCTGATGAATTTTTAAAACTACAAACAGAAGATTTTGTGAAAGCTAATCGCTTGCTACTAAGGAAGATAATCCAGAGCGTTACAGTCTATGAAGAAAACTTCGTCATATCCTTTAAATCTGGCATCGAATTGGAAGTATGAGTCTCATTCCATAACTTTTATATTGAACATATCATCTTGTTGTGTTATACTATAAATTGATATAAACAAAGATGTAGGAGGAACCGAAACTATGACAGCCTCAATGCGTTTAAGATAAGCTGGCAATAAAAAAAGCAGAATCTATACCCGATGATAGGCTTTTTTGTTGTGCTTATTTATACGATATTGAGCATTCATTAGTTACGGTGAGGATATTGGTTATTTAACTATACCTTTATTTAACTATGTCTTTAATATGAATGTTTCCAAATTGTATGTATGCAGACCAAAAGCCACATTGTGGGGTTTGGCCTGCATTTTTTATTGCCTAGAATGCTATTCAAAATAGAAATTCAAGCAAAATAATATGCAGGAGATAATATAAATGGAAAAATACAACAATTGGAAACGAAAATTTTATGCAATATGGGCAGGGCAAGCAGTATCATTAATCACTAGTGCCATCCTGCAAATGGCGATTATTTTTTACCTTACAGAAAAAACAGGATCTGCGATGGTCTTGTCTATGGCTTCATTAGTAGGTTTTTTACCCTATGCGATTTTGGGACCTGCCATTGGTGTGCTAGTGGATCGTCATGATAGGAAGAAGATAATGATTGGTGCCGATTTAATTATCGCAGCAGCTGGTGCAGTGCTTGCTATTGTTGCATTCTGTATGGAGCTACCTGTCTGGATGATTATGATAGTATTGTTTATCCGTAGCATTGGAACAGCTTTTCATACCCCAGCACTCAATGCGGTTACACCACTTTTAGTACCAGAAGAACAGCTAACGAAATGCGCAGGCTATAGTCAGTCTTTGCAGTCTATAAGCTATATTGTTAGTCCGGCAGTTGCAGCACTCTTATACTCCGTTTGGGATTTAAATGCTATTATTGCCATCGACGTATTGGGTGCTGTGATTGCATCTATTACGGTAGCAATTGTACGTATACCTAAGCTGGGTAATCAAGTGCAAAGTTTAGAACCAAATTTCATAAGGGAGATGAAAGAAGGAGTTGTGGTTCTGAGACAAAACAAAGGATTGTTTGCCTTATTACTCTTAGGAACACTATATACTTTTGTTTATATGCCAATCAATGCACTATTTCCTTTAATAAGCATGGAACACTTTAATGGAACGCCTGTGCATATTTCTATTACGGAAATTTCCTTTGCATTTGGGATGCTAGCAGGAGGCTTATTATTAGGAAGATTAGGGGGCTTCGAAAAGCATGTATTACTAATAACAAGTTCATTTTTTATAATGGGGACCAGTTTAGCCGTTTCGGGAATACTTCCTCCAAATGGATTTGTAATATTCGTAGTTTGCTGTGCAATAATGGGGCTTTCGGTGCCATTTTATAGCGGTGTGCAAACAGCTCTTTTTCAGGAGAAAATTAAGCCTGAATATTTAGGACGTGTATTTTCTTTGATCGGAAGTATCATGTCACTTGCTATGCCAATTGGGTTAATTCTTTCTGGATTCTTTGCTGATAAAATCGGTGTAAATCATTGGTTTTTACTATCAGGTATTTTAATTATTGGCATTGCTATAGTTTGCCAAATGATAACTGAGGTTAGAAAATTAGATTTAAAATAAACAATATTGGAGGAATATTTATGTATCTTATTTTCATGTAACTCTTCCTGCTAAAATCGCAGGGTTTTCCCTGCATACAAGCAAATGAAAGCATGCGATTATAGACAGGAGGAAATGTTATGGAATTAATATTAAAAGCAAAAGACATTCGTGTGGAATTCAAAGGACGCGATGTTTTAGATATAAATGAATTAGAAGTATATGATTATGACCGTATTGGTTTAGTAGGAGCAAATGGTGCTGGAAAAAGCACTTTACTCAGGGTACTTTTAGGAGAATTAACTCCCCCAGGATGTAAAATGAATCGTCTGGGTGAACTTGCCTATATTCCCCAGTTGGACGAAGTAACTCTGCAGGAGGAAAAAGATTTTGCACTTGTAGGCAAGCTAGGTGTTGAGCAATTAAATATACAGACTATGAGCGGTGGTGAAGAAACAAGGCTTAAAATAGCACAGGCCTTATCGGCACAGGTTCATGGTATTTTAGCGGATGAACCTACGAGCCATTTAGACCGTGAAGGAATTGATTTTCTAATAGGACAGCTAAAATATTTTACAGGTGCACTGTTAGTTATTAGCCATGACCGCTATTTTCTTGATGAAATAGTAGATAAAATATGGGAACTGAAAGATGGCAAAATCACTGAGTATTGGGGAAACTATTCTGATTATCTTCGTCAGAAAGAGGAAGAACGTAAGAGCCAAGCTGCAGAATACGAACAATTTATTGCGGAACGTGCCCGATTGGAAAGGGCTGCGGAGGAAAAGCGAAAACAGGCTCGTAAAATAGAACAGAAGGCAAAAGGTTCTTCAAAGAAAAAAAGTACTGAAGACGGAGGGCGTTTAGCTCATCAAAAATCAATAGGAAGTAAGGAAAAAAAGATGTATAATGCTGCTAAAACCCTAGAGCACAGGATTGCGGCCTTAGGAAAAGTAGAAGCTCCGGAAGGCATTCGCAGAATTCGTTTCAGGCAAAGTAAAGCATTGGAGCTCCATAATCCATACCCTATAGTCGGTGCAGAAATTAATAAAGTATTTGGGGATAAGGCTCTGTTTGAAAATGCATCTTTTCAAATTCCGTTAGGAGCAAAAGTGGCGTTAACTGGTGGTAATGGAATCGGAAAAACAACTTTAATCCAAATGATCTTAAACCATGAAGAAGGAATTTCTATTTCGCCTAAGGCAAAAATAGGTTACTTTGCACAGAATGGTTACAAGTACAACAGTAATCAGAATGTTATGGAGTTTATGCAGAAGGATTGTGACTACAATATATCAGAAATTCGTTCAGTGCTAGCATCTATGGGGTTCAAACAGAACGATATTGGAAAAAGTTTATCTGTTTTAAGCGGTGGAGAAATTATAAAATTGTTGCTTGCTAAAATGCTCATGGGTAGATATAACATCCTAATAATGGATGAACCCAGTAACTTCCTTGACATACCAAGTTTAGAGGCTTTGGAAATACTAATGAAGGAGTACACCGGAACTATCGTGTTTATCACCCACGATAAACGATTACTCGAAAATGTAGCAGATGTAGTTTATGAAATTAGAGATAAGAAAATAAATCTGAAACATTAAATTTAAGGTAGTCGCTGGTCAGTATAGTCTGTTCTGGTTGGCGACTCCATTGTTAAAGAGTATAAAGACTTTAGATTTTATGAATATTAAAAATAGGAACAGTCAATTGAACTGCTCCTATTTTTCTGCTAAATATATTGTAGTTTTCTTATATGTATAATGATAGATTAGCGGATTCTCATCTACGGTACTTACTTCAAATATGAAGAAGTGATCGCGGTTATCTCTGGACTTTTCCTTATTGAGGACAAAGTAATTCTTACGTGAAGTCGCCATTGTTTTTAGGATATCATCAGTTAGGAAGGTCAATGGAATATTCATGTTAGAGTAGCGGTAGAAGTCACGTTCAAAATCTTGGTAGCTCTCGCTATAATAGTCCATTTGTAGGTGATTACGCTGAAACTCAAGCTGATTCATAGAGCACCTCCTCGACAAGTTCAATACTAATAATGTCTTTTAATTTCAAATTGATGTGACCTGTTGTAGTTTTTATCAAAATGAAATCTTTGGTCAGACTTGGTATTGTTCCAGTGTAGGAAACACGCTTGTTTTTTTCAATCACTTGAATGCGTGTGCGTAGCTGCCCGGCGTATACTTGACTGAGGAGTAATAATTTCTTCTCTAGTGATAAGTCAGACATGTACGTTACTTTGTTTGTATCATCAGAGAGTGCTGATGCATGTTCAGATAGGAAAAAGCCCATCCATTTTTGCATCTTTGTATCCTGGTACTCTCTTGCTGATTGAAATGGTAAATATGAACGGTCAATCATATCAAATCCTTTCTATGCAGAGGCAAGGGTATTTTTATCAAATTGAATCGTAAAACCTTGAATTCCCCCACCTGTGTAACATTCTTTAAAGCGATTGATTACCTCAGTATAGATTATCACAGATGAGCTTGTTGGCTTAATGCTAAATGTAAATTCCAATGGTAATCGGTTTTCAGATTTAGCATGTACTAGTCGTATCGATATTTCAGTTGTTTTGAGTTTTCTCTGACGAAGTTTTGAAGTTGCTGTTTCAACGATTCCATGTAAAAATCTTTCAAGCATTTCAATATCATTACATCCTTTGCTACGGATTTCTGAAAATTGTACTGTATTTTTTTCTTGTTTCATTTTAATCCCTCCAATCCACCCGCGGAATGACCACCGATAAGTTTACTGCGTTCAATATTTCTGGAACCTTCAGTTAGGACGGTTCCTTTTTGTATGGCTAAAAAACCAAACTGTTCTCTGACAACATCAATAGCTGTCTGAAGTCTATTATCTTTTTCAATTTGTTCTACATCATCAAAGAGTGATAGTAGAGTATAGCTTTCATCTACGAAGCCACTATAAGATACACCAATTTGTCTCACTGCACCAGAGGTGTATTTTTTCGGAATAATACAAGTACATGACTCACCATTGTTTTGGGGAGATTTGCGGGTTCAATTTTATTCTGAGCATTTATAGATTTTTTCATCTCAGTCCTAGAATAGCCAATATGAATAGAAACGACAGTAGTCAATACTAGGGCTACTGTTCCGTTCCACAGTATCATTTAAAAATCATTTTCACACCCTTTCGTCTATTAGTATAGAAGAAAGCTCTCAGCACATGTTGAGTGTGCATCTTTGCTCGTAAAAGCATAGAAAGCTTGGTATGAATCAATAATGAAAGGCTTTGATTGTAAGGCTTTTTATGTTTTTTGTGATAGAATATAGGTAGTTATAATCGAGAGCAACTAAGAAGCAGTAAAAAAATATTATACGTAGAATAATCAAGATTAGGAAGAAAAAATGACAGAAATTGATAAAAGGAATTTAAAAAATTATCTTTGTTTTACATTTGGAATTACTTATATAGCTTGGGGCCTTCTTGCCGTATTTACTCAATCTCATATTTTGGGATTAGAAACAATTATAGGAAGAACATTACATATAGTAGGTGCACTTGGTCCAGCTATTGCAAGTGGCTTTTATTTGAAAAGGAATAATATAAAATTTCAACATTTTGTATTTAGTAAGAAAGAAAATAGTAGTATTTATTTCATTATTCATTTGTTAGCAATTTTGATACTATTTTCAGTATCTTCCTTAGAATTAAATGGAGTATCAATTTATCTGATGCCATTATTCTTTATACAACTAATTTTTTTTGGTGGTGGACATGAAGAATTAGGATGGAGAGGAATATTACAACCATTACTTGATAAAAAATATACTTATTGGCAATCTAATTTGATTGTAGGATCAATTTGGGGAATATGGCATCTGCCTTTATGGTTTATAGTTGGAGAAAGTCATCAAGGGTTTCCTTTTATCTTATTTTTTATATATACATTATTTTTAAGTTTTGTTTTTGGGCTTCTTTACCGTCAAACGAAATCTGTGGGGTACTGTATATTATTTCATGCGTTCGCAAATTTGTTAAATCTCTATTTTGTTTTAAAAATTAATGTTACTTTTATTATCATTTTTATTGGTTATTTAATCTATACTATATTGGCTAGTAATAGAATTAGTAAGGAAAAGAGTTTGTATCCAAAATAACTGGATATACTCTAGAAAATGAAGATGATTTTGTTCAAGGGAATAAAGTAGAAATAACGAACATTTAGATGAAAGGTTTAGAGTAAACATGAGTCTCTTATTTGAAGAATTTAAAACCATTTGTTTCCATTTAAATCGAGTCGGAATTACACCGACACTGATGGGTTCTTTGGGATTGGAGTTTAGAACGAAAGAAAATTGGGGGCCGTCTGACATTGACATTCATGTGCCTGGTGACCCTAGAGGTTGGGAAGCACCTGATCATCTCAGAATTTATGACTGGGACAAGATAATGAAAGTGATGAAAGACTTAGGCTACGTCTTAATAGATATTCATGAGCATGAATTCCAAAAGGATAGAGTGAGTGTTGAATTTGGAAGTATCGATTCCTTACTTGATTTTGCAGGAGTTTCGGAATCGGATATAGAGCTTATTCACATTGAAGGCATCACTTTTCGTCTTCCAAGTCTGGAGCAGTATCTAAGTATTTACAAAGCCTCTTCTCAAGACTCCTATCGAAATGAACAAAATAACAATAAGGATTTTAAAAAGATCGAGTGGCTGGAAAAACATTTGTAAATTATCATATGAAAAGTAGTAAGTTGTAAGACTGGCTGCTATGTTATCTTTATTATCATTTTTATTGGTTGTATAATTTATACTATATTGGCTAGTAATAGAATTAGTCAGAAAAAATATTTTAAATTTTAGAACAGGACATCCATTATTAAAGGTAACAATCGGTCTATCTAGATAATCAATGTTAGAGATTTTCTGTTTAAAGAGGTATCACTGCTTGTTCAAACAGATTAAACAAAGATGTAGTTAGGAAAGTCTTACAGTAAGGAGTTTAAATATGAAATTCCATGAATTTGGTGATAAGAATTTGCCTTCTATCTTGCTGATACATGGCGGTGGCAGTTCTTGGTGGAATTATCTTCGTCAAGCACGGATCTTATCAAAAAAATACCGTGTTATTTTACCTACTTTGAATGGCCACGGCGAAGAATATCCACTCGATTATGTTTCTACTGAAGATTCCGCTTTGGAGATCCTAGACTATGTCAAAGCAAACTGTGGTGGGAAGCTGTTTGCGATCGGTGGTGTTTCTCTTGGTGGTCAAATTGCCATGGAGCTTTTGTCATTAGACAGCGAGATAGCTGAGAAGGTTATCATAGATGGAAGCCTCTGTATTCCTCAACCAAGGTTAGCTAAAATCAGCATCTTTCTAGTAGCTCTATTTGGTAAACTGATGTTCAGTAAATTCTCTTGCAAACTTCAATTAAGCATGATGGACAAACTCTATCCTAAACTGGCTTATCCAGAGGAGATAAAAGCTTATTATTTGGAGGATTTGCCAAGGACGCCTATCAAAACATTGGTGACCATTTACAAAACCTATATGGGGCGTTACAAGTTGAAGGACACAATTTCTGCTAGCAAGGCCCAGGTTCTGTATATTTATGGTGAAAAAGAATTAAACTGTGTGAAAGCATCAGCGAAATTATTTCAACAACTGCATCAAAATACGATCTTGTATGAAGCTAAGGGCTATAACCACGGCTATTTATCAGCTTATCTACCTCAAGAGTGGATTGATTTGGTAGAGCCGTTTTTAAAGAGCGATTCATTGGAAATGTGTAATGAATCTGATATATCATAAGGAGGAATCTGATGCTAGGAGCAATAGTTGGAGACATTGTTGGTTCTGTTTACGAATGGGACAACATTAAAACGAAAGACTTTCCATTATTTCGTGAGGATTGTTTTTTCACTGATGATACGGTTATGACCTGTGCTGTTGCAGAAGCCATTATGAATGGCGGTCAGAAGGATGACTTTATTGATGCCATGAAGAAGTATGGTAGGATGTATCCTGATGCTGGTTATGGTACTAGGTTTGACGCATGGATTCATAGCAATGACCGCACCCCTTATAATAGCTTTGGCAATGGCTCTGCCATGCGTGTTTCTCCCTGTGCTTGGGTCATGGATTGTGGCTTTTGTGCACGAACAGGTTGCTGGCCATCTAGCAGAGCTCTTGCCCATCTTTCTGCAGAGGCGACTCATAATCATCCTGAAGGGATTAAGGGAGCTATGGCGACGTCTGATGCTATCTTTATGTGTCGTTATTACTTTGGAGGTGATGGTTGCGATAACCCTGCGGAGATTAAAAGACTCATCAAGGAACACATAGAGCAAGAGTATGGATATAATCTTTCTCAATCACTAGATGAAATTCGTCCTACTTATCGTTTTAATGAAACTTGCCAGAATACAGTACCTCAAGCTATCATTGCCTTTCTTGAAAGTACAGACTTCGAAGATGCTATCAGAAATGCTATTTCTCTCGGTGGAGATAGTGATACTCTCGCTGCCATCACAGGAAGCATAGCAGAAGCGGCTTACGGAATTCCTGATTGGATTAAGGAAAAGTCCTATAGCTATCTAGATGAGCCTTTGAAAGACGTGCTAAGAAGGTGGGAAGAGACGATTGTAATAAAATAATAGATAAACGTCATGTGGACCGATACTGAATGACGAAGGGTTATCGATGGTTATATTGGAATTGTATCAAGGTGATTATCAAAAAGATTTAGTCGTATTTGAGACTTTAGAAGAGGGAAGAGCCTTTGTAGCGCAAATCCCTGGATATACTCAAGAAAACGAAGATTTGTTTGAAATGGAGTATTTTAATCCTTCAAACTTGCCGGATTATATGGAAATTATGTTCAATGGATATATTGTTCCTTTATCTAGATTTTCGTTTGAACCTGAAGAAAATGTGAACATAATTTGGAAAGAGGTTTCGAATCTGTCCGAACTAAACGATAAAGTGATCGAAGGCGCTACAAAAATAGATGCCTATGTCGTTAACAACGATGAAGTGAAAGCCTATGTCGAAGCAAGAGAAGCAAAATTCCGTAAGGCAAAAGACTTCTTAGAGCGCAGTGGATATCAAGCCGACAGAAGCTTTTTCGGAAGTGAAGATGGTGAAGCGATTGTCTATAGAAAAATAGGCAACGAAGAATGGCACTTCTTATGTCACTTAAACCCAATGTTTGTAGAGATTGAAGATGTAGAGGAATATATTAAAGAAGTGATGAATGCTATTCAATAGCCAACCAAAGTTCGTTTTGAGTTGCTATCACGTCTTGTATGAACTGATTGACCATCAAATAGTAAACCTTTAACATTGCTAGCTTCTTAAGGAGAAATATCTATCATGAAAATGGAAGTTGGGAAAACCTATCTTGTAAAAAAAGATGTTTTTGGTTTAAAAAAAGATGATCTTTGGACCTTAGTTGACAAGGGTTATCAGGCTTATTTTGGTGAACATAATTTCGTATTTGTCAATGATGATAAAGTGAAGGTATTTGCAGTTTTGCAAGATGGTTCAGAAGAAGATATGCAAATCTACCATCATCTGGATGATTATTTTGAAGAAGTCGCTCATGAGAATTTCTAGAGGATGTGAGTTGTAAATTGCAAATGCCTACTTTTAATTAAGCTTAGACCTAATTAATCAATTTTAAGTTAAGAGTTTATATTTGTAATAGAGTCTTCATAGAGACTTTTTCGTTATAAAAAAACTAGACTGAAACCAGGATGAAAACCTCTGGTTCAGTCTTTTTTTCTGTTTATGTAGTATAATATAAGATGTAGGTATTTTATTTTTTAAAAGTATTTTCCAAGAACGATAATTTATCTAGAAAGAGAAAAAATATGAAGCAATCACTTGAATTTTTAAGAGAAAGAATCACCGATAAGATGCCCTTAGAGGAAATGATAGCCATCTTTGAAGACTTGTGTCGTGAGCCTATTGAGGATGAGATGATTTTATTTGAAACAGGGACGTTTACAACTATATCTGATAAGCCAATGTTTCAACTATCCTTAGTAAGGCAAGCCCCAAATGAAGATGAAGAGTTTTATCAAGTTCACCTTGATATTTTCTATGAAGCATGTCAAGAGAATGAAATATTTCATGAATCGATCTGGGATGAAGATTTAGAGGAAAATATCTTTGATTACATTAGAGCTTCAGAGGTGTTTGCCTATGCTAAAGAGCAGGAATACCAAGCGGTCAAGATTTATATGGACCAAACTTGAGAATGAAAGTTAAACTAAGGAAGTCTAATGACAGGAGAATTATAAATGAAAAAATTATGGTAATCATCAATCCAACATCTGGTGGCGAAAAAGCTTTGAATTATAAGGTGAAACTGGAGAATAAAGCTAGAGACTATTTTGAAGATGTGGAAATTAAAATTACAGAGCAAGCCCAAGACGCCACAAACTTTGCAGAAGAAGCTTCTCGTGAGCGATATGATGATGTTCTTGTTTTTGGTGGAGATGGGACTGTCAATGAAGTAATCTCTGGCATCGCGGAAAAAGACTACATTCCGAAACTCGCAATTATCCCTGGAGGAACTGGAAATCTTATCACCAAACTATTAGAAATCAATCAAGATATTGATGGAGCCATTGACGAGCTTGATTTTAGTTCTACCAACAAGATTGATATCGGAAAATCTAATGGAAACTATTTTGGCTATATTTTTAGTATTGGATCACTACCAGAAGCGATTCACAATGTTGGGATAGAAGATAAAACGAAGTTTGGCATGCTTGCCTATGCGATTAATACTATGAAGTCTGTTGTAACAGATCAAGCATTTAACATTACTGTTGAGACAGAAAATGGAAATTATATTGGCCCAGCCAGCCATGTTTTGGTTCTTCTTACCAATTATTTCGCTGACAAAAAAATCTTTGATGAAGATAAGGATGGTTATGCTAATATTTTGATTTTAAAAGATGCCTCAATCCTTACTAAATTGTCAGTTATCCCTGATTTATTAAAAGGGGATGTCGTCGTAAATGATAATATCGAGTATATAAAAGCTCGCCATATAAAAATTTCTTCTGATTCTGAATTAGAAACGGATGTTGATGGTGACAAATCTGATGACCTACCAGTAGAAATCAAGGTGCTAGGTCAGCATATCGAAGTCTATTCTCAACCGAAAGAATAGGAATTTTTAACAATTTAACAAAAGGAAACATACACGTGAGTATCTAGATAAACTATTTTCAAGAATAGTGAGAATAGCTCTAATACAAAAACAAGTTGTTAAAGATAAGGAGAAAAAAATGGAATTACAAGATTTTACGAAACAAGAACAAGAAATGATTAAAAAGGGACTAACTTTCTCTAAGCTGAACGATAAGGAAACTGCTGACAAAATTATCGCATTAATTCCTCAAGATATGATTAAACGGATTCCATTTTATGTTAGAAAACATGCCATTACACGTACTGTTAAGAGAGTATTGCTCGAGTATCCGGAGTTGTATGCTGTAACTGAACAAGAAGGCCAACTTCCCGAAAGGGAAGCTCAAGAATTGCGACAAACTCTTACAGATATTTTCCAAGAGAAAATGAATAAGCATAAAATCAAGTAGGAGAGTCTAAACGCTCATCTATTTGATTATATGCTTACTAATGACTAAAGATAACACTCCATCATTCCCACATGCTATGTTGGGCTCTGACTCCATAGCTATCAATCGAACCATCTGAATTGAACTTGGATTCAATACGGTATCTTTTCCAGAGGTCGTAATCTGCTGTTTGGATGGTTAGGATAAAGTTGGTATCTTTATCAGAGACGTTATAATCAGCTGGATTGACTTCAAAGATATCGATTAATTTTCGTGTTTGAAAATCTTGGAGCTTGAGATTTGCTAGCTTGACATGATTGATGGAAATTTCTTCTAGTTGCTTGTTATCCTTAGGTGTTCTGTAATAGGTGATGACGCAGTTTTTGAGCTGATCAGTATCCTTACCTGTGGGGGTAAGGCTCATAAAGCCAAAGGACTGATTATCCCGCTTGACTTCGAGAAGCTGACCGTAGTAGAAGTGGTCGTTTTTGGGATTAGTGATGGAGCTCTCTGCGCCTTTATCTCCAAAGGTATAGCCTTGGTCTAAAAGCTCGGAAGCCTTGGTCTCCCCGATAATGATAGTGGTATCTTGAATGGTTACTGGAACAGGTTGAGCTGGAAGGCCACTCATCATCATGCAAAACATAAAAACATAACTCGTTAAAAAAGCTGTCCCGATAAAAGCGTTGGTTGATGCATAGACATGACTGTTATGAAAGTTTTTGCTTATAGCTAGAACAACAAATTTGACAATACTTTTTAAAATCATACTAATAAGTACGATGAAAAATTGTTTTTTCAAACATTCATAAATGGCTTGAGGAAAGCTCTTGCCATGACAGTAGAAGCCAGCCAATACGAGTAGATTTACGATTAAATAGATTAGCAAGAACCAATGAATCTCTTTAAGGGCATTAGCATCAGTGATTTCTTCATAGTCAACGTGAATTCTTCCTTGAACAGCTTGGCCAAGTTTATAGATCCATTTTGGGACATCTTTCCCTTGTCTGACCGCAACTACGAGTCTGATATAGAGATAGATAGTAAAGGATAAGGATAGAAAGAAAAGAGCATAAAACCCTAAAACAATATTAGTGAACATGACTATTCCCCCTATTTAACATCAATAAAACAATTTCTTAGCTCCATTATAGCATTTTCTATAAAAGAGAGGTAAAAACATCAGTATTATCCTACAAGATTCAAAGGAGAAAAATCATGGGAATGATTGCCAATTATCAATATTTACCAGACAATGAATTAGAACAAATAAAAGGTCTTTCTAACCAAGAAGATGACTTGTTAGATTTTGCTGAGAATTCCGCTGATAATCATGATATCTTAATAGATATTGATAAGATATGGGATGCACTTCTCTTTGTCATGACAGGATTTAGTAGTTCAGAATTCTTGGATGACAATCCCTTGAGAGAAGCAGTATTAGGGGTGACCCCTTTAGAGGATGTATCTGAATATATCGCCTATACTGAAAAATCGAGAATAGCGGCTATCAGTCAAGCTTTAGAAGAATTTGATATGGACAAGGCTTTGAAAGACTTTAGTATGGATGCTTGTAAAAAAGCTGACCTCTATCCAGATATTTGGGATTATCTTGAGGAAGAGGATGAAATCAAGGATGATATTTTAACCTACTTTGTCAAAATGAAAGACTTTTACAAGGAAATCTTAAACCACAAGGGGAATGTCTTAGTGACTATTTGTTAAGTTTTTTATATTCCATTAGAAAGGTAGTCCCATGAATCCATTTCTAGAAAAGTATATTACTTTAAAAAAGCAATACCTGGAACAAGATGGAAATTCTTCCAGTGTTGCGGCACTCTATGATTTGGCTGATGAATTAGCTAAGTCTGAGGATTTAGAATCTAAAAAAGTCTTAGTTGACCTCTATGACCAATTGGGTCTCTACACTAGTGCCTATAGCTTATTTACCGAAATCTTAGATAAACCAGACCGAAAACAATTAAAGAAACTGAGCCGTTTACAAGAAATGAGTCAGAGTCATGGCGATCGTTTTGCCCTTCCTCGTCCTCTAAGAAAAGAAGAGAAGAAGCAAAGACAGGACTTGTTAAAAAACTTGCCTCATTTCCTCTATCATCCAGATCCCTTAGCTACAGGTTCATTTGTTGAAGGAGAAGCCAAGGTTTGTCCATCTTGTGGGAAAGAAAACAATATATATTATGACTTGATGCCTTATTGTATTGACAACATAGAAAATCTTTGTCCGTTTTGTATTGCAAATGGGCTAGCAGCCAAGAAATTTGATGCGGAATTTATCCAAGATGCCGAGTGGCAGGGTGAATTGGATCCAGAAAAAGATAAGCTTCTTTTTTGCCAGACTCCAGGTTACATAAGTTGGCAGGGAGAATATTGGCTTTCTTGTTGCCAAGATTATTGTGCTTACTTGGGTACAGTTGGAACTCGAGAATTGAAGGCCATGGGAATCGCTGAGCAAGTCTTGGCAGACTATGAAGCTCGTGAAGAATTTCAAGATATTGAAGAATACTTGGTTAAGGATGGCTCTCTCTGTGGCTACCTTTTCAGATGTCTCCACTGTCAAAAATACCAGATCTGGGTCGATGCAGATTAAATCGAAATGTGATTAGCTATGAAAATTAAAGAGAAGACTATGGAAGAACTAGAATTATTCGAAGCCGCCTCCAAAGATTTATTTGATACTATGCAGGGATTTAAAGACAATCTATCTGTTCAATTTCCCCTATTAGATAGTGATAACTGGCAGTATGACAAGGGATCGATAAAAGTTTGTAAGGCTGATGAGTCAGGATTCAAAAAAAGATCTAGGGTCGGAATTAGCTACAACTTGAAAGTCTCCCTATTAAACGAAGATGCCGAGCAAATCTGGTTACTGTTTAAAGACTGGTTCAATACTAGCAGATTGGGTCAAGTTGAAAGAAATCCTAATAATGAGGATTTGGGAAGATATGTCTTCTCAGCAAGTTCCCCTCTAGGTGATCAGGTAGATTGTTCGCTTTATTTGCCCAATGAGTGGAATATCCCTCAGATTAGCTTTTCAGGCTATCTAACAGCTCGTTATAGGGCTTGTGATCTTGATAAAATGCAAGAATAAGGTGGAGGTTTTTGAGATGAGAAAGATTGATTGGGACAAGATAAAGACTCGCTTAGATGCCTTGCTGGTCATTGATGAGTTTCTAACAGATCCGAGTGAGGATTGGCTCAGACTTGTGATTAAGTCTGAGGAAGACTATGGACTCCGCTACCTTATTGACAATGGCTCTGGTGATTCTTTAAATGTGATTTTGACTGATAAAATGATCCTCATAAAAGGTTTTGATCATGAAAGCAGTTTAAGCCAGTTTGGTGCTGACGAGTGGAATCAAGACGTCATTGATGGTTTTTATAAAGGACTGGATGAAAAGTATCTCTCACTTTATTCTGAAGACCAAAAAGATGAAACAACCTTCTTTATCTGGTATGACGGTCAAGCGCATCAACACACTTACCAAGATCAGGATGGCGGAGAATGGTTGCTCTCTTACCTTTTTGATAGCTTTGAGAGATTTCATGAGTTTGTGACTGACTATTATGAAATTACCGTAGATAAAGATTTACTTAGGAAACTCTACATGGATGGACAACTTTCAGACATAGAAGTAAAGCAATTAATCCAGGATGATTAAGAGGCTTATTATGAGAGTGAACTATAAAAATACCCCTGAAAAATATCAAACTATGGCAGAAATAATTATCACACCATTGCTTGATTTACTCAAAAGTTTAACCTTATTAGAAGAGGAAATTTTTGAGCGTAACAGAGCACTGGATAAGGAAAAAGAAGCCCTTGGTATCCCATCTAATCAGCTTCACCCTTTGTGGAATGATCTTATGGATGACTATTTTCATAGACAAATACAACTTATAACTGGACGAGTGACTCAAAAATGCTTGGAAGGAGGAGTTCGAAATTCTTATGGCTCCCCAAGTGAGTATAACTATGTTCAAAGGAATGATTTTTCTGTAGATTTTATCATGACAAAAGCTGAAGAAGCAAGAGTCATCACCCATTATCAAGAAGCTTTAGAAATGAAGCATCAGTTTGTACTTAGATTGGTGGATGGAAATTGGCTACTTGATGAGAAATTCTACGGTTTTGAGGATGAGGAAACTTGGCATCTCGACTCACTTTGACCAAGATAGCTTTGCTTCCCAACTAATTAGTAAGGAAACCACATGTTAAAATCCAATAAGCTGATTATTTTTTTAATTTCTCTACCCTTTCTGATGGTCCTTGTTTTCTATTCTCTTAGTGAGCATCCTGGATACAGTGATGATGGGAATTTCGTCAGAAATCATGAGACTGCTATTAAGAGTGAGATCATCGCACACTTAGCCCAGGAAAAGCAGGGCATAGAATCTGTGACCTTATTACCAAATACTGCTAGGGGCGAGTATGATAATGGTGGTGATGTGAGCGGACATTACCATATCTATTTTACAGCCTACGTCAATCATAATCGCGAGCGAACGATAAGCGTAGAACTATTCTTCCCAGATGCCAGCATCCCCCCTTTCACCTTGTTTCCTCCCAACCCTTATAAAGACAAGGGCAAAAAGATGTCCAATTGGTTGATGGGGAATATTGAAGTATCGGAAGAAACGTCAAAATAGAAATAAGACAAGTAAGAATGAATAGAATAGTAGACGAACAGATCACTCTTATTCCTTATTATAGGAATGATGACATTTCCCTTCTTTGGTATCAAGATAGTGAGGTTTGCAAACAAGTTGATAATACTGATCAGATTTACGATCTAACAAAACTTCATAAAATGTATGATTACCTAACTTCACACGGATCTTGCTATTATATCCAATATGAGGGAGTGTTAGTTGGAGATGTGACACTTCAAGATAATTCAGAGCTTTCTATAGTGATCAGCAAAGAGTATCAAAATTTACAGATCGGAAGACGATGTATTTCTGAAATGATACAGCTGGCCAAAGAAAAAGAAATGGTTAAGGTAACTGCTCAAATTTATCCTTTTAATACTCAAAGTCAAAGAATGTTTTTGGCATTGGGATTTCAGAAAGTAGATGAAGAGTGGTATGAATATAAGTTGATTTAGGATAGTTGTGTATCTCCATATATATTAAGACTGCAATCTACTGTTTATAAAACAATGTTCATGAAAAATAGAGTTAAAGGGTACCTCCTGATACATGGACAAGAGGTTTTTTCAGAAATCTAAAAATGAAGAGAACACCAACAGATGATTTTTTGTTGGTGTTCTCTTCATTTGATTTTACGATCTTTCTCGCTTTTGCTTTAAAGTAAATGCTGCCATGGAATTATTCAGGCATCTAGTTAGATTTTTGTTTATTCAACAGGAAGAAAGATGATATTATTGCAATGCAAGATACAAGAATCAGATACCAAAGATTTTCAAGACTAAAACCATTTTCTAGCATCAATCTGTATCCCCAAGAAGCGGGGAAAAGACGTCCGATTGCTTGAAGAAAATCAGGCAGTAAGGTGATGGGAAACATGATTCCTGAGAGCATAATTGAGGGTAAAAAGACAAGTTGCGCTATCATGGTCAGCTTTGCTTGATTTTTTACAGTAAGGCCCAGTATACTTCCGATACTCAACGATACAAAAATATAGATAGCTAGTGCGAGAAAGAATAAGGGAAGTTGACTCGGTAGGCTTGCGCTAAATAAAATTGGAGCAAGTAGTAGGATGACCATGCAAGTCATTGTCAAATGAACAAAGGCAGAAAGAACCATTGTCACCAATCCTAAGTGAATAGGCACACCATTTGCTTTATAAATCTTTTTTATGTCGCTTCCGTATGTTTCAATCAAGGAAGCCGGTAAACCGAGAAAGGCTCCCATAGAAACACTCATGACAATCATTGACTGTATAAGTGTGCTATCCATTTCAGGCATAACGGAAGTAAAAATACCACCCATGAGAAGAAAGAAAATAAGCGGTACAATATAGTAAGTAACCAAGAGAGACTTACTTCGTATGTCCAATTTCCACTGTAATGCTAGGCTATATAAAAAACCATTCATTCCGATCCCCTCCTTGCCATTTCGATGAAATGCTGCTCCAGTGTGCCACGATCAACCTTGATATCCAATATCTGGATATTTTTCTGTTTGCATTCTTCCAATAATGAAATTAAGCTATCCTCGATCGTATCTGTTTCATATGTATCCTCCCCTTCCTGTGTTTTTAAATGGATGAAATATTTTCTTCCAAGTTTTACTGTCAGTTCTGAAGGACTATCACAAAAGACAATCTTTCCACTATTCAAAATGGCAATGCGGTCACATAAAGTTTCAACTTCGGCCATATCGTGGCTTGCCAAAACAATTGTATTGCCTTGTGATTTGAGCTTTCGGATTTGTTCATGGAGAGATAGTCGTCCTTCAACATCAAGTCCCGCTGTCGGCTCATCAAGAAATAAAATATCCGGATTGCTGATAAGTGCTAGAGCAAGATGTAATCTTCTTTTTTGACCGGTGGATAATTGTATGTATTGTGACTGTTCAATTTCTTTTATGCCCAGGGCCTTTAGCATAGCAGCATCAATGTATGTATGATTCCATTTTGCAAAGAGCTTTATGGCTTCCATCGGTTTGATGTGGACGGGTAGAGAGGAGGACTGTAGTTGAATTCCGGTTTTACCGTTTACAACTATCTTGCCTTCATCATATTTTCTAAGACCGTCGATACATTCAAGCGTTGTTGTTTTACCAGCTCCGTTCACTCCGAGCAGAGCAAATATTTCTCCTTGTTTGATTTGAAAATCAAGACCTCTAAGAACCATATTGCTACCATAACTTTTCTTTAATCCAGAAATCTCTATCGCGTCTTTCATGGTTCCACCTCCTCAAAGGGATTTGTTCCAAGCCTTGAAAAATAGACTTGTAAAGCGGGCCCTATATAATCATTGACGATTTTTTGCTTTTCTTCCCAAGTGTTTGAGGCGGTATCAATAGTACCTATTTCCATTAACTTCGGAAGCATGCTCATATCACCATTTGTAAACTCCATAATCAAGCTCCAGTATTCTTTCACAACCTGTTGGCTTTGTTCGCTTTCAGCTGGTACGTCTTCTTTTTGAAGCTCCACGATTTGATCACTTAGGCGGTTCAATCTGTCCATAAAGTCTTGTCCGCTTTTCTTGTCAAATCGACTGCGTATCTGGTCGAGCGTATCATCATCAAAGCGCTTGATAAGAGAGTAGGAGTCATTCTTCATCTGTAGATTGACGATGATGTCTGCATATTTCTTAAAATTGACCGTCTGTATTTGTAAAACCTCTGCCTTTAACTGCTCTAGTGCGACCAAAGAATCCTTAAGTTGTTCTATATTTTTACGAAGAACATCTGCCTGCTCCGTAAGAGCTTTAGCAACATCATCAGGTGTTTTCAAAGAGATCAAACGCCCTTTTATATCCTTGAGAGAAAAACCTAATGATTTTAAAGACAATATCTGATGGAGTAGGACTATGTCTTTATCGGTATAAAGCCTGCGACCACCCTCACTTTCTGCCGATGGGGAAAGCACCCCTTCTTTATCATAGTATTGTAAAGTACGGACGGTAACCCCCATTTTCTTAGCAAGTTCCCCAACTGTCATAAATCCTTCCGGGATAGCTCTATATTTAGCCATTATTACCCACCTCCTCATACCTATTATACATCGTTACGTAAGGTCATGAACAAGAGTTATTGAAAAAATATCTTTTTGTAACCGCTTTTTTCTGCTATAATATCACTAGATAGAAATGTGGGAGTTTCAATCATGGTTACAAAACGGTTTTTGAAAAATGTTATTGTTGCGATAGTATCGGTTTTTATGTCCTTGGTCGTTGTTCAAGGGGCTCAAGCTGAGCAAACTGGACTCGATTACCAGAGTCTTCATCTACTGCCTTTTAATGGCGATAAGTAGCTAGTACTGGGGGATTTTGATCATTTGGGTCGTGCGACCTCCGCTCATATTCAGCTGCAGGACAAGGATGAACCAAAGCAGAAAAGAGAGCCACGGCTTACCTACAATCCAGTTGGCTGGCATAATTATAAGCTGTCCTATGGAAACAAAGGGAAGAAGGCCTGGTTGTTCCATAGAGGGCATTTGATCGGCTATCAGTTTAGTGGCTTGTCTAATGAAGGGAAAAATCTGGTTCCTCTAACTGCCTGGACCAATACGGGGAATTATAAAGGAACAGCGGATAGCAATGTGGAGGGCATGCTCTACTACGAGAAACGACTCGATAGCTGGCTAGCCACCCACCCCAATTATTGGCTGGACTACAAGGTGACTCCGGTCTATACTGGTGATGAATTAATTCCTCGGCAGGTGACCTTGCAATATGTAGGAATTGATCGAGATGGCAACCTTCTACCAATCAATTTAAGTAGTCCCAAAGAGTCAGTAGATGCTTATGGGATTACCACCGTTACCTTGGACAACTACTCTAAGAATGCGACCATTGACTATCTGAAGGGAACTGCCAAGCCATCTTTAGTGCCGACAGAACCAAGTAGTCAACCACAACCTGCTAGTCCTTCTGTAGAGACGCAACCAAGTCAAGCCCCTCAACCGAGTCAGCCAGCAGTACCTGCACAGCCAGTTCAACCTGTAGAGCCTGCAGCGCCAACTCGTCAACTGGCTCCAGTAGTTTATGTAGCCAGAAATGGGAGTGCGGAAGTTTATTGGTATTCTTTAGACAGCATGCCTCGCAATACTAATTTTTCTAAGGTTGTTCAAATGTCAGAAGAGCAAGCACTAAGTCTTGGAAAGCGGCATACGAGTAAGGAATGAGTATCAGTTATTCTGATGATGAGAAAGCCCAATCATTGGGCTTTTTGTGTAGGGTAGGTATTAAATAGGAGAACTAAAATGATTGAAAATATGCTATAATAATAGGACGGAGGTAGAATATGACCTTAGATGTAGATAAAGAAAAAATGATGATTATGGGTGTGGTTTTTGACAACAAAAAGGTTTTTAAGAGCGTCTGGTTTGCTCTGAGCACCAATATGATTGAAGGATGGCATCCCACGGTAGAAGACGTGGAGCGACTGAGAGAAGAGGCAGTGGCATTAGGAGTTGGATAATGGTCAGAAAAATATATGATGGGTATGATTATATAGACCCTGATAATTTATACACCTATCCCCATTCATCTGTTCTCATAAATAAATTTAATGAGAAAAATGATAATAAAGCACGAGAATTAGAATATCGTTTAGTAGCAAGCCAAAGTTTAAAACTGTTTATTAATCCAATTGAAGTAAATACTGTTTCAGATATTTTAAAGATTCATAAGTTTCTTTTTGAAGGAATGTATACTTGGGCAGGTCAATACCGTCAAGTAAATATCTCTAAAAGTGGAAATGCTTTTATGCCAGTTCAGTCTTTTGATATGGCAGAAAAATTTTTAAATACTTTGCTTTCAAACTATTTACTTAACGCAAATAATAAAATTGAGATTTGTAAAAGTTTAGCTGAGATATTAGATAATCTAAATTATTTTCACCCATTTCGAGAAGGAAATGGTCGTACTCAACGAGAAGTTATCCGTTCTTTAGCTTTGATGAAAGGTTATGAATGTGAAATTTCAATTGGTTTAGATGATGATATCTATCACTTATATATGGATGGAACAGTTTATGGAGATACTAGTAAGCTCGAACAACTGTTCAATAAACTATTAACAGAAATATAGATCTATAGTATATTTTAGTAGGAAACAGTATAAAGTGATGCTTATAAGGTAAAGTCATTGCTTCAACAAAAATCTTTAAGCCCAATCACTGGGCTTTTTGTGTGCAATACAATCATAAAAGTTAGAAGGCTAAAATTATCTCTTATAAGATCTTGCAAACCTTTTCATAAAGTTGTATACTAGTACATGATTTTATGTAATCGTTTGCATAAACTGATAAATGATGAGAAAGAGAGTAACGTAGGAGACTAGACAGATGGAATTAACAGCTATTTATCACAGGCCTGAATCGGAGTATGCCTATCTTTATAAGGACGGTCAGCTCCACATTCGCATCCGGACCAAGAAAGAAGATATCAAACGGATTGTCTTACACTATGGGGATCCTTTTATTTTTGCAGAGGATCTATATGAGGCGTCCAAGAAAATGGACAAGGTGACAACAGACGACCTATTTGATTACTGGCAAGTGTCGGTATCTGTTGGCTATGCTCGGATCCAGTACCTCTTTGAATTAGAAGATACAAAAGGACAGAAGGTCTTATATGGAGATCGAGGTGTGGTAGCCTATAATAAGGAGAACCTGGATTTCGTCATGAACGGCTTTAAGCTTCCTTTTATCCATGAGATTGATGGTTGTGCTGTTCCAGATTGGGTGGCGCAGACGGTTTGGTACCAAATTTTCCCAGAACGCTTTGCCAATGGGAATCCAGCCCTTTCTCCGGAAGGCGTTCGCCCTTGGGATGCATCAATTGCTTCTCAAATATTGGATTTCTTTGGTGGGGATTTACAAGGGATTATTGATCACCTAGATTACTTGCAGGAGTTAGGGATTACAGGGCTCTACCTTTGTCCAATTTTTGAATCTCCGAGCAATCACAAGTACGACACCATTGACTATTTTGAAATTGATCGGCATTTTGGTGATAAGGAGACCTTCCGCCAGCTAGTGAAAGAGGCCCATGCGCGTGGGATGAAGATCATGCTGGATGCTGTCTTCAACCATATTGGCTATGATTCACCCCAATGGCAGGATGTGGTCAAATACGGGGAGGATTCGATTTACAAGGACTGGTTCCATATTAAAGAGTTCCCTGTCTCCTCAGAAAATCTGTGGAATAGTCGCAACTTGTCTTACCATGCTTTTGCCTTTGCAGGCTATATGCCTAAGCTCAATACGGCTAATCCAGAGGTGAAAGACTATCTCTTGAAGGTGGCGACATACTGGATTGAAGAGTTTGATATCGATGCTTGGCGTTTGGATGTGGCGAATGAAATCGACCATCAATTTTGGCGAGATTTCCGTAAGGCGGTCTTGGTCAAGAAACCGGACCTCTATATCCTCGGAGAAATCTGGCATTCGTCCCAACCTTGGCTCAATGGCGATGAGTTCCATGCGGTTATGAATTACCCGCTCTCTGAAAGTATCAAGGATTATTTCCTGCGAGGGCATAAGGAGACCCAGCGCTTCATTTGGGAAATCAATAGCCAGTCTATGTATTACAGGCAGCAGATCTCTGAGGTTATGTTTAATCTCTTGGACTCGCATGATACCGAGCGCATCCTGACGACGGCCAAAGGTGATCTCCAGTCCGTCAAATCCGCTCTCGCCTTCCTTTATCTGCAACGGGGTACGCCCTGTATCTATTATGGAACGGAGCTAGCCCTTATTGGTGGTCCAGACCCAGATTGCCGCCGTGTCATGCCTTGGGAGCGCGTGTCAGCAGACAATGACATGTTGAACTTTATGAAGGACTTGATCCAAGTACGAAAAGAAGTAGCGGGCATGATTCAGTATGGTAAGGGTAGCTTGGAAGAGGTTGAACCGGATGTGGTAGCAGTAGAATGGCAGCATGAAGGTAACATGCTCAAAGCCTACTTTAACCACTCCAAGAAAGATTTTGTCTTAGAAAGAGGACAGGCAGATCTGATCAGTCTTGGGAGTATTTCCGATAATCGATTGATCATTCAGCCAAATGGCTTTGTTATTTATAGAGAAGATAAGTAGGAATGAAGACTGCAATTGAGAGATTGCAGTCTTCTTTTTTATAAATGGTTTCTTTATTCGTAACCTTATATTATAATTGGAGATGAGAAAGGAGGAGCCGGCGATGAAGATGTTAGCAATCAATCCTATTTCGTTAAAAAAAAGAATGATAGAATTTCTATTCGATTATCTTTTCATTCTAGCTTATTTAGTGCTTCTGTTTTTAGGTTCTATGCTTATTTACCTCATTTTTTTTAATGGCGTCCCAGAGTTTACAGAAATTCAGTCGCAGTGGCTTGTATTTTTTACCTCTGTTTTGCCAATCACGCTCCTGTTCATATTTTTGGATTATGCAAAAAATGGCAGTTTTGGAAAGGCAAAAGCTGGACTTAAACTGATCTACCAGAAAAAAACAGTACAGGCTAGCTTGATCAGAAATTCCGTTAAATTTTTACCTTGGCAACTCGGTCATATGGGAACAATTCATGGCTTCTATAGTGAGTTTGATGTGTTATCCATTATCCTCTCGATTTTAGCGACTCTACTCGCAGTTTTGCTACTGGCAATGACGGTGTTTAGGAAAGATAAGAGGCATCTTGGAGACCTGCTAGCCCATACGCAAGTCCAGCAAAAAGGTGACTAGGATACATTGTCTATTCTGTCCTCATAGAAAAAATACACATAGTTAGGAAGTATCTGTATGAATGAGACCGTAGAGTTTACAATATTGCTTTATTATGAACAAAATAACAAATTAATTTGACTAAAAACAAGTAAAGGTATTCATTATGAAAAATTTTTTGATATTTATTTTGACGATTTTTGTATTGATGGTAGGAGTTGTATCTCTCATGTTAAATAGTTATGATAGAGCTTATGAGAATGCTCATAATCATTCGAGTTATTCATGGACAAAAGAAACTTATCCTGTAGAAAAATACTCTAATCCAATTGATGAATATAATGATAATTTCGAATTATTATTTAATTTGCTTGTTAAAAAACTTTTTTCTCCAACTTTAGTAGAAAAAGAATTTAAAAGGGCATATGAAACAGCTAAAAATCTGTCAGCGGATTCTCCTATTTCGATGCAGGCTATCAAAAATAAAATAAAGATTTATAATTATTCAGAAGGCGCTAACCAGTACGCTGTATATAAGCTTAATATAGACTGGAGAGAGCAGGCTGTTTTAGCAGCAAAATCACTTCAAAAGTATCGTTATTCAAAAGAAAAGTTAGTTGAGCAACTGATAAATGTTGCACTATTTACTCAAAAAGAGGCTGACTATGCTGTAGAACAAGTAAATTTCGATTGGAAGGAGAATGCTGTGAAAGAAGCGGAATCTTATGTAAACAGTGGCAAGATTTCGAAAGAAAGGTTATTAGAAAAACTTGTTGAATATAGAAAATTTACTCAAGAGGAAGCCGAGTACGCAATAGAACATGCAAAAATAGATTTGTTGGATTAGACAATAGTTCTAGTATTTATTTAAAGACCTTAAAAGAGGTTAATGAAGCTAAGATAGCTGCGGTAGAAAGTTATGAAAAGTGGCATAATAAGCATAAGGACACAATTTCTATTAATGATTGCTATTTGAACAGTGGTGATTTCGAAACAAGTCCAATGGAAAATATATAAGATCAACTGAAAATATTTTTGATCGACCATCACTACTATGAAGTGGCTATTCCCCAGATTAGACAATTTAGTAAGAGTTACGATTATTACTATAAAAAACTAACAGAGTAAAGTGACTATTACTTAAAACAAAAAGGAGATGCTCCACAATAAATGGAAGATAACTATACTTCATAATATTTAACGACTAATAGATAGAGTGAGGGATGACTTACCCCTGCTCTATTTTTCGGTTCCTTTAATTGTGCTTTTCCCTACATAGGTGTATAATGTGTCCTTAGGTAAAGAAATTAGTAGAATAAGGAGATTCATATGGAATTAAAAGATTTTACAGAAAAAGAACAAGAACAGATCAACCAAGGTTTGAGTACAGCTGAGATTTCTGATAAAGAAGCGGCGAAGAAGTTGCTCGCTCTTGTCCCGCAGGAATGGATCAAACGCATTCCTTTCTTTGTCAGAGGGCATGCGACGACCAAGACTGTTGAGCGTGTAGCCAAGCAATACCCTGAACTCTATGCGGTGGCGAAACGCCAAGGAGAACTTCCTGAAAAAGAAGGAGAAGAGCTCCGCAAGATTATGACAGCCATCTTTGAAGAAAAGATGAACAAACATAAGATTAAATAAGATTCATTATTCATTGAAGAGCTGGATAGTCTGCCAGCTCTTTTTTTGCTACCTATAAAGTTTCCTCATTTCGTGAAAAATAGTTGGAGCTAAGTCAGTTTTAAACTATAATATAGGAGAAGGAGATTCGATAGGAAAAAGAAATGAATCATGTTGTCCAACGCGATTCCATGTTACAAAACATCTTAGTATATAGAAAAGGAACCAAACTATGAAACCATCTAAAAAAATCATGCTCCTTACTAGCTGTGCTTTGGCGATCTTTGCTTTAGCGGCTTGTGGGACCAACCAAAAGAAATCCAAGGAAAAGCGGGAAAGCTCCACTGTCCAAAAGGCCACTTCAGACAAGGAGCACTACAAGGGAACATACAGCAACCTCAATAGCAAGGAAAGTGTCGAAGAAGTGCGGGCTCTCTTGTCTGCTTATTTGGATCAGGAGAGTGTAGACAAGTTTCTTGGTCTCGTAACGGACTATGATAACATCGTAGGATCTGTTGGCTTGACGGGCGACTTTAGCACTTTCAAAAAGACGGAATACGATGTGGAGAAGATTAGTGACTTGTGGACCAAGAAAAAAGGAGATTTCGTCGGAACCAACTGCCGGATCAATAGTTATACCTTGTTGAAGAATCGCATCGAGATTCCTAAGCAAAAGGCGGATAGTGAACTCTTGTTCGTGGACAATGATGCGATTGAAAAAGGGAAAGTCTTCGATGAGGCAGACAAGGAAGCCTTTAACATTCTCTATTCACGGGTTCCGACAGAAGCTACAACGGATGTCAAGGTTCACGCCAAGAAGATGGAAGAGTATTTTGCCAATTTCAAATTCAATGAAAATGCCCGCATGCTTTCCGTTATCGTTCATGATAACCTAGATGGCAATTCCCTTTTTGTCGGTCACGTCGGTGTCTTGGTTCCTACCAAGGACGGCTACCTCTTTATCGAAAAGCTGACCTTTGAAGAACCCTACCAAGCCATCAAGTTTGCGACCAAGGAAGATGTCTACAAATACTTGGAGACCAAATACCAGGATTACACAGGTGAAGGTCTAGCCAAGCCCTTTATCATGGACAATGAAAAATGGGTTGAAATGAAATAGAGGATGCAGGGTAGCGTGTTAGAAATTAGAAAGATGATGGAGAGTGCTCCGATTCTATTTGTGCTAGTTTTCTTGCTCTTTTTCAGTCTTCTCCTTTTCCTGAGAAGAAGACTAATCGTGAAACGTAGTGGCGGTCCCTTCTTTGCCCCTTTTCATATTAGCTATGGTATCTTCTACATTCATGAGCCTTGGTGTTTCAGTCGGCGAATGATCCCACTGAAAGAGATTAAGCAGCTAAGCTACTTGTTGCTTCGTGGTCGCGCTGGTGGTGGAAGTCGCTACGCTTTCTATATCGAACTCAGAAATGGAAAGACCATACCTTTCTTTTTTGGTAGAAGCAAGCGGAATGAAGTGCTGGTTGAAAAACTCAAGCTAAATGCTGGTAAGTATGGCTTTAAAGTACATTTTCAGCGCTAGAATAGAAATGACACCAAGATTTAATTCTCTGTAAAAACGAAAGTGAGCAATTCTATGAACGACTCTATGAAAGAATATATCCACTTGAAAAAGCAGTTCCAAGCGCAAGATAAGGATTCATCCAGCGTCCTAGCTCTCTATGAATTTGCGGATCGGCTGAACTTACTGGAAACTCCAGAAGCTAAGCAGGTCTTGGTGGATGTCTACCAAGAGTTGGGCTTATATGCCAGTGCTTATACGCTCTTTTTGGGGCTTGTCGACAAGTCAGATCGTAAGCAAGTTAAGAAACTTTTTACCTTAGAAAAGATGAGTCATAGTCATGGAGATCGTTTTGCTCTCTCTCGTCCCTTGACCGAAAAAGAAAAAGAGGCTCATAAGGAGAAAGTCAGTGAATTGCCAACCTTCCGCTATCATCCGGATCCACTAGCGACGGGTTCCTTTAAGGAAGGCGAGCCTAAGACCTGCCCTTCGTGTGGGGAAGATCACACCATCTATTATGCTCTGAGACCTTATTGTGTAGAAGAGATAAGACATCTTTGTCCAACTTGTATTTCTACTGGTCGTGCTGCCCAAAAGTTTGAAGCAGAGTTTATCCAAGATGCTGATTGGCAAGGGGTAATGGATAAGGAAAAAGACCAGCTCCTCTTCTGTCAAACTCCAGGCTATAGTAGCTGGCAGGGCGAATATTGGCTCTCCTGTTGCCAAGACTACTGTGCCTATATGGGGACAGTTGGCACTCGTGAACTGGAAGAGATGGGCATTGCAGAGCAAGTTTTGGAAGAATATGAGGCGCGTGATGAATTTCAGGATGTGGCTGAATACTTAGTCAAGGATGGTGACATGTGTGGCTACCTCTTTCGATGTCTCCATTGTGAACAATACCATCTTTGGGTCGATGCGGATTAGGGTGCAATCTATCTAATTGATTATCCCGTTACGGAGGAAAAATGAAAAAAATATTTTTAGAACAAGGCGTTGCCTTCTGGTATTCGGTAACTGCCCTCCTTGCTACTTTTCTAGTAGGGCAAAGTTGAACTATGGTTTTTCTCAGATGGAAGGAGTTTGGGAGGCTCTTTGCTTTTCATCCTGATGAATTCGATTCCTATGATAACGGCTATTTGCTTTTCCATCGTCTTAGGTGAAACCAGATCCCTTGGAGAATTTTTCAAACAAACTTTTTTACAGAAAGAGAGCACCAAGACTTGGTTTCTAACTTTGCTAATTCCAGTCATCTATTATGGGATCTCATTCTTGCTCATGAATGTTAGCATTACAGGGAACTCCCTCTTGGCCTTCTTCCTGTATTTCCCATGGACTTTTTTATATGGAGGTCTAGAAGAAGTTGGATGGCGTTGGTTTTTACAAGAGCATCTTTCCTTTAGCAAGCACTTTGTATCTAAAATGATGGCACTTTCCCTTGTTTGGTTCCTCTGGCATATCCCTATCTATCAACTTCCTTGGATTACAGCAGGTTCGTCCAACTATCTCATTTTTTACCTGATGATTTTAGGGAATACCTTCCTATTTGGAGCTCTCAAGGAGTATTCGAAAGGAGCTGTTCCCTGTATCCTCGCTCATATGCTGATCGATAGTCTGGCTGTTCTCATGCTAGTTCAGAGTTCACTTACTCAGATTATTCTTCTGGTTATTTTTGAAATTCTATTAGCCTCTTGGCTAGTAGCTATACGAAAATCATAAAAAAGCTTTCAATCTCTCATCCAATTTCGATGGGAGGTTTCTTTTTTATCAGGTGATAAAATAAAACTGTTTAGCTAATGACACAATCCATCATATAGGAGTCTGTAAAGTGATATAATCAATGTAACGAAGAAATCATAGATGGGACAAAATTTAACAACAGTGTCATTCTGATCCGTAATATGAGAGGGGAAAGACCATGCAAAAAACCTTTCAGTTATTGAGAAGGGGTGATATAGAGGCTGTCCGTCAGATATTGGATAGAAAGCCTGAAGAAGTCAATGCTGTTTCGGGTGACAAACCTAAAAGAGATCAAGGCCAATCCCTTCTTCAAGTCGCTATTAAATCGGGACATTTAGATATTGCGGACTTACTCATTGATAGAGGGGCAGATCTTAACTTTATCGAAGAACCAACAGAGCTGAATCCATTTTGTCAACCGGTCATCCAAACGGCCGGTGGAAGAGCTGTATTTGACTGCAGGCGCATGATCAAACGTTGGAATGGTCAATATCAGTTGTATTCGTCTAAGGAAAAGGCTGACCAATCCTTCAAGGTTTTTAAAAAAATGTTAGAACTTGGAGCAGATATCTCTCAGAAGGATAGTCATAGAGGAACTTTATTGCAAACTATTTTAATAGAAACCAAGGAAGTTCTACCCTCTTATTATTGGAAAACAAAAGAAACGAGCGATAATGTCCTCATTACGGATGAATTACGTCATGATTTAAATCGTATTTATGATCTCTTGATTCGTTACGGTGTGACATCGGAAGAGATTTCTGCCTATCATAAGATTCCTCTAAAAGAACTTTACCAGGACAGTCCGACCATGGAGTTCTTAAATCGGTTGGATTAAAGCAGATCTTGATAAGCATTTGAAATACTAGTTAAAAGAGCTTTAGGGCTCTTTTTTCTTTTGCCGACGAGGATAGAAACAGATTGTTTTTTCTTTTGGCCAAATTATGGTACTCTAAAGATAGAACAATATAAGGGTTTTCTGAAAATGCATTTAGCTGATTTAATGGAAAAAAGTGAGGGTGGGCAGTTTTTAATCCTGTCTCATCTGCAGCAACATTCTCCAAGCAGTCTGTCAGAAGTGATGGCGGAGACAGATTTTTCCAAAGCAACCTTGAACAAATATCTTGCATTGATCAATGACAAGGCCAAAGAGAATCAGCTGGCCCTTTCCATTGAACGAGAAGATGAAAATTTTCGCCTTCTTGTGGGTTCGGATACAAAGGGGCGTGACATTCGACGGGCTTTTTTGGACAATGCTATCAAGTACCAACTATTGATCTATTTGCTTTATCATGGTCAATTTCAAGCTCAACAATTAGCTCAGGAACTCTTGATTAGTGAAGCCACACTAGGGCGTCATATTTCTGGCTTGAATAAATTATTAACTGAGTTCTCTATTTCAATTCAAAATGGGCGCCTCAAGGGACCTGAACATAAAATTCGTTATTTTTATTTTGGTTTGCTACGAAAGGTTTGGGCTAGTGCAGACTGGAAACAAGAACTTGCCAAGAAAGAAAGACAAACCGAAATTGAAACCCTAGAAGAGCTCTGTGGTGCCCAGTTGTCTCAAGGCCAACGTTTGGATTTTGTTCTCTGGTCCCACATTACCCAGCAACGACTTAAGATCAATGCCTGTCAGTTTCAAGAAATTGAACAGAAGATGAAGGGCTATACGGACAACATTTTTTACCAACGCTTGTTTCGTCGGGTAAACCAGCTCTTTTCTGGGAAACATATCGCTCTTAGCCATGAAGATGGAGAGATGTTAGTCCTCTTTGCTTTCCTTGTCACCCATCGGATCCTCCCGCTTCATACTATGGAGTACATCTTAGGCTTTGGGGGAGAGATTGGTAATTTGACAACGCAACTCATTCAAGAGATGAAAACGCAGAAGTTATTAGGGGATTATATCGAAGGCCCTGTGACCTATGAATTGAGTCAAATTTGTGGACAGGTCTATCTTTTTACAGGCTACCTTCTTCAAGACAAGTATAAGTACCAACTTGAAAGCCACAATCCTTATGTCTTTAGTAGTCATGATTATAGAGAAGTAGCAGACACTATCTTTAGCAAACTTCCGATCTTTTGCCAAGGGACAGCTCTGGATAAAAAAATCAAGTGGGAGTGGCTCCAGTTAATGGATTATATCGCGGAAAATAGTGGGAGACAAATTAAGATCGGCTTAGACTTAACAGTGGGCTATTTAGGTTATACACGGATGACAGAAGTCCTCAAGCGCTACTTAGAGTACAATCGTTTTATTACCATTGAAGCCGTTGATCCAGCTTCAGATTACGATTTGATCGTGACCAACAATCCGATTAGTCTTACCCAGCGGATTCCTGTCTATTATTTAAAATATGATTTAGATATGATCGATCTAGCCAATATTCGCCAGATGATCTACCAAGAAGAAGGTTAATAAAGCTATTCAATGCTTGATGAGACTTTTATGATATTATTGAGCTGAATTAGTAGTAATTAAAAAATTGAGGTTAGGAAGAACAGATTCTAAACGAATTGTTCTGCCTAGCTTTTTTATTAGATTTTTCTAAAAATTTCATTTTTTCTAAGTCTTAGAAATCCTTATGAAACAAGGGTTCTGAATCCATCTACTCAAATTTTTTAAAATTCTTAAAAAAATTGATGGACATGAAAGCGGTTTATTTTGTATACTAGACAATGTAAGGAGTACGTCTCCTAAAGAATATTTCTTTTTCCCAGGAGGACAGTTCATGTCACAAGAAAAATACATTATGGCCATTGACCAAGGAACAACAAGTTCAAGAGCCATCATTTTTAATAAAAAAGGAGAAAAAGTTAGCTCTAGCCAAAAAGAGTTTACTCAAATTTTCCCTCAAGCTGGTTGGGTTGAACACAATCCAAATGAAATCTGGAACTCTGTTCAGTCTGTTATCGCTGGTGCCTTTATCGAAAGTGGCATCAAACCAGGACAAATCGAAGCTATCGGAATTACCAATCAACGGGAAACAACTGTTGTTTGGGATAAGAATACTGGCCTTCCAATCTACAATGCCATTGTTTGGCAGTCTCGCCAAACAGCTTCTTTAGCTGAACAACTTAAGAGCCAAGGCTATGTCGAAAAATTCCACCAAAAAACAGGTTTGGTCATTGATGCCTACTTCTCAGCAACTAAGATTCGCTGGATCTTGGATCATGTAGAAGGAGCACAAGAACGGGCTGAAAAAGGAGAATTGCTCTTTGGAACCATCGATACTTGGTTGGTTTGGAAGTTGACAGACGGAGCTTCTCACGTAACAGACTATTCAAATGCTGCTCGTACCATGCTCTACAATATCAAAGACCTAAAATGGGATGATGAGATTTTGGAAATCCTCAATATTCCTAAGGCTATGCTTCCAGAAGTTCGTTCTAACTCTGAAATCTATGGAAAAACAGCTCCTTTCCATTTCTACGGTGGAGAAGTGCCTATCTCTGGTATGGCGGGTGACCAACAAGCGGCTCTTTTTGGACAGTTGGCCTTTGAACCTGGTATGGTTAAAAATACTTACGGTACTGGATCTTTCATCATCATGAATACTGGTGAAGAGATGCAGTTATCTGAAAATAACTTGTTGACTACCATTGGATATGGAATCAATGGTAAAGTTTACTACGCTTTGGAAGGTTCCATCTTTATCGCAGGTAGTGCCATTCAATGGCTTCGTGATGGTCTACGCATGGTGGAAAGCTCACCTGAATCTGAACAATATGCACGTGATTCTCACAACAACGATGAAGTTTATGTGGTACCGGCCTTCACAGGTCTAGGGGCACCATACTGGAATCAAAATGCTCGTGGTTCTGTCTTTGGCTTGACTCGTGGAACAACCAAAGAAGACTTTATTAAGGCGACTCTTCAATCTATTGCTTACCAAGTACGGGATATCATTGATACTATGCAGGTTGATGCTAAGACGGCTATTCAAGTCCTTAAAGTGGACGGTGGAGCAGCTATGAATAACTTCTTGATGCAGTTCCAAGCGGATATTCTTGGTATTGATATCGCTCGTGCTAAAAACTTGGAAACAACAGCTTTGGGGGCAGCCTTCCTTGCAGGTCTATCAGTCGGCTACTGGAAAGACCTAGATGAATTGAAAGAACTCAATGCAACTGGTGAACTATTTGAGCCTTCTATGAACGAATCTCGTAAAGAACAACTCTACAAGGGATGGAAGAAAGCTGTTAAAGCTACCCAACTCTTTGCAGAAATTGAAGACTAGTCAAGACTTCAGTAGGATAGAAAGTGAAGAATTATGGAATTTTCAAAGAAAACTCGTGAATTATCGATTAAGAAAATGCAAGAACGCACCCTGGATCTTTTGATCATCGGGGGGGGAATCACAGGTGCTGGTGTAGCCTTGCAGGCAGCAGCAAGTGGTCTTGAAACTGGTTTGATTGAGATGCAGGACTTTGCGGAAGGGACATCTAGCCGTTCAACAAAATTGGTCTACGGTGGACTTCGTTACCTCAAACAATTTGACGTAGAAGTGGTATCAGATACGGTTTCAGAGCGTGCAGTAGTTCAACAAATTGCTCCTCATATTCCAAAACCAGACCCAATGCTCTTACCAGTCTATGATGAAGATGGGGCAACTTTTAGCCTCTTCCGTCTCAAGGTAGCCATGGACCTCTATGACCTCTTGGCAGGTGTAAGCAATACACCAGCTGCCAACAAGGTCTTGACCAAGGAAGAAGTGTTGGCTCGTGAGCCTGAGTTGAAACAAGAAGGTCTTGTCGGTGGTGGGGTATATCTAGACTTCCGTAACAACGATGCTCGTTTGGTGATTGAAAATATCAAACGTGCCAACCAAGATGGGGCTCTCATCGCCAACCACGTAAAAGCAGAAGGATTCCTCTTTGATGAATCTGGCAAGATTACAGGTGTAGTGGCGCGTGATCTCTTGACTGATCAAGTTTTTGAAATCAAGGCTCGTTTGGTGATTAATACAACTGGACCTTGGAGCGATAAAGTGCGTAATCTCTCAAATAATGGAGAGCAGCATTCACAGATGCGTCCAACCAAGGGTGTTCACTTGGTCGTAGATTCAAGCAAGATCAAAGTTTCTCAACCAGTCTACTTCGATACTGGTCTTGGAGACGGTCGGATGGTCTTCGTCTTGCCACGTGAAAACAAAACTTACTTCGGAACGACTGACACGGACTACACTGGTGACTTAGAGCATCCAACAGTAACTCAAGAAGATGTCGACTACTTGTTAGGAATCGTGAATAACCGCTTCCCAGAAGCTCACATCACCATCGATGATATCGAAAGTAGCTGGGCTGGTCTTCGTCCGTTGATCTCAGGAAACAGTGCTTCTGACTACAATGGTGGAAACAACGGCACTATCAGTGATGAGAGCTTTAATGCTTTGATTGCAACAGTTGAAGGCTATCTTTCTAAAGAAAAATCGCGTGAAGATGTTGAATCAGCAATCAGCTACTTGGAAGGTAGCACTTCTGAAAAACATTTGGATCCATCTGCTGTTTCTCGTGGATCAAGCCTTGATCGCGATGACAATGGTCTTTTGACCCTGGCTGGTGGGAAGATTACAGACTACCGCAAGATGGCTGAAGGAGCGATGGAGCGTGTCTTGACCATTCTCAAGGAAGAGTTCGACCGTCAGTTCAAATTGATTAACTCTAAGACCTATCCAGTATCAGGTGGAGAAATTAACCCAACGAACGTGGATTCTGAAATCGAAGCCTTTGCTCAACTTGGCGTATCTCGTGGCTTGGATAGCAAGGAAGCTCACTACCTAGCTAACCTATACGGTTCCAATGCACCTAAGGTCTTCGCCCTTGCTCATAGCGTGGAACAAGCACCTGGATTGAGCCTAGCAGATACCTTGTCACTTCACTATGCAATGCGCAATGAATTGGCACTCAGCCCAGTTGATTTCCTTCTTCGTCGTACCAACCACATGCTCTTTATGCGGGATAGCTTAGATGCGATGATCGAACCTGTTTTGGATGAAATGGGCCGCTTCTATGAATGGTCAGAAGAAGAAAAAGTTGGCTACCGCAAAGACTTGCAAGTCGCTTTGGAAAACAATGACTTGGAAGCATTAAAAAACTAAGAAAAACAAAAAAGGGGTTGGAAAGAAGACTGTCTAACCTTCCCCTCTTTATAATGGAGAATTAAATCATATGAAAGAATTATTTGGTGAATTTTTAGGAACCTTAATCCTCATTCTTCTGGGAAATGGGGTTGTAGCAGGAGTGGTTCTTCCAAAAACGAAAAGCCACAACTCAGGTTGGATCGTCATTACTCTTGGTTGGGGGATTGCGGTTGCTGTCGCAGCCTTCATCTCTGGTAAGTTAAGTCCGGCCCATTTGAACCCTGCAGTAACAATTGGGATTGCTCTTAATGGTGGCCTAGCTTGGGCATCTGTCATTCCTTATATCCTTGCACAATTTGCCGGAGCCATGGTCGGTCAAGTCCTTGTCTGGTTGCAGTTCAAACCGCATTACTTAGCAGAAGAAAATCCTGGAAATATCCTTGGAACATTCAGTACTGGTCCAGCAATTAAGGACACTACTTCAAACCTCATCAGTGAAATCCTTGGAACCTTTGTCTTGCTACTAACTATCTTTGCGCTTGGTCTTTATGACCTTCAAGCAGGGCTTGGTACTTTTGCTGTTGGTACCTTGATTGCAGGGATTGGTTTGTCTCTCGGTGGAACTACAGGCTCCGCTCTCAACCCAGCTCGTGACCTAGGACCTCGTATCATGCACAGCCTCCTTCCTATTCCTAACAAAGGAGATGGTGACTGGGGTTACGCTTGGATCCCAGTGGTTGGTCCAATCATTGGCGCAGTATTAGCAGTTGCAGTATTTAAAATGTTTTAAAAAAAAGAAAGAGAGTGGGACAGAAATCGGTCATTCGTTAGAATTCGATTTCGTCGTCCCACCTCCGCACAGTTGAGTAGGGCTGTAAAAGCTGATAAAATCAGCGTAGTAGAGCCCACTCAACCACTGCGTCTTGCTCGATAATCCAAAGACAATTGAGAGGCTAAGACTTTTGTCCCAGCCTCTTTTAAAATACTGTATCAGCTAAAGAGAGCTTCGTACGTTCTAACTTAAAACAAGTTGTAAGAAATGTAAAAGACGATGAAGAAATAATGATCGCAATAATGTATTGAACTGGTTTAGGTAGGTTATTCAATTTATCCTCAAAACAATAGGCAATATGACTGTTTTTGTTAAGATTAGAAACCCTACTCAGCATCCTATTTATCAGTTAAGTTATTACTAAATAAAGATAATATAACGTTAAAATTATTTTAGAAAAAAAAGACCAGAGTTTGACACTTTTTTCACAAAGGAGTATACTGTTAGCATAGTTTTGTCGGATATTTATAAAAGACCCCATCAAAACTAGTTGTCAACCCTTGCTGTTCTTCTATGAACGTTTGCTGGTATCAGGGATACCAAGGAGGAATCATATGTCTAAAGTAGCTATTGTTACAGGTGCAGGTCAAGGAATCGGTTTTGCAATTGCAAAACGTTTGGTACAAGATGGCTTTAAAGTTGGAGTATTGGACTACAATGCTGAAACAGCGGAAAAAGCAGTGGCTGAGTTGTCAGCAGAAAATGCTTTTGCGGTCGTTGCTGATGTCTCTAAACAAGCTGAAGTAGCTGCGGCTTTCCAAAAAGTTGTTGATCACTTTGGGGATTTGAACGTTGTTGTCAATAATGCAGGTGTTGCGCCAACTACACCACTTGATACAATTACAGAAGAACAATTTACACGTACATTTGCTATTAACGTTGGTGGCGTGATTTGGGGTGTTCAAGCTGCACAAGCTCAATTCAAAGCGCTTGGCCATGGCGGAAAAATCATCAATGCAACTTCACAAGCAGGTGTTGTAGGTAACCCTAACTTGACTGTTTATGGTGGTACTAAATTTGCAGTTCGTGGTATCACACAGACTTTGGCGCGTGACTTGGCGGATTCAGGAATCACTGTCAATGCTTATGCACCAGGTATTGTTAAGACTCCAATGATGTTTGACATTGCTCATGAAGTTGGGAAGAACGCGGGCAAAGACGACGAATGGGGTATGCAAACATTCGCTAAAGATATCACTTTGAAACGTCTTTCAGAACCAGAAGATGTAGCAGCAGCGGTCAGCTTCCTTGCTGGACCAGATTCAAACTACATCACAGGACAAACCATTATCGTAGATGGTGGAATGCAGTTCCATTAAGATGAAAAAAGAGGTCGGGATCAACATCCTAACCTCTGTTTTTGTGCGTTCACAATAAAAGAAACGGAGATCAAAAAAACCACTCCCGAAAGGGAAATGGTTCTGTGTTGGTTCTTATTTGAGACCGTATTTTTTGTTGAAACGATCCACACGTCCATCTGCTTGAGTGAACTTTTGACGTCCAGTGTAGAATGGGTGTGAGTCTGATGAAATTTCAACACGGATCAATGGGTAAGTTTCACCTTCGAATTCAACTGTTTCGTTTGAGTATTTAGTTGAACCGCTGACGAACTTGTAACCAGTAGTAGTGTCCATGAAGACAACAGGGCGATATTCTGGATGGATATCTTTTTTCATTTTGCAATATTTCCTTTCTGCCATGGTCTCTTTCCGAGCCATAGATTGTTACTTAGCTAGTGTACCAAATTTCCAGGATCTTGACAAGTATTTTCACTAATTTTATTTAAATTAATGATCAAAAAAATCACCCTGGCTAAGCCAAGGTGAATCTAATCTTATTATTGTTCAGGTTGATTTGGATCTTTTGGTGCTTCCACTGGTTGATCAGCTTGTCCCTCAGTGTGTTCGTGTGTTTCTTTTTTGATTTCATCTACAGCAGTTTTTACAGTAGAAGTTGTTACGCGTCCAACAGATTGGGCAAATCCTTTACCAGATTCAGCAAGTTCTTCAAATGTTCCTTTAGTGATTTTACCACCTGACATCGCCAAGAGACCAGTCACAACAATAGCGATACTTGCAATTAAAGCAAGGATCAAACCAAAGCCCATTGAAACGCCATAGCCATTGAAATTAGCAGCGTACTTATTCACACCGAAGACATCAATCAATGTTACAACAGTTGAGAGAGCCCCAGATACGATAACACCAATTGCAAAACCTTTTGGTAGTGAAGATTTTACATCATTCAAGCAAGCAAGGACAATCGCAACGACTGCGAAGATAATAACAAACCATCCATCTCCGCGAAGGCCATTCCAGCTGTATGAACCGAAGTTTCCAGCATTCAGGCTTGCCCATGGCAAGAAAGAGCTAAGAATCGCCACCGCAGCAGAAATAATGATAAACAAACGATTTTTTTCCATAATAAGTCTCCTTAAAAATTTTATTAGCTTTATTTTACCATAAGAAGGAGCAAATGAAAACCCCATGACCAAGAAAAAAAGGCTGAGAAACCGTTCTCAGCCTTCGTTCGTGCGCGCCACTTCTTGTAGCTCTTTGTAGATTTGGTCGTTTTCTTCGAGGGAGTAGGAGTTGGCTCCACTCGCGAGTGGATGGCCACCACCATTATGTCGTTTGGCAATTTCGTTGATCACTTTTCGTTTGCTACGCATCCGGACACGGAAGTGACCGTCGGCCTGCTCGACAAAGATGGCCCAAACAGATACGGTATCGATGCGTCCAGGAGCTCCGACAATTGCAGCAGTCTCTGAATCCCGTAGATCGAATTTCTTCAAGAGCTCTTGTGTTAGGGTCACACGCGCAGCGCCATGTTCATCGATCTCAAGATGGTCATAGACATAGCCTTGAAGCTTAGCTGTCTTAAGGTTGATCGTATCCATCTGCCGAGCAAGTGCTGTAAAATCAAAGGGAATGCTTCGAAGAGTTGCAGCGATCTCAAAGGTTCGAGTCGAAGTAGCAGGATAAAGGAAGCGACCTGTATCGCCGACAATCCCAGCATAGAGGAGACGCGCAGCACTAACAGGAAGTTCGAGATTCAATTCCTTAGCAAAAAATGCAATCAACTCACTGGTAGAGCTAGACTCAGTATCGACCCAAAGCAGATCTCCATAAGCATCGTCATTTGGGTGGTGGTCGATCTTGATCAGGAAATCACCGTTCGTATAGCGCTTGTCATCGATACGGGGAGTATTGGCCGTATCACAGACAATCACCAAAGCTCCATTATAATCCTCATCGCTGACAGTATCCATCTCAGCAAGCCAAGTCAAGGTCGGTTCATCATAGCCAGTTGCCAAGACCCGCTTTTGAGGGAAGTGCGCACGCAGGAGGTCCCGCAAGCCCACCTGGCTACCAATCGCATCCGGATCCGGATTCTGATGACGGTGGATAATAATCGTGTCATAAGCTTGAATTTTTTCAAGAATTTCATTCATTACGTTCATACATTACCTCATTTTCTCTGTCAATTTTAACATAAGAAAGGCCCATCCAGCAAGCATTTATCACTAATTAGGAGCTGTGGAAGCGGTTTTACAGAAGATCAATATTTTGGTAGAATGGATGGATATGATGAAAGAAATGAAACAGTCAATTAAATGAAAACAAGGGTGATTAGGTTCCATCGGTCCAATTTCTTGAAACATGTCCCTTCTTTCACCTTATCGGGAAAGGTTTCGTGCAAAATGCTTGAAAAAGTGGTATAATACGGGAAATAGCTTTTGGGAGGAAATTATGACTGTAGCGAAGATTGTTTTTGCTAGTATGACTGGAAATACTGAAGAAATTGCGGATATCGTAGCGGACAAATTCCGTGATCTTGGTGTCGAAGTAGATGTGGATGAGTGTACAACTGTGGATGCGGAGGACTTCCTTGATGCAGATATCGCAGTGGTAGCGACTTATACATACGGTGATGGAGAACTTCCAGATGAGATCCAAGATTTCTACGAAGATTTGGCTGGCCTTGATCTCAAAGGCAAACTTTATGGTGTGGTAGGATCAGGTGATACCTTCTACGATGAATTCTGTAAAGCAGTTGATGATTTTGACCGTTGCTTCGCTGCGACTGGTGCTGAAAAAGGCTCTGAGTGTGTCAAGGTTGATTTGTCTGCAGAAGACGAAGACATTGAAAAATTAGAAGCCTTTGCAGAAGAACTTGTAGCAAAAGCAAATTAATGACAAAGAGGATGAATCGATGGATTACAGCCTCGATTTATATCCAAAATAAAGAGGAGACACATGGATTTAGATCAGATTCGTAAGGACATTGACCAGATCGATCAAGAGCTTGTAGCCTTGCTGGAAAGACGGATGGTCTGTGTCGGTCAGATTGTAGAATATAAGGAGCAGCAGGGTTTACCTGTGCTCGATCAAGGAAGGGAAAGAGAGGTGCTTGAGAAAGTCGGCTCTCTCGTGACGGAGGAGCAGTATCGTGCGACCATTCAAGCTCAGTTTCAAGATATGATGAAGCGCTCGAGAGACTTCCAAGAGGAGGTGAGGGCGCGTGACTAGTCTATCTATCAAGAAAAAAGCACAACAGTATGTGGTCCTAACAGGGATGGCGCTTTTCATTGGTCTCTTGGTTGGTGCCATTGATATGATTTTTGGTCAAGGTCTTCTTCTGATCGGGGATTTCCGAAGCCAGCATTGGCATTTGATTCTTTTTTTGGCCTTAGCGGGGCTTGTCATCGTTTATCTTTATAAACGTTTCGGTGGCAAGGCTTCAAAAGGGATGGGCCTTATTTTTGATGTCGGGCACGCGCGTGAGGAGAAAATCCCCTTGGTCTTGGTACCTTTGATCATGCTGACGACCTGGATGAGCCATCTCTTTGGTGGTTCGGTCGGTCGGGAAGGTGTAGCAGTCCAGATCGGAGCGACGCTTTCGCATCGTTTTGCGCGTCATATCAAGATTCCAGATGCTTCGCGTATTTTTCTCATGACTGGTATGGCAGCTGGTTTTGCGGGGCTCTTTCAGACGCCACTGGCAGCAACCTTCTTTGCCCTTGAAGTCTTGACAGTTGGGGAGTTGCAGTTGATGGCTCTCTATCCTGCCCTTATCGCTTCGATCGTGGCTAGCTTCACCTCTCATGCCCTTGGCTTGGAGAAGTTTGCTGTGCCACTAAAAGAAACGCTAAGCTGGACACCAGAGACCTTGATCAAAGTTGCCCTTCTTGGCCTAGCTTTTGGCCTCGCTGGGAAACTCTTTGCAGTTAGCCTTTCCTGGTTGAAGAAAACAGTCGCGAAAGTACTGCCTAATCCTTATATTCGGATTGCCCTTATAGGGGCTGGACTTAGCTTGGTCCTCTTGACCCTCCAGTTCACCAAGGTCGGCACTTATAGTGGACTTGGAACCAATCTGATTGATGTGGCTTTTCATCAGGGCAGTGCGCAGAGTTATGACTGGATCTTGAAGCTCCTCTTTACCGTGGTGACGATTTCAGCTGGATACCAAGGAGGAGAAGTAACCCCGCTCTTTGCGATCGGAGCTACGCTTGGAGTCTTTCTTGCTCCTATGCTGGGCTTACCAGTCTTAGTCGTGGCTGCTATCGGATACGCTAGTGTCTTTGGCAGTGCGACGACGACCTTGCTCGCACCGATCTTGATCGGAGGAGAAGTCTTTGGTTATGCCAATCTTCCTTTCTTTGTCATTGCTTGTGCCATCGCCTATTGCCTACCAAAAGAGTGGAGTATTTATTCCGGTCAAAAAGTTGCGAAAAAGTAGAGAAAAGAGCTTTACAAACCTGAAATTATCTGATATGATAGTTTCTGTGCGTAATGGAAGCACAAAAATACAGTTTATCCGCTGAGGGAGGTCCCTCAAGATTGACGAAGATAGGAGAATAAAATGAATCCATTAATCCAAAGCTTGACTGAAGGTCAACTTCGTACTGATATCCCTGCATTCCGTCCTGGTGACACTGTTCGTGTACACGCGAAAGTTGTCGAAGGATCTCGTGAACGTATCCAGATCTTTGAAGGCGTTGTTATCGCTCGTAAAGGTCAAGGACACACTGAAATGTACACTGTTCGTAAAATCTCTAACGGTGTCGGTGTTGAACGTACATTCCCAGTACACACTCCACGTGTAGAAAAGATTGAAGTTGTACGTTACGGTAAAGTACGTCGTGCGAAATTGTACTACCTTCGTGCATTGCAAGGTAAAGCAGCTCGTATTAAAGAAATCCGTCGTTAAGACGAACAAGGAGGCGGGAGTAATCTCGCTTCTTTTTTTATAGGGTCCCCTTAGTTCAATGGATATAACAACTCCCTCCTAAGGAGTAGTTGCTGGTTCGATTCCGGCAGGGGACATAAATTTATGAAGATGAGGGATTTTCTATTTGAATAGAAATTCCTCTTTCGAGACTTTCCTTAGGTGAGGACGGACGTCAGCGAACTTCTACGAAGTTCCATGACTAATTCTTGAGCCTAAGGTCTCAAGAATTCCGAGTGCCTGAAACGATTAAGTTTCAGGCACTTTTTTCACAGCGGAAAGTCTCTACAGAAAATAAATGAGGAATGTTATACAAAAAGGAGTATATCCACTATCTAAAGGAACTCGTGCATGCGAGTTCCTTTGTAAATTTCAAGTTAAAAATAGATGGAATATCTCCATGTAATGAATTGATTTTTGAGGAGGGAAGGAGTAAAATATAGTTAATATAATGACTAATTAGGGATAGATGAAAATAAACACAAAAAAAGCACCGAATTAGTGGTGCGCATTACTGATTATGGATAACCATATTTTAACTCAAAAGAATAATCTTTTGGCTGTGTTGTTTCGAATAGTTCCAACACATGGTGACACTCCAACAGTGCGAGAACTGCGTTTTAGAGCTGTGTTGTTTCGAATGGTCCCAAAACTGATCAAGGCTTTCTGACTTTTGCCGAGATCCAAAAGATGTGCGTCAGTTGTTTACTCCTATTTCTGCAGAAGGTCATGTGACTTATGCATCCAACGGTGATGGGACAGTGACCATCTATCCTGTACCGAGCCACTGGCAACAGTCTGCAGATGAACTCAATAGTGAGGAGTTTATGACGCAATTTACCCAAGGGATCTTGGATCATGCTGAAACAGTGACTTTGCCTGATGGGGATCCGGATATGATTCGTCAGATCCTAGCCGTATTGAAGTAGGAGCTGGATTTGAGAGCTCAGTTTATTGTTTTTTCAAGCTGATCCTGTTACAATGATAGTACTCAGAAAAGACTGGGCTTCCAGCCTTTTTCATTTCACTTTAGAAAGGTCTTTTATGAAACGCAAATCGATTTTGTTTCTCTATTTACTCTTGCTAGCGATTGGGCTGGCCTATGAGACCCAATCACTGACAGAAGGCTGGATGTCTGGTAGCCAGTACGGGATTGTGGGACTTTCAACCTTGATCCTCTTGGTTTATGCGCTTCCTGCTGTCTGGGCCCTCTTTCATTTTGCTAAGAAGTGGAAGTTGTCTTGGGTACCGGTTCTCTTTTCTCTATTAGGTGGGGGCTTTGTTGCCGGTTGGTTGTCTAGCTTTGCCAATACCTATTTCCATGACATGATTCAAGAAATCGCTCCATATAGCGACTTTTGGAACCAGTACGAGAGTGCCATCGCGGCTCCCCTCTTTGAGGAACCCTTTAAGTTGATTCCGATCTTCTTTGTCCTCTATTTGTTCAGTGTCCATCGCATCAAGTCGATCTTCCTTTTGGCTATTGCCTCTGGTCTTGGTTTCCAGATCGTGGAGGACTTTGCCTATATCCGTCAGGACCTGCCGGAAGGTTTCTCTTATACGGTGTCAGGGATTCTCGGTCGTGTGGCCAATGCGCCCATGTCTCACTGGGTCTACACAGGACTTGTCATGCTGGGACTCTTCCTGATTGTCCAAGCAAGCAGAGGACGCAAGGATCTACGTTTAGCGGGCTGGGGATACTTAGCAGCTGGGTTTGGACTCCATTTTGTTGGCAATTCACCCTTCTCACAAATCGTGACCGAGTTGCCGATTGCGATTCCAGTCTTGAATGCTACTGGGCTCTTCCTGATCTACCAAGCATATCAAACCGTCGAGCGATTAGAACAAGGAAAATAAAACCAAAAAAGAATGCGTATGTTTGCACACATACGCATTTTTGTTATTTTGGACACATTGTTTTTCTACTTTTGTATAAACTGAGTGATCCTATAGCTGTAAACTTAATTCTATTTTGAAAGAAATATTTGAGACTTTCCGCCGTGAGAAAAGTCTCTAAGAGTATAGGATCTTAAAATAGATTTATTTACCAAGACAGAACTGGCTGAAGAGTTGGGTAATGAGTTCATCTGGAGCAGCATCTCCTGTAATTTCTCCGAGGATTTCCCAGGTGCGTGTGAGGTCGACTTGAAGCAGGTCTACCGGCATACCGAGGGCCAAGCCTTCGTTGACCGCTTGCAGGCTTTCAACAGCTTTCTCGATGAGGGAGATGTGACGAGCATTAGAAAGATAAGTCGCATCTTGCTCAACCAGCCCAGCGTTTTCGAAGAAGAGGGCGTTGATCCGGTCTTCGATTTGATCGATGTTTTGATTTTTCAGAACGGAAATCTTGATGTAATCTTCTGGCAGTTGGTCGATTTCGATCTTCTCTGGGAGGTCGACCTTATTGAGGAGAATGATGCGGTTGCTATCTTGTGAGATCTCAAGGAGTTGGCGATCTTGATCGGTCAAGGGCTCGCTAGCATTGAGGACGAGGAGGACTAGATCAGCTTCCTTGAGGGCTTTTTTTGACCGTTCGACACCAATCTGCTCAACGATGTCTTCGGTTTCCCGGATACCAGCTGTATCGACTAGCTTGAGGGGAACGCCGTTGATGTTGACGTATTCCTCGATAACATCACGGGTGGTTCCTTCAATATCGGTAACAATGGCTTTTTCTTCGCGAAGAAGATTATTGAGGAGGCTCGACTTGCCGACGTTTGGCCGGCCGATGATAGCAGTAGAGATCCCTTCACGCAAGATCTTGCCACGACGGGCAGTCTTGAGAAGGTTGGTCAAGAGGACTTCAAATTCACTGGTCTTTTCGCGGATGATCTCAGTGGTTGCTTCTTCGACATCATCGTACTCAGGATAGTCGATATTGACTTCGACCTGGGCCAGAGTATTGAGGATCTCTTGGCGCGTGTTGTTGATGAGGTCAGACAGGGAACCATCTAGTTGCTTCACGGCGATGTTCATAGCCTTGTCGGTCTTGGCGCGGATAATATCCATGACGGCTTCTGCCTGGGTTAAATCGACCCGACCGTTCAGAAAGGCCCGCTTGGTAAATTCACCAGGTTCAGCTAATCGAGCGCCTTCACGAATGACCAATTGCAGGATTTCATTGGTTACGGCAATCCCGCCGTGGGTATTGATCTCGATGATGTCTTCACGGGTAAAAGTCTTCGGCGAGCGCATGGCTCCAACCATGACTTCGTCGAGAATCTCGTTCTTATCTGGATCTATGATATGGCCGTAGTTTAGCGTGTGGCTAGCGACCTTGCTTAAATCTTTACCTTTGAAGATCTTTTGCGCGATGGCAAAGCTGTCTGTCCCGCTCAAGCGGACGATCCCGATAGCTCCCTCACCAAGAGGAGTCGAGATAGCAGCAATGGTATCAAATTCTTTAGTAATCATGTCATTCTCTTTTCCTGTAGATTCATCTCTATTCTATCGTAAAGTCAGCAGACGGGCAAGGTTTTGCTTCTGGAAGAAGAACTTGGAAAGGTTTTCAAATAATTAGTGAAATCTCTTTCAGAATATGCTATACTGTAATAGAATATAAAAGGAGGTCTATGATGGTAAACCTAAAAGAACAGGTAGGAATTAAAGCGGCTGAGTTTGTCAAAGACGGCATGATTGTCGGTCTCGGTACAGGGTCAACTGCTTATTATTTTGTGGCTGAATTGGGTCGTCGCATCAAAGAAGAAGGCTTGCAGATCACAGCTGTCACAACGTCGAATGTGACCTATGATCAGGCTGAAAGTTTAGGCATCCCGCTCAAGGCTATCGACGATGTCGAAGTGGTTGATGTGACAGTGGATGGCGCAGATGAAGTGGATCCTCAATTAAACGGGATCAAAGGGGGCGGTGGGGCTCTCCTCATGGAAAAGATCGTCGCAACCAATTCAAAAGACTGCATTTGGATCGTGGATGAATCTAAACAAGTCACTACTCTTGGGGCATTCAAACTTCCAGTGGAAGTAGTGCAATATGGGGCTGAAAATCTCTTCCGTCACTTTGAGCAAAAAGGTTACCATCCTGCTTTCCGTCTTGCGGGTGATCAACGTTTTGTAACCGACCAAGGCAACTTCATCCTTGACTTGGATCTCAAGGTGATCGAGGATGCAGATGCTCTAGCCAATGAATTGGATCATACCGTAGGCGTCGTAGAGCACGGTTTATTCTTGAACATGATTTCAAAAGTGATTGTAGGGACACCAGATGGCCCTGTCATCATTGAAAAATAGGTTTCTCTAAGAGGGTTCGGATCTATCAACGGCTCTCTTCTTATAGGGATATGGTATAATATAGCTAGTTTAATAAAGGAAAGAGGCAGTATATGTCAAAATTTAAACGCATGCACTTAGTTGTGCTGGATTCAGTTGGGATCGGTGCTGCACCGGATGCCAATAACTTTGTCAATGCAGGTGTTCCAGACGGAGCATCTGATACATTGGGCCACATCTCTAAAACCGTCGGATTAAATGTACCAAACATGGCCAAAATCGGTCTTGGAAATATTCCTCGTGAAGTACCATTGAAGACGGTGCCAGCTGAAAGCAACCCAACTGGTTATGCGACAAAATTGCAAGAAGTCTCTCTTGGGAAAGATACCATGACTGGTCACTGGGAAATCATGGGGCTCAACATTACAGAACCTTTTGATACTTTCTGGAATGGTTTCCCTGAAGAAATTATTACAAAGATTGAAGAATTCTCAGGACGTAAGGTCATTCGTGAAGCTAACAAGCCTTATTCTGGTACAGCGGTGATCGATGACTTTGGACCACGTCAAATGGAAACTGGTGAGTTGATCATTTATACATCAGCAGACCCTGTGCTTCAAATCGCTGCTCACGAAGACATCATTCCTTTGGATGAGTTGTACCGTATCTGTGAATACGCTCGTTCCATCACTTTGGAACGTCCAGCTCTTCTAGGACGTATCATTGCCCGCCCTTATGTTGGGGAACCTGGAAACTTCACACGGACAGCCAACCGTCGTGACTTGGCTGTTTCACCATTTGCGCCTACTGTTTTGGACAAGTTGAACGAAGCAGGTATTGATACCTATGCAGTTGGTAAGATCAACGATATCTTTAACGGAGCTGGTATCAACCACGATATGGGCCACAACAAATCAAATAGCCACGGTATGGATACCTTGATTAAGACCATGGGGCTTCCTGAGTTCCAAGAAGGGTTCTCATTTACCAACTTGGTAGACTTTGATGCTCTTTACGGTCACCGTCGCAATGCTCACGGCTACCGCGATTGTTTGCATGAATTTGACGAACGCTTGCCAGAAATCATTGCAGCGATGCGTGAAGATGACCTCTTGATGATCACGGCAGACCACGGGAATGACCCAACCTACGCTGGTACAGACCATACGCGTGAATACATCCCATTCTTGGCTTATAGCCCATCCTTCAAGGGCAATGGTGTGATTCCAGTCGGACATTTCTCTGATATCTCTGCAACAATTGCAGAGAACTTTGGTGTTGAAAAAGCCATGATCGGTGAAAGCTTCTTAGACAAATTGAACTAAGATGACACGCTTCGCTCTCCTCGTAAGAGGGATCAATGTTGGCGGGAAAAACAAGGTCGTAATGGCAGAGCTTCGAGAGGAGCTTCAAACGATCGGGCTGGATGGGGTAGAGACCTACATCAATAGTGGCAATATCTTCTTTGAATCTGCTGGTTCTAAAGCAGAATTGGTGGATTTACTGGGACATTTCTTTCGTGATCACTATCCCTTTATCCAGTCTTTTTCTCTCTTTTCAGCTGAGGACTATGCGCAAGATCTCGCTGCTCTACCAGCCTGGTGGCAGGAGGATCTGGCCCGCAAGGATGTTCTCTTTTACACAGAAGACCTCAATCAGGATGCTGTCTGGGAGCTGGTCTCCTCTTTTTCGCTCGGTGATGAAATCATCCATCGTGGAAGCCTTGGGATCTACTGGGGCAAATACTCAGAAGAGACCTATACAAAGACCGCTTACCACAGACAAGTCCTCAAGATGCCGGATTACCGTCTCTTGACCATTCGCAATGCCAATACATTTGACAAAATTGGCCAATTTTTAAGGAAATCATAAAGGAGATATGCAATGACATTATTAGCAAAAATCAATGAAACAGCTGCTTTTTTGAAATGCAAAGGAATGGAAGCACCTGAGTTTGGCTTGATCCTTGGATCAGGTCTTGGAGAACTGGCTGAAGAAATCGAAAATCCAGTCGTGGTAGACTACTCTGAAATTCCAAACTGGGGTCGTTCAACGGTTGTCGGCCATGCTGGTAAATTGGTTTATGGTGAGCTTGCTGGACGCAAGGTTTTGGCCCTTCAAGGACGTTTCCATTTTTACGAAGGAAACCCACTAGAAGTGGTGACTTTCCCAGTTCGTGTCATGAAAGTTTTGGGCTGTGAAGGGGTTCTTGTTACAAATGCTGCTGGTGGTATTGGCTTTGGTCCTGGTACTTTGATGGCCATCACAGACCACATCAATATGACTGGTCAAAACCCATTGATCGGTGAAAACTTGGATGACTTTGGTCCACGTTTCCCTGATATGTCAAAAGCTTACACACCTGAATACCGGGAGACAGCTCATAAAGTGGCTGACAAATTGGGTATCAAGTTGGATGATGGGGTTTATATCGGTGTGACTGGTCCTACCTACGAAACTCCAGCTGAAATCCGTGCTTATAAGACACTTGGAGCAGATGCTGTCGGTATGTCAACTGTTCCGGAAGTCATCATTGCAGCGCATTCTGGCTTGAAGGTTCTTGGTATTTCATGTATTACCAACTTTGCGGCTGGTTTCCAAGAAGAGCTCAACCACGAAGAAGTAGTAGAAGTGACAGAGCGCGTCAAAGGCGACTTCAAAGGTTTGCTAAAAGCGATCCTTGCTGAACTCTAATCCAATGAAAGCACGACTCCAAAGTCTGCCCTACGGGCTGAGGTTGCTTCTAGCCACCTTATCATTAGGGATAGGGACAGGTCTGGTCGGAATTGCCTGTCATTATCTACTAGAAGGGGTGCAAGGGCTGGCCTTTGGCCAAGCTAGTTCCGATTTGCTCCAGCAATTTCAAGCAGCAGGAGGTCTCCGTAGATTTCTGGTTTTGTGTGTGACTGGGTGCTTGGCAGCTGGCTTCTGGTATGTTCTGCAAAGACGTTATAAGATCCTGTCTATTCGCCAGCAAATTGACTTAGCTGGAGACAGGGAACCAGCGCCCTTAGCCCACCTCCTTCATGCAGGGATGCAGGTGGCAATTGTCGGAGCAGGCGCATCGGTCGGAAAAGAAGGAGCCCCACGTGAGGTCGGGGCTCTTCTAGCTGGTCGCTTGGCGAAGGGATTCTCACTAGCTCTCAAAGAGCGAAAAGTCTTGATCGCCTGTGGGGCTGGAGCTGGTTTGGCTGCGGTCTATCAGGTCCCCTTTGCCAGTAGCTTATTTGTCTTTGAGACCTTAGGACTCGCCTACAGTTGGCAGAACTTTTTACTTGTTTTGACCAGTACTTATCTGGCCACCTGGGTAGCTCAGCCTATCGTTGGTCAGGAGGCCATTTATCACCTGTCCGCAGTTTCATGGTCAGCTAGCAGCTTCTTACAGGCTATTGTGATTGCTTTCTTGGTCACTCCCTTGGCTCTGGTCTTTGATTTCCTAGCCAAGCGGGCTAGTCACAAACGGCGGAAGGATAGGACGATTCTTTGGTCTCTTCCTCTAGCCTTTCTAGTGCTGGGGAGCCTAGTAGCCTTTTTCCCTATCTTTATGGGAAATGGCCAGGTACTGGCGCAAGCCCTCTTGTCTAGCCAGTCGATTCCTTATCTTCCACTGACTCTTGCAGTGAAGGGGCTTCTGGTTTATCTCCTCTTGCGCAATGGTGCCTATGGGGGAACTTTGACACCATCATTTGCTTTAGGGATTGGCTCTGGCTATCTAGTGACCTTGCTTTTGACAGTCCTTGGGATTCATCTGGATCCTGCTCTAGGGATGTTACTAGGAGCGACCGTCTTTTTAGGGACGACCTTAAAAGCTCCTCTGACAGCCATTGCCCTGAGCCTTGGATTTACAGGCCAGCCTTTGAGTTTGACAATCCCGCTTGTACTTGCGGCTAGTCTGTCTTACGTGATTCGAAAGAGATGGGAGAAGAAATGATGAAGGTACATTTTGTACTGCATGAAACTTTTGAAGTGCCGGGCGCTTATCTAAAATGGGCGCAGGAGCGTGGCCATCAGGTGACCACGACCAAAGTCTATGAGAATGAAGCCTTACCAGAGACAGTGGATGAGATTGACTTCTTAATTGTGATGGGAGGTCCTCAATCGCCAGATGAAGATCGAGAAGCTTTTCCATACTACGATCCTCAGGCAGAGATCGAGTTGATTCAAAAAGCCATCAAGGCAGAACGTTATATTATTGGGGTCTGTCTGGGTGCCCAGCTCCTGTCTGTTGCCTATGGTGCGAAGTATGACCACAGTCCGGAACGTGAGATTGGGGTTTATCCTGTGACCTTGACGCCTGAAGGACTAACAGATCCACATGTCGGTGAGTTTGGAGCAATTCTTGAAACCGGCCACTGGCATGGCGATATGCCAGGATTGACAGAAGATGCTGTCGTTCTTGCGACCAGTCAAGGGTGTCCACGTCAGATGATTCGCTTCAGTCCTAAACACTATGCCTTCCAAGCCCACTTAGAATTTGATCCAGAAGCAGTCGATCTCTTGATTGCTGCAGACGGTGAAGATGTTTTGGAAGAACAAAGTCAAAACCTGACCTTTGTTCAAGAACCTGAAGCCATTCGTGTTTACGATTATCGAGAAATGAATGCTAAACTCTATGCATTTTTGGACTCATTAACAAAATAAAAAATGAAAGGAAGGGCAGTTTGGGTTTGAATTGAACCCGGAATCGCCACGACTTTCAAAACCAAATAATAATTGAACCCGCCCTAAAAGCTGTGTGAAAAAGATCGATTGACTTGCAAGTCCAGTACTTGCTGCGTCCATCCCCTATTTTCACTGTGCTTTTTACGGGCTTGGTATCTTATAGAAAGGTAGAGCATGTGTTCTGATTTGAACACGAGCGGAAAGCTCTCCTAATTACTCAATAAAAAAAGAAAGGATGGGTTTACCGTATTCGCTGAACTGAATACGGGCGGAGAACTGTGTAAAAAAGATAAACTGTCTAGCATCTGCGATGCGTCGTCAGTTTCCTATTTTTACTTTGTTCTCTGTCGCCTGTTCTGTATATAAAAAATGAAAGGAAGGGTAGTTCGGGTTTGAAACTGAACCCGGGCTAGAGGCTGTGTAAAAAAGATAAATCCTCCTAGATGCGATGCATCTTTGTCGGATTTCCTATTTTTACTTTGCCTCTTTAACGCCCTTGGTATCTTATATTATGTCTATCCATATTGCTGCTAAGCAGGGTGAAATTGCTGATAAAATTCTTCTTCCTGGGGATCCTCTTCGTGCGAAATTTATTGCTGAGAATTTCCTTGAAGACGCTGTTTGCTTCAACGAAGTCCGTAACATGTTTGGCTACACAGGGACTTACAAGGGTCATCGTATTTCTGTCATGGGTACTGGGATGGGGATGCCATCCATCTCTATCTATGCGCGTGAGTTGATTGTCGACTACGGCGTGAAGAAATTGATCCGTGTGGGAACGGCTGGTTCTTTGAATGAGGATGTGCATGTTCGTGAATTGGTCTTGGCGCAAGCTGCTGCAACCAACTCAAACATCATCCGCAACGACTGGCCTCAATACGATTTCCCTCAAATCGCTAGCTTTGATCTTTTAGACAAGGCTTACCACATTGCCAAAGACCTTGGCATGACGACCCACGTCGGAAATGTCTTATCATCAGATGTCTTCTATTCAAACTATGGTGAAAAGAATATTGAGCTTGGTAAGTGGGGTGTCAAAGCTGTAGAAATGGAAGCAGCAGCCCTTTACTATCTTGCTGCTCAACACCATGTTGATGCGCTTGCGATCATGACTATTTCAGACAGTTTGGTCAATCCAGATGAGGATACAACCGCTGAAGAACGTCAAAATACTTTCACAGACATGATGAAAGTCGGTCTTGAGACCTTGATTGCAGACTAATGGCAAAATTCCTTCATGATGAATGGCTCTACGATCTCCAAAATTATCACTACAGCCGGGCTCTGCGCTCTATCAAGCAGCAGGAGGAAGTACCGGATTTGTTGGTGAGCTTACTGCAGTTAATGGCGGAGCGTCGTGAGCTTAATATCCAACCCGTCATGAATCAAAAGTTGAGAACCGAGTTGCTAGGGGCGACTGGTTTTCAGCTTTTTTGGCATGAAGATCCAGAAGATGAGCAGTTGGCCAACTACCTTTATGACTTAGAGGCGAAGTTGAGAAATGAACAGATTATAGACTTTGTTCGTGCCGTTAGCCCAGCCATCTATCGGATCTTTATGCGATTGATTCAGTTGAAAATTCCTGATATTACCAACTATATTCATAACTCCAAAGAATCGAGTTATGACCGTTGGAAGTTTGAGAGCCTGCATGCGTCCGACAACCCTATCCTGCAGCAATTCCACAGCGAAAGTGTGGTCAATTCGTCCAGTTTGACGGAGTTGATTGTGCAGTTGGATTTGCCAGATAGCGTCAAAGTTGCGGCCCAACAATTGCGGGAGTTAGAAAAATCCGTTCGCAATCCCTTGGCCCACTTGATCAAGCCTTTTGATGAAGAAGAGCTCCATCGGACGACGGGTTTCTCTTCTCAAGATTTTATGAAGAATTTGATTGACCTTGCAAGCTACACAGGCATCCGTTATGATCAAGCTAACTTTTATTTTGATCAGGCCAATGCTGTGATGGAAGAGCTACTAAAGGAGAAGTAGATGGATAAGATTGCTCAACTACAGGAGATGATTGATCAGAGTCATCGGATCGTGTTTTTCGGTGGGGCAGGAGTTTCCACGGAGTCAAATATTCCAGATTTTCGAAGTTCAGACGGTGTCTATAGTGTTCAGGTAAGGCGGCATTTGACAGCTGAACAATTGGTCTCCCATACCATGTTTGAGCGTTATCCTGAGGACTTTTTCGACTTCTATAAGAAATACCTACTCTACCCAGATGCCAAGCCCAATGCTGCTCATCGCTATCTGGCTCGGCTTGAAGAGTCTGGTAAGCTCAAGGCAGTGGTGACACAAAATATCGACAGTCTCCATGAAATGGCTGGCTCTAAAAAAGTCTTGAAGCTCCATGGCAGCGCCGACCGTAATTACTGTACGGGTTGCCAGCGATTTTATGATTTGGAAGACTTTCTAGCTTTGGAAGGCCCGGTTCCACACTGTCTGAACTGTGGCAAGGTGGTCAAGCCGGATGTGACTCTCTATGAGGAACCTCTTGATATGGACGTCTTTAGTCAAGCAGCCCAAGCCATCCAAGAGGCTGATCTCCTGATTATCGGTGGAACTTCTCTCGTGGTCTACCCAGCAGCTAGCTTGATCCAGTATTTCCAAGGGAAGAAGCTGGTTGTCATCAATAAAACCAGTATCCCACAAGACAAGCAAGCAGACCTGGTTATCGAAGGAAAGATTGGGGAAGTATTTTCACAATTAAGACAATAAAAAATATCTGAGTGAACATGAACACTCAGATATTTTTTATTTATCAAACTTCACTTCCTCAAGCAAGTACTCGATGAATTTCTCTCCCATTTTTGAGAGGGCTGTTTTTTCATGTTTGATGTAGACCAGCTCGATCGGGTCTTCGATATCAAGGGGAATGGAGACGATGTTATTTCCGTTGAGATTGCTGTTGAGGATCCCGGTCGCAATGGTGTAGCCATCCAGACCAATCAAGAGATTAAAGAGGGTAGCCCGGTCACTGACGACGATGGATTTCTTATGATGCTCTTGAGAGAGGATCTCTTCTGAGAAGTAGAAGGAGTTGTGGGTCCCTTGGTCATAGCTAAGGTATGGGAAATCTTCCAGATCAGATAAGTGAACGATCTCTTTCTTGGCAAGAGGATTGGTCTTGCTGACAAAGATATGAGGTTGCGCTGTAAAGAGGTGGGTGGCAATCAGGTGATTATCATCTAGCATCTTAGAGAGGACATCGCGGTTGTAGCTATTCAAAAAGAGTACGCCAACTTCGCTTCGGAAGTTCTTGACGTCATCGATGATCTCCCAAGTCCGCGTCTCCCGTAGGAAGAGCTCGTATTTTTCCATGTCGCTTTTCTTGAGGAGTGAAACGAAGGCCTCAACCACGAAGGCGTAGTGCTGTGAAGAGACACTGAAAAGCTCACGAGAGCCCACAGGATTTTTATAGCGCTCGGACAAGAGGTCAATCTGCTCCACCACCTGGCGGGCATAAGAGAGGAACTCCATCCCATCGCGGGTCAAAGTGATCCCTTTGGGATTTCGGATAAAGATTTCAATTCCCATCTCATTTTCCAAGTCCTTAACGGCATTGGAAAGGCTAGGTTGCGTGATGAAGAGTTGTTTTGCGGCCTCATTCATAGAGCCGGTTTCGACGATTTTGATAATGTATTGTAATTGTTGTATTCTCATGCTTTTATTTTAACATAAAAGAGCGCGTTTTTCCCGTAAAATGTGGTCTTTCAAGGACTGTATCAGAGAATAAGACAGGCTGAGGGAGGTAATAGGAAGTAGGCTAGATCAAATATATAAAAAATAGAAAATTGGAAACAAAATCTCCATCTGGGGACTGATTTTGATGGAAAAATACAGTTTTGCCTTGCTTAAGGGGTGAGCTGCTTGATAGAATGGTAAAAAATGGATTGAGGAGATCTTATGAAAAAACTCGTTTCCTGGTATAAGAAAAAGGATAAGGATTTGGAGACGCATTTTACAGCCGGCCTGTTACAGATCAATTTTGTGACCAATGCCCTGATTCTATTGGCCTTTTACATCTATTTTGTCATTCGTGAGTCGCTCTATGCTCTGTCGGACTCAGTGGTTCAATTTAGTTTTTTTGCAATTTTATCCTTTACGATAGAGATTTTTCCTTACGGTTTGACTCTGGCCCTCTTTGTCCCCAATATTTTTGTCATTATCTATGGGATCGGTCGGTGGTCTAGCATCCAGTTCAAAGAAGCGGAGGAAGAAGCTCTCAAAGATCCAGATCTGTTTGAAGATAGAGGACCAGTCAAGGGCGAAGAGCTGATAGAAAAGGATGCCTCATTAGAAATGAAAGAAAGGCAAGAGACTTCAAGTAATAAGCCTGTCAAAAAGAAGAAGCAACAGCCAACAATCGTTCTTTGGTTTGGTCTCTTTGGTTGCTTTCTCGAAGCGATTTTCATTTTCATCGTCAAGGATATGACTTTTTACGATTGGAGTGAGAGTTTGATCAATTCTCAGAAGCATGCTCTGATCTGGTCTGGCGCCTATCCGACCTTCTTCACACTGGCAGCTCTTACTTTACTTGCCTTGATTATCTATTCCTACCGGGATGCGAACTCACTTTCGCCGTTAGCAAATATCTTCTGCATCAGTGGCATTCTAGGAGGAGTGGTTCTTCTCTTAGTTTTTGATAATCAACTGCAGGTAGCAAGTTTTCACACCTTTTTCTTACTGATCTATTCCATCCATCTCTTATGGTTTCGCATCAAGGAGTGGCAGGAAGATCGAACAGAGATAAGCTATGAGAATCATCTGCTTCAATGGCTCCATCAGCTCTTAAACAAGTCGCGCAACTGGCCATGGCTAGCGGTCCTTGTCGCTTTTCCAACCCTTGCCTTTGTTGTCCTTGTTCTCATGCTCTTTGGGCAGCAGCCGGATTCCATGATCAAGGCCTGGACGAATACAGCTGACTGGGCCTTCTCACAGAAGATACCTCCTCAGAATCTCATCATTGATGAGCACTATCTCTGTACGGTTGCGGCTGGTGGGCATGAAAATGTTGTCAAGCCCCAGCGGATGGGAATCCGCCACGGACATCCGGTTGTCGTCAATCGCCAGCTCTGTATCGCCAATGCCTTTGAGCAGGTGTTAGAAGAAAAGACGCCACGATTCCATCGCTTCTTGCGTCGCAATTACGACCGCTATGGCTATCCCTTTGCCAAACATATCAAGAAGAAATGGGCCATGGATGTCATTTACTATCTGATGAAGCCCCTGGAATGGATCTTCTTGTTGGTTCTCTACTTGGTCGATCGCAAGCCAGAAAACCGAATTGCTATGCAATACATCAAGCCGATCCCAGAAGATTTTGACCCCCATAAAGTTTCCTGAGTTACTGATTTTACTTGACAAGCGAGAAGGAGCGCGATATAATGAGACAAATTTAACCTTTAAGAGGTCCAGAGAGGCCTGCAAGGAAAGACAGAAAAAAGATCAGTAGACGGTGTCTAGCTGATCATTTGTAGGGCCTTGCTTTTGCGAGGTCTTTTTTGCTGAAAGAAAGAAGAGGAAATCAATGGTCAGTGACAGTTGTAAAAAACGCTTTGGCAACATCATGATGGAGGAGATGGATCTGGTCGCTCAAGAAGAAATCGCTCCCCGCATCTATTCTATGATCCTGAAGGGAGAAATGGTGGCGCAGATGCTACCAGGACAATTCCTTCATATCCGCGTCCCTGATGGGTCCAAGCTCCTTCGCCGTCCGATTTCAATTTCTGAGATTGATCGTAAGACACAGACGTGTCGCTTGATCTACCGCATCGAAGGTGGGGGGACAGCTATCTTTTCCCAATTGCCAATCGGTAGCAAACTCAGCGTGATGGGACCTCAGGGAAATGGCTTTGATCTCACCAATCTCGGCCAAGGTCAGAAAGCCTTGATCATTGGTGGCGGGATCGGTGTTCCTCCTTTGGTCCAAGTGGCCAAACAACTCCATGAGCAAGGGGTGGAAGTTGAAGTGGTTGTCGGCTTTGCGACCAAAGAAGCCGTTATTTTGGAAGAAGAGCTTTCTCAGGTTGCTCATGTCACTGTAACGACAGACGATGGGACTTATGGCACTAAGGGCTATGTCTCTACGGTCGTTGAACAGATGGACCAGGAGTTTGACGCTATCTATTCTTGTGGAGCACCAGGCATGCTCAAATATGTCAATACCAAATTCCATGATCATCCCCGCGCTTACATTTCTATGGAATCGCGTATGGCTTGTGGGATGGGGGCTTGCTACGCCTGTGTAGTGCATCTGGAAAATGAAAGCCAAGCAGCTAATAAGCGCGTGTGTGAAGACGGACCGGTCTTTGAAACCGGAACGATTGTGATGTAGGAGGACCTTATGACAGCAAATCGACTAGCCGTATCCTTACCTGGTTTAGACTTGAAAAACCCGATTATTCCGGCATCTGGCTGTTTTGGTTTTGGTCAGGAATATGCCAAATACTATGACTTAGACCTGCTTGGATCCATCATGATCAAGGCGACAACTGCGGAGGCCCGTTTTGGTAATCCGACGCCCCGTGTCGCTGAAACTCCTGCAGGCATGCTCAATGCCATTGGCCTCCAAAATCCAGGTGTAGACGTGGTTCTGGCGGAAAAACTTCCTTGGTTGGCCCAACATTATCCGGAGCTACCGATTATTGCCAACGTAGCTGGCTTCTCCAACGAAGAGTATGCAACGGTATCTAGGAAGATCTCGCAAGCGCCAAATGTCAAAGCGATTGAGCTCAATATCTCTTGTCCAAATGTAGACCATGGGAACAATGGTCTCTTAATCGGGCAGGTTCCTGAGTTGGCCTATGCGGCTGTGAAAGCAGCGGTAGAAGCATCCTCAGTCCCTGTCTATGTCAAGTTAACGCCTAGTGTGGCAGACATCACGCAGGTCGCAAAAGCAGCAGAGGATGCAGGAGCGACCGGCTTAACCATGATCAATACCTTGGTCGGGATGCGCTTTGACCTCAAGACTGGTAAGCCCATCATTGCCAATGGAACCGGAGGCATGTCGGGTCCAGCCGTTTTCCCAGTTGCATTAAAACTCATCCGCCAGGTTGCTCAATCCACTAAACTTCCGATTATCGGAATGGGAGGTGTGGATTCAGCAGAAGCAGCTATTGAAATGATGATTGCAGGAGCCTCTGCGATTGGAGTTGGAACCGCTAATTTTACCGATCCTTATGCTTGTCCAACCATCATCGAAGATCTGCCACAAGTCATGGATCACTATGGGATTGATACCCTTGAGAACTTCCGAAAACATGTACGGGAAAATCTACTTTAAAGATCATCAAGACAACAAAAAATGCCTGTTGGCAACAACCCCAACAGGCTACTGAGTAAGTAACAACTTTAAACAACCCTTACTCAGCATATTAAGTATTTTACAGGAAAAAAGATTATCTGTCAAGTTTTTTTTTCATAATTTTGAACTCATTCTAATAAAATTAAAAAAAGACGGATTGAATCCGAATGTTTTGCGATTATTTCTTGACTTTTCTTTAATATCGTACTACAATGAAGAAAAACCTTTAAAGTAGTCCAGAGAGGCTCCTAAGGTCTAGACGGTGAATCATGGTAGTTGTTCTTACCTAATTTTCGTGTAACCTTGCCTCGGGCAAGGTTTTTTTGTGAACAAAATGATCAATCATAAAAAGGAGTAATCCATGCGTGAAGAACGTCCTATTATCGCCCTTGACTTCCCAGCTTTCGAGGATGTCAAACACTTTTTAGAGCATTTTCCAGAAGACGAAAAATTATTTGTAAAAATCGGAATGGAATTTTTCTATGCAGTTGGTCCTGAAATTGTACATTATCTCAAAGGGCTTGGGCACAGCATTTTCCTTGATTTAAAATTACATGATATTCCAAATACAGTCAAATCAGCCATGTCTGTACTCGGTACCTTCGGAGTAGATATGGTGACGGTACATGCAGCTGGTGGTGTAGAGATGATGCGCGAAGCCAAGGCAGCTCTTGGTGAAGGAGCTAAATTGGTAGCCGTGACCCAGCTGACTTCTACCAGTGAAGAAGACATGCGTGATTGCCAAAACATCCAAACAACGGTCCAAGAATCAGTAGTCAATTATGCTCGCAAGGCCCAAGAAGCTGGCTTGGACGGGGTTGTCTGCTCAGCTCATGAAGTGGCCTTGATCAAGGATGCCACTTCATCAGATTTTGTCTGTGTGACACCAGGGATTCGTCCAGCTGGAGCTGAAATCGGTGACCAAAAACGGGTCATGACGCCACAAGAAGCTCATAAAATCGGCTCTGACTATATTGTCGTTGGACGTCCAATCATCCAAGCAGAAAACCCATGGGACGCTTATCATGAAATTAAGAGACAGTGGAATGCGTAAGAGCTACTAAAAGTGAAACTTTTGTAGCTCTACGGGAAGTCCTATGGGACCTTCCCTAACGCATTCACTAGATTTAGAGGATAAAAATAATCGTTTTATCCTCTAAATCGTCGGAATACCAATCGCTACTAAAAGTGAGATTTTTTGTAGCTGTACGGGAAGCCTGATAGGGTCTTCCCTAAACTATTCACTAACCTGTAATGTTGTTGTTTAAATCAATAATTGATTTAATTCGTATATGATTAAAATCGTAAAAAGGAGTCGTCATGTCATTAGCTAAAGATATTGCTAGCCATCTTTTGAAAATCGAAGCGGTTTATTTGAAACCAGAAGAACCTTTTACTTGGGCATCTGGTATCAAGTCCCCAATTTATACAGATAACCGTGTAACACTTGCTTATCCAGAAACTCGTACCTTGATCGAAAATGGATTTGTAGATAAAATTAAGGAAGCTTTCCCTGAAGTAGAAGTGATTGCAGGAACTGCAACTGCAGGGATTCCTCACGGTGCGATTATTGCGGACAAGATGAATTTGCCATTTGCCTACATCCGTAGCAAACCAAAAGACCACGGTGCTGGTAATCAAATCGAAGGCCGTGTACCACAAGGCCAAAAGATGGTCGTAGTGGAAGATTTGATTTCTACTGGTGGATCTGTCTTGGATGCTGTCGCAGCTGCCAAGCGTGAAGGGGCGGACGTTCTTGGTGTCGTAGCCATCTTCACCTACCAATTGGAGAAAGCCGATAAGAAATTTGCGGAAGCTGGCGTTCAACTTGAAACCTTGTCTAACTATACTGAATTGATTCATTTGGCAGAAGAACAAGGTTACATCACCTCTGAAGGATTAGAGTTGTTGCACCGTTTCAAGGAAAACCAAGAAACTTGGCAAAATAAATAATAGGACGGAAGCGTTTCTAACGCTTCTTTTTTATACTCTTTTCACTAGTTGGTGGTGAACTTGAAACTCAAAGTAAAATCCGATATATTAGTAGTAATTGTTTTTATGGATGAAGGAAAAACTATGTTTAAGGTAGTATAAGATGACAAAAGAACATTATTTGCAAATGAAGAAGCAGGATCGGGTCTGGTTTACCGTTAATATCATCATAACTATGATATTTCACCAACCTACATGATTTCGTACCACCCCAAAACAGCAGAATTGCTGTTTTTTTGATATAATGGACCTATGTTATCGAAAAGTAAACGTATTCTATTTGGGATGCTTCATGTTGTCATGTTGCTAGTGATGGTCCACTGGTTCTTGATTAGTGTAACCTATCTAAGAGAGATTTCATGGCTAGCCATTTTAGGTGCTGGATTGCTATTTCTGCTAGCCTGGTTGAAACGCGATGGGCTAAAGAGTGCCTTTGCTTGGTTGACCCGGCATAAAAAAGGCTTCTTGCTTGGAGCCCTTGTCTTTCAGTTGATTGTTATGGTCTGTGCGGAGCTCTTTATCCGTCGGGATGCTGCGGTTGTTTTCAAAGGGGCTTTTGATCTTCTTAAGCAATCCTCTATCACCAACTACCTCAGTCGCAATCCCAATAACATTCCGCTCTTTCTTTACGAGAAGTTTTTCTATGTCTTATTTGGCTCTAGCGGTCTGTGGGTCATGCAGGCTCTCAATATCCTCTATGTCAATCTGGGTGCAGTCCTCTTGTACAAGCTGTCCCAGAAGCATTTCAATCAAAAAACGGCTGATCTAGTCTATCTCTTCTATGTGAGCTTGATCTGTTACTCGCCGTATTTCTATTCCATGTACACGGACATTCCGCCGCTTCCTTTGATCGCTCTTCAGTTATGGTGGGCCTTGGATCTCTTGAAGGAAGACCAAGCAGGCTCCTGGAAGAAGATTGTTGGCTTGGGAATCTTATCTGGCGTGACCATGTTGATCCGTCCAACGACGATTATTGTCATGATTGCCTTTTGGGCTGTGCTGTTCTTCAGAGGAAATTGGAAGGCCTTTGGCAAGATTGCTACGGTGACAGTCATGATGACAGGCTTTGTCTTTGCAGGATTGAATACAGCGGTCAATCATCAAACAGTTGTACCGATCTTGAAACAAGAAGGGTTGGCTAAAGGACCGCTCTTGTTTATCAATCTGGGCTTGACGGATATGGGTCATAACCAAGAAGATATGAAAGAGGGATTGTTGGCCTATATCGATGAGGACAAGCGCTCAGATTACAACAATGCCCTCTTTAAAAAGGAAAATGTGATCAAAGAAATCAAGCGCCGTCTCAAGGAATATGGACCTTTAGGTTTGATCGGTCATATCTACTACAAGCAATCCTTGACGGTAGCAGAAGGAACCCTTGGCTGGCTGTACCGAGATGTAGAGTATGAGAAGACGCCTTTGATTAACCCTCTCTATGCACCCCTGACTAAAAATAATGGTCTGGCAAAATGGGTGCGGACCTATTTCCTTAGCATTGATCGCCCGCAATACAAGTATTATGAATTTGTGAAGCAGGTGATCTGGATCGTTCTATCGGCTGGTTTGGTTGGGGCTTATTTCAAACGTCGAGATACAGATGACTTTAACTTCCTTTCCTTAGCGGTCTTTGGTGGCTTGCTCTTCTTAACCATCTTTGAAGGCGGGAAGACCCGCTACCTCATTCAATTCTTACCGCAAATTTTACTAGTCGCTTCGATCGGTCTAGCAGGATTTACCAAGAAGGAAAATACCCAAAAGCTCCTGCTTGTTTGACAGGCAGAAACAGAGAGTGGGACAGAAATCGGTAATTCGTTAGAATTCGATTTCGTAGTCCCACCTCCGCACAGTTGAGTAGGGCTATAAAAGCTGATGAAATCAGCGTAGTAGAGTCCATTCAACCACTGCGTCTTGCTCGACAATCCAAAAATAATTGAGAGGCTAGGACTTTTGTTCTAGCCTCTTTTTTATCCAGTGGATCCGCGCCAAATGTGGTATAATGAAAGGTAAGAATTTATTGGATAGCGGAGAGTTTCCATGCAGCATTCACCCTGGCATGAAGCCATCAAATCCCATCTTCCAGAAGGGTATTTTCACCAGATCAATGACTTTATGAATGAAGTCTACAGCAAAGGAGTGGTTTATCCACCGCGTGAAAAGGTCTTTAAGGCCTTGCAGATGACAGAGATGGATCAGGTCAAGGTCTTGATCTTAGGCCAAGATCCCTATCATGGACCGGATCAAGCGCAGGGCTTAAGTTTTTCTGTTCCGGATCATGTACCAGCGCCGCCTTCTTTGCAAAATATTCTCAAAGAATTGCGCTCAGATATCGGAGAGAAGCGTTCTCATGATCTGACCTCTTGGGCAGAGCAAGGAGTGCTCTTGCTCAATGCCTGTTTGACGGTTCCAGCTGGTCAGGCCAATGGTCATGCGGGACAAATTTGGGAGCTTTTCACAGATGCTGTGATCAAGGTGGTCAATGAGTTGGAGGAGCCAGTTGTCTTTATCCTCTGGGGATCTTATGCCCGTAAGAAAAAGCCTCTGATTACCCACGATCGACATTTGGTTCTTGAATCAGCTCACCCAAGTCCCTTATCGGCCTACCGAGGATTCTTTGGTTCCCAACCCTTTTCAAAAACCAATCAATTTTTGAAAGATTCGGGACGCGAGCCGATTGATTGGTTAAGATAGGAGAAAGAAATGCCACAATTAGCAACGATTTGTTACATTGACAATGGGAAAGAATTTCTCATGTTGCATCGCAATAAAAAGCCCAATGATGTCCATGAAGGTAAATGGATCGGAGTTGGTGGAAAATTAGAACGAGGGGAAACCCCACAGGAGTGTGCTGCGCGTGAGATTTTTGAGGAGACGGGCCTTAGAGCCAAGCCAGTCTTAAAAGGGATCATTACCTTTCCGGAGTTTACTCCAGATTTGGACTGGTACACCTATGTCTTCAAGGTAACAGATTTTGAGGGAGAACTGATCGAGTGTAACGAAGGGACCTTGGAGTGGGTACCTTATGATCAAGTCCTCTCAAAACCAACCTGGGAAGGGGACCACACTTTTGTCGAGTGGTTGTTGGAGGATAAACCCTTCTTTTCAGCAATGTTTCGCTATGACGGCGACCGTTTGTTAGAGTCGCATGTTGATTTTTATGAATAAAGGAGAATGCAATGGTTGTCATTAAAAATGGTCGCGTAATGGATCCCAAGACTGGCTTGGATCAAGTCTGTGATCTTCGTATTGAAGGAAAGAAAATTGTAGAGATCGCTGAAAACCTCCCAACGGATGGACAAGAAGTCCTTGACGCTACTGGTCTGGTGGTAGCTCCTGGTTTGATCGATGTACACGTGCATTTCCGTGAGCCTGGTCAAACTCATAAAGAAGACATCCATACAGGTGCCTTAGCCGCAGCTGCTGGTGGTTTTACTCGAGTGGTCATGATGGCCAATACTAATCCGACCATTTCAGATATTGCTACCTTAGAGGAAGTCTTAGCTTCTGCAGCCAAGGAAAATCTTCACATTCATACAGTTGCGACGGTGACTAAGAACTTTGACGGTCAACACCTGACAGATTTTGAAGGCCTGCTTAAGGCCGGTGCAGTGGGATTTTCAGATGATGGGATTCCCCTTCAAAGTACTAAGGTTGTCCGTGAAGCCTTGGAAGAGGCTAAGCGTCTAGGGACCTTTATTAGTCTGCATGAAGAAGACCCTGAGTTGAATGGCATTCTTGGTTTGAATGAGAACATTGCCAAGGAACACTTCCATGTCTGTGGGGCGACGGGTGTAGCCGAATATTCAATGGCTGCGCGTGATGCAATGATTGCCCATGCGACAGGTGCCCACCTCCATATCCAACACCTCTCCAAGGAAGAAAGTGTCAAGGTGGTGGAATTTGCCCAAGGATTAGGAGCTCATGTGACGGCAGAAGTGGCACCTCAACACTTTTCGAAAACAGAAAGTCTGCTCTTGACTAAAGGAAGCAATGCCAAGATGAACCCACCTCTTCGTTTGGAATCTGACCGTCTAGCAGTGATTGAAGGCTTAAAATCAGGCGTTATCTCAGTGATTGCGACGGACCACGCGCCTCACCATGCGGATGAGAAGAATTTTCCTGATATTACCAAAGCACCATCTGGAATGACTGGGCTTGAAACCTCACTTTCTCTTGGTTTGACCTACTTGGTGCATGCAGGCCATTTAAGCCTGATGCAATTGCTTGAAAAGATGTCCTATAATCCAGCACGTCTCTATGATTTTGATGCTGGCTATATCGCAGTGGATGGACCAGCAGATTTGACCATCTTTGATCCAGAAGCAGATCGTCTGGTATCGGATCATTTCGCTTCAAAAGCGGGCAATTCACCATTTGTGGGTGAAACATTAAAAGGGAAAGTTGCTTATACAATCTGTGATGGACAAGTGATTTTTCAAGGATAAGCGATCGTATTCATATGAATCTTAAAAAAATGATGCAAGGCTTGGTTTTCTTTTTAACCAGCCTTCTTGTCTTTGTCTTTCTATTTCGTGCTCTGCTACCAACTGCATCCCCTCGTATGACCAAGCCCAAAATGGCTGCGAAAGAAATCACCTATACTTATGTAGCTCTAGGAGATTCACTGACCGAAGGAGTAGGGGATAGCACCAAGCAAGGAGGCTTTGTGCCCATTCTTGCCCAAAGCCTATCCAATGAAAATGACGGTCAGTACAAGGCTGTCAACTATGGCGTCGCTGGAAACACCAGTGCTCAAATTATAGATCGGCTCACGAAGCAAACTGACCTTCAGAAGGATCTCAAAAAGGCGCGTGTCATGACCTTAACGGTTGGGGGAAATGATCTGCGCAAAGTCGTTGTCAATCATCTGAGTGATTTTTCTCTATCAGATATCCAAAAACCGCTCAAGAATTATACAGCTAACCTCAAAGAAATTATCACTAAGGCCAGAAAGGACAATCCCCATCTTCCCATTTATGTAGTGGGGATCTACAATCCTCTTTACCTGAATTTTCCTGAATTAACCAGTATCCAGACAGCTGTAGATCGTTGGAATGAGACGACGGAAGAAACCATCGCGCAATTTGATCAGGTCTATTTCGTTCCGATCAATGATCTGCTCTATAAAGGAATTGACGGCAAAATGGGCGTATCAGAAATCAGTGACGGGAAGATAACCGTTATCAATGATGCCCTGTATGAAGAGGATAGCTTTCACCCCAACAATACGGGCTATGAAAAGATGAAACAAGCAATATTGGAGAAAATCAATGCTACGAAGAAAACTTGGAGTCAAAAATAATCCCATCAAAGAGAAGGTCCCCTTCCTTCAAAAAATCAATATTTGGAAATGGTTATTTTTAGGTTTGGTCAGCCTTCTCTTAGCCTTCGTTTTAGTTGTGCAAGGACGCTTAGCGACGCCAAGGGAAGATGTTAGTCAGCTTCATCAAATAGTTGGTACCAAAGATGTCAAAGTTGGAACTATGACAACGACTCGTGATCAACTCAATGATACCATCAAATCGCTCCTGAAAAAATATAAACTGTCCGACTACAAGGTCTATGCGGACAATCAGCAAATCCTATTAGAAGGGCAGTTGAGTCTCTTGGGGAAGGATTATCCCTTATACATTTACTTTCAACCATCCAAATTGGAAAATGGGAACATCCTCTTGACGGTGAAGGATTTTTCAGTTGGAACCTTTCAAATTCCACAAAAGATGGTCTTACAGCTCTTGAGCAAGAATAAAAATATTCCAGAATTTATTCAGATTTCTCCAAAGCAGTCTACTATCACCATTGTATTACCAGAAATTGACAATGACTTTGGAATCTATGTCAAGGCCAATACCATTGACCTATATAATGACAAGATCGTTTTTGATTTGTATCAGAAGAAGTAGAGTAACAGGCTCTATTCAGATTGATGGAAAATTGTATTTTACATAAAACAACTAGAATGATGCTGAAAATAAAAACGATAGTTACTATTAGGCTTATTCAATAAATATTGAAACTTTCCGCCGTGAGAAAAGTGCTAGAAACACTTTTGTTTCTAGCACTCGGAATTATTGAGACCTTAGGCTCAATAATTAGTCATGGAACTTCTTTGAAGTTCGCTGACGTCCGTCTTCACCTAAGGAAAGTTTCTAAGATGACTTTATCTTCAATCTAACTAGAATTGAAAGCTCTATTTTGTTTCTATTCAAAAAATTCAGAATATTACGGAAAATTCTTGACATTGATTCTTCCCTATGCTAAAATACTAAACAAGACATTGAACAAAGGAGAAAGTCAAACATGAAAACAGCTAAGTTTATTCAATTTGCTTTGTTGTTGAGGTATAAGGGCTAGTGCAGAAGCATTAGTCCTGTTTGGCTTACCAAGCGGGCAAAAACATCTCGCTTGGTTAACCGAGTGAGATGTTTTTCTTTATATCCACTACATAGAAATGAGGAGACCCTATGCGTAAAGTTGAATTTTTAGATACCAGCCTTCGGGATGGCGAACAGACTCCAGGAGTTAATTTCTCTATCAAAGAAAAGATTGCCATTGCCAAGCAATTGGAAAAATGGGGCATTTCTGCTATTGAAGCAGGTTTTCCTGCAGCTAGTCCGGATTCCTTCACAGCTGTGCAGGAGATTGCCAAGGTCTTGACCAAGACTGCTGTGACAGGTTTGGCTCGCTCCGTTAAATCCGATATCGATGCTTGTTATGAAGCTTTGAAGGATGCTAAGTATCCACAAATTCACGTCTTTATCGCAACGAGTCCGATTCACCGGGAGTTTAAACTCAACAAGACCAAGGAAGAAATTCTTGAAGCGATCAAAGAGCACGTTTCTTACGCTCGCTCAAAATTTGAGATTGTGGAATTCTCTCCCGAAGATGCGACCCGGACAGAATTGGATTTCCTCTTGCAAGTTGTCCAGACTGCAGTCGATGCTGGTGCTAGCTACATCAATATTCCTGATACAGTCGGTTTCACGACACCAGCAGAGTACGGAGCCATTTTCAAATACTTGATCGACCATGTCAAGACAGACCGCGAGATTATCTATTCACCTCATTGCCATGATGACCTAGGTATGGCCGTGGCAAATAGCCTCGCTGCTGTTAAAAATGGTGCCCGTCGTGTCGAAGGAACCATTAATGGGATCGGGGAGCGGGCCGGCAATGCGGCGCTTGAAGAAGTAGCGGTTGCTCTCAATATCCGTGAAGACTATTACCAGGTGGAAAGTCCAATTGTCCTTAATGAAACTATCAATACTTCTGAGTTGGTCTCTCGTTACTCTGGTATTCCAATTCCTAAAAACAAGGCGGTTGTTGGTGGCAATGCCTTCTCACACGAGTCTGGGATTCACCAAGATGGGGTCCTTAAAAACCCTCTTACCTATGAAATCATCACACCTGAGTTGGTGGGTGTTAAGAGCAATAGCCTCCCTCTTGGAAAGTTGTCTGGTCGCCATGCCTTTGTCGAAAAATTGCATGAGTTGGGACTGGATTTCACAGAAGAAGACATCAAGCCATTGTTTGCGAAGTTCAAATCTCTGGCAGACAAGAAACACGAGATCACAGATGCCGATATCCGAGCCCTTGTTGCCGGTACAGCAGTGGAAAATCCAGAAGGATTCCAATTTAATGATCTCCGCTTGACCACCAATGCTGACGAAACGATTACAGCGGCGGTTAGCCTCAGCAATGAAGAAGGGGAAGTACTTGAATTCCTTGCCAATGGTCAAGGGTCGGTTGAGGCGATCTTTAATGCAATTGATAAATTCTTCAACCAAACTGTTCGCTTGACATCTTATAATATCGATGCAGTGACTGATGGGATCGATGCCCAAGCCCGTGTCTTAGTATCTGTGGAAAATGTCGATACAGATACGATTTTCAATGCCTCTGGTTTGGACTTTGACGTATTGAAAGCCTCTGCCATCGCTTATATCAATGCCAACACGCTGGTTCAAAAAGAGAATGCGGGTGAGATGGGACGAGCTGTCTCCTACCGTGATCTTCCACAAGCCTAAGAGGAAATGAACATGACAAAGAAAATTGTAACACTTGCAGGAGATGGGATTGGCCCTGAGATCATGGCAGCTGGACTAGAGGTCCTCGCAGCCGTCGCTCCCAAAATCGGCTTTGATTATAGTCTTGAAGACAAACCTTTTGGGGGTGCTGGGATTGATGCCGCTGGCCACCCACTTCCCCAAGATACTCTAAAAGCAGCTAAAGGAGCGGATGCTATTCTTCTCGCGGCTATCGGGAGTCCTGAGTATGACAATGCTCCTGTTCGTCCAGAACAAGGCCTGCTCGCTATTCGCAAGGAATTAAATCTCTTTGCAAATATTCGTCCTGTACGGATTTTTGATGCTTTGAAACACTTGTCTCCTTTGAAACCAGAGCGTATCGAGGGTGTCGACTTTGTGGTCGTACGTGAATTGACAGGTGGGATTTACTTCGGAGACCATATCTTAAAAGAAGATACAGCACGCGATATCAATGATTACAGTACAGAAGAAATCCGTCGGATTATGCGCCAAGCCTTCAAGATCGCGCAAGGACGTGGTAAGAAAGTGACCAGTATCGATAAGCAAAATGTCCTTGCAACTTCTAAATTGTGGCGCCAAGTGGCAGAAGAAGTTGCTAAAGAATTTCCAGATGTGACCTTAGAGCACCAGCTTGTCGATAGTGCGGCCATGATCATGATTACCAATCCAGCCCGCTTTGATGTTGTAGTGACAGAAAATCTATTCGGAGATATCTTATCTGATGAATCGAGCGTCCTTCCTGGAACACTAGGCGTGATGCCATCTGCCAGTCATTCTGACCAAGGACCAAGTATGTACGAACCAATTCATGGTTCAGCACCTGACATTGCAGGTCAAGGCATTGCCAATCCGATTTCCATGATCCTGTCCGTTGCCATGATGCTCCGAGACAGTTTTGGAGAAACAGCAGGTGCAGAAATGATCGAAGAAGCTGTCAATCAAACCTTGAATCAAGGAATCTTGACGCGAGATCTAGGTGGTCAGGCTTCTACTGCAGAGATGACTGCAGCCATTATTGGGAATCTCTAAGATGACATGGAGAGATCGCTGTTTAGTTCTTATTGCTATTTGGAATAGTATCGTATTTCTGACCTATGGTTTAGATAAACGAAAAGCTATCCAAAAGAGGTGGCGGATTCCTGAAAAGGTCCTGTTACTCGAGAGCTGGGTGCTTGGTGGATTCGGAGCTCTACTAGGTGGATATCTCTTTCACCACAAGGTGCGGAAATGGTATTTTCAAGCCACCTGGTGGGGCAGTAGCCTTCTTTTAGCAGGTGCCCTCTTTCTATTCCTTCAATGGATTTCCTAACAAGAAGATAAATGGAGAAAGATGATGAGTGGAAAATCTATCTTTGATAAACTTTGGGACCGCCACGTGATTACAGGAGTGGAAGGGCAACCCCAACTCATGTATGTGGACCAACACTACATCCACGAAGTGACGAGTCCGCAAGCCTTTCAAGGATTACGGGACGCAGGACGCAAGGTTCGACGACCCGATTTAACCTTTGGAACCTTTGATCACAATGTTCCAACGGTCAATATTTTTGATATTCGAGATGTGATTTCAAAAGCCCAGATTGATAAATTGGCTGAGAACGTGGTGGACTTTGGGATTGATCATGCTGCCCATGGTTCTGCTAAGCAAGGAATCGTTCATATGGTGGGCCCTGAAACCGGTCGGACCCAGCCTGGAAAATTTATTGTCTGTGGAGACAGCCATACCGCAACCCATGGAGCCTTTGGTGCCATTGCCTTTGGGATTGGAACCAGTGAAGTGGAGCATGTCTTTGCCACCCAAACCATCTGGCAAGTCAAACCCAAGAAAATGTTGGTTGAATTCACCGGAACCCCACAAAAAGGGATCTATTCAAAGGATTACATCCTAGCTTTGATAGCGAGCTACGGCGTCGCTTGTGGAGTTGGCTATGTCGTAGAGTATCGGGGAGAAGCAATTGATCGCTTGACTATGGAAGAACGCATGACCATCTGTAACATGTCGATCGAGTTCGGGTCAAAAATGGGGATCATGAATCCAGATGAGACGACCTTTGACTACCTCCGAGGACGCGAATGTGTGCCAGATGATTTTGAGACCGCAGTAGCTGATTGGAAGACTCTGGTTAGTGATGACGACGCCGTTTATGATAAGGTCATCCGTATGGATGTATCTAATCTTGCTCCGATGGTGACTTGGGGGACCAATCCTTCCATGGGAGTGGACTTTGAAACTTCCTTTCCAGAGATTCGTGACATGAATGATGAGCGGGCCTATCATTATATGGATCTAGAACCTGGCCAAAAACCAGCAGACATTGAATTAGGCTATATCTTTATCGGATCTTGTACCAACGCGCGTCTCAGCGATTTGGAGTTGGCAGCCAAGTTTGTGAAAGGCAAAAAGATTGCGCCCAACTTAACAGCCATTGTCGTACCTGGTTCTCGTCCGGTTAAGCAGGCTGCTGAAAAGTTAGGCTTGGACAAGATCTTTATAGATGCAGGCTTTGAATGGCGTGATCCAGGTTGCTCTATGTGTCTAGGAATGAATCCAGATAAGGTTCCAGATGGGGTCCACTGTGCCTCTACCAGCAACCGAAATTTTGAAGACCGCCAAGGGTTTGGGGCCAAGACCCATCTCTGTAGCCCTGCTATGGCAGCTGCAGCGGCAATAGCAGGACGCTTTGTCGATGTGCGCCAAATGCCCGAAGTCCAGTAAAGGAGGAATCATGGAGAAATTTACCATTTATACGGGGACAACCGTTCCCTTAATGAACGATAATATCGATACCGACCAAATCCTCCCCAAGCAATTCTTAAAGCTGATTGATAAAAAAGGCTTTGGCAAATACCTCATGTATGCTTGGCGCTATTTGGACGATCACTATACCGAGGATCCAACATTTATCTTTAATAAGCTGGAATACCGCAAGGCAACCATTTTGATCACTGGTGACAATTTTGGGGCAGGTTCCTCTCGGGAACATGCAGCCTGGGCCTTGGCTGATTATGGCTTTAAAGTCGTCATCGCCGGATCCTTCGGAGATATCCATTACAATAATGAGCTCAATAATGGCATGCTTCCGATTGTCCAACCGCTAGAGGTTCGTCAAAAATTGGCAAGCTTGAAGCCGACAGATCCAGTCACAGTGGATTTGGAAGAGCAGAAGATCATCTCGCCTGTAGGAGAGTTTAGCTTTGAGATCGATGGGGATTGGAAGCACAAATTGCTCAATGGTTTGGATGATATTGGGATTACACTTCAGTACGAAGACTTGATCACCGCTTATGAAAAGCAACGGCCCGCCTATTGGCAATAAAAATTGTATAGTTAATTAAGAATTTTCAGAAAATATATTGAAGCTTTTTTGGAATTTTGATAGAATAGAAAAAAAGAAATAGAAGAGGACGAAATTTATGACAAAACACATTCAATGGGACGGAACACTTTCACAAGAAGGATTTGACATTCTTAAAGGCGAGGGTGGTTGTATCGTCTGCCCTACCAAAGTCGGCTACATCATCATGACCAGCGACAAGGCTGGCTTGGAACGCAAGTTTGAAGCCAAAGAACGTAACCGCAACAAACCAGGTGTCGTTCTTTGCGGAAGTATGGATGAACTTCGTGCCCTTGCGCAATTGAATCCTGAAATCGAAGCCTTCTACCAAAAACATTGGGATGAAGATATCTTGCTTGGTTGTATCCTTCCTTGGCGTGAAGATGCCTATGCCAAATTACAAGCCTTCGGCGATGGACGTGAAGAACTCATGACAGATGTTCGTGGAACCAGCTGTTTTGTCATCAAATTCGGTAAAGCTGGTGAGCAAATCGCCAAAGAAATGTGGGAAAAAGAAGGCAAAATGGTTTATGCCTCTTCAGCTAACCCATCTGGTAAAGGAAATCGTGGGAAAGTCGAGGGAATCGGAGAGCGAATCGAAGGTGCCGTGGATTTGGTCATCGAAGCCGATGATTATGTAGCCTCTATCCAACCAGACAAGACTATTGAAACTCGCTATGAACAAGGAGTGATGGTTTCTATGGTTGATGCAGAAGGAAAACTCATCCCAGAACAAGGAGCAGGTAGCCGTTCTGTCAATACTTGCCCAGTCGTGATCCGTAAGGGATTGGATATCGACAAGATCATGATGCACTTATCTGATCATTTCAACTCTTGGAACTACCGCCAAGGGGAGTACTATTAAAAGATAGAAAAAAGGTCGTTACAGTTCGTAACGACCTTTTACTTGTCTATTTTATCGAATAGCTGATTTCCAACTTTAATAAGTCACGACATTAATCTCACCCTTGTCGTACTCAGCGATAAAGATGTCATCGACATTTTCAAATCCTTTTTTATTCAGTTCGGCCATAAGCCATTCTTCAGTTTTACCGATGTACTCTAAGATTTCTACTTGGACTACACCATCTGTAATGATTGGGTATTTGGGATTTTCATCTCCCATTCGAACGATTATGAGTTGGCCATTTTGTTCGATGACGGCTCTTTTGACTTCTTTCAATTGGAAGACCCCTTGAGAGCGCAACTTAAGAGCGACGTCAGAAGCAGAAAGGCCTTTTGAGCGACAAGCTTCTGGATCTAATTTTCCGTTTTTTATGATAATAGTTGGTTTTCCATCAATCAGATGTTTGATGAAGTAAACATTGGTATTAAGACATTTGAGTGACAGAATCAAAATCGTCCAGATGATGAGGATGACGACATATTGAAGGATGGTAATCGAGCTATTGTAGATGACCCCGCCGATAATACCCCCGAGAACAAAGTTCTGTATTTGGTCTACTGCAGAACTTGGTGCTAGATTTCCTTTACCTGTTACATTGATAACAAAAACAAGAGACAGAAGCCCCAAGGCCAATTTAATCGCAATTGTAGCAAAAAAGCTTATCATTTTTCAACCTCCACCAGTTCTACATCTGTTTTATATAAGTCCATTTTTTCAAGTAAATAGCTATCCGGGTCTGTTCCGCTAATAGCGCGATAGAATTGCTTGTCTACCTTGATAATAGCTCCATCGGTTGTCGCTGAAGTATTGACGTAGACATTTTCTTTATCAACTCCTAACTCTTTTGAAACGACTTCGATAAAGTGCAAAGAGCTACGGAATTGATTGTCGTTGGACTGATTGCTTTGGAAATTTGAAATACCAATCAAAACAACGGCCACTAATAATAAGATAGAAATGATTGATAATTCACGGAACTTACTTCCGCGTTTATCCTTAAATGCCTTAAAGGCAAAAAAAAGCCGTTACCAACACTAAGAGAATGGACATCATCACCATGATCCAATTTTGCTGGCTAATTTGACTCAGTACGTAATCATATGAATAGAATTTCATAAAAATCCCTCACTTATTTTGTATTCAAGGTATTATATATTATTTCAATCCATATTTCAATGATTAAAAGTAAATCTCTCATTTTTTTAAGGTATAGATTGTACATTAAATGTTGAAGAATGGCAGTAGGAGTTTTCTATCTAATCGAAATTTGGTACACTAGAGCTATGAAGATGGAAGATACAATTAATAAAGCGATCATTTTAGGAGCTACAGGAGGGATTGGCCGGCAGCTAGCGAAAGAATTGGCAAGAAGGCTGGATCATCTGGTCTTAGTAGGTCGGGATTCAGACAGACTCTCCCAAGTCCAAGAAGAACTAACTGGGAGCAAGGCGCAACTGTCAATCCTAGCATTAGATATGCTAGATCAAATGGCTCTAGAAGCTTTTGTAGATAACCTAGATGCAGATCTCCTCGTCAATTGTGCAGGGGTAGCGTATTTTTCCCAAGGTAACCATCTAGCCACAGCAAAAGAGCAAGATCTCTGGCAAATCAATTACCATGCTCCTGTCCACCTAATCAAGAAGTTAGTGCAGAAAAATCAGAAGATCCAGCTGGTCCAGCTGTCATCTCTGGCTGCCCTTTATCCTCATCCCTATCTAGCAGCCTACAGTTCCAGCAAGGCTGCCTTGCAGACCTACACTCTTGCTCTCCAGGAGGAACTAAGTCAATTAGATTCTCCGGTCCAGCTAGGTCTTTATATTCTTGGACCAGTCCAAACAGGTATTTTTCCTCCTAAACTAGTAGAAGCATTGGGAGGAAGTCGCTTGCAGATGAAGCCTGAGAAAGTCGCTCAGCAGTTGATTCGATTCATAGAAAGAGATACTTCCTATGCTGTTATCGGCCTTCGCTATCGCTTGCTCGTTTTGCTAGGTGGTCTGCTTCCCCAAAGATGGATCATTCGTCTCCTTGCAAGGTATTTACGAAAGGGACTTAATAGATGAAATTTATATTTATATTTTTAGGCCTTGCTTATCTTCTCTTATTTCTCATTCGTTGGTTGCTGTCCTTCATTTATTATAAAAAAGGCCAGTCTCATATTGCGGACTTCCCAGAAGAGCTTTTTACAGTGGTCCAACCCATCCTCTCTGGGGATCCTCGTTTAGCGAATGATTTGCGGGCTAATCTCCAGCAAACAGAATCAGTGGAGTTCTACTGGTTGATCGACCAGTCTGATACAGAAGCCCAGCGAGTAGCAGATCAGATTTGCCAAGAGGCTTCCTTTGCCCAACGCATTCGAATCTTTCTCATTGAAGACGTCCCTCAGGGGATTAATCCCAAGAGTTACAAGATTGAGCAGGTTGTAGAGGAGCTGACCCGACCTTATCTGATTGTTTTGGACGATGATAGTGTTATTGATTTTTCTAAAATGGGTGAGCTGACTACCTATCTAGGTCAAGAGGTCATTCTGACAGGTATTCCCTATAACCAAGAAAGAAGTAACTTCTGGTCCAAGCTGGTTGCAGCATTCGTTAATGGTAATTCTTTTATCACCTATTTTACCATGGCAGAAGTTGAGGCAAATCACTCCATCAACGGGATGTTTTATATCCTACCGGTAGAACTTGCAAAAGATCAGGGGCTCTTCACAGCGATTAAGGACTATCTATGTGATGATTTAGCTGTGGCCGATTTTTTAAGGAGTAAAGGAGTATCCATTATCCAAACGCGGGTTACCTGTAATGTTCGAACCACTATCAAGGACGCCAACCAATACCTGCTCCAGATGAAGCGGTGGCTTCTCTTTAGCTCTATCTATCTCAAAGAACACCTGGACTGGAAGGTCTTTTGTCTCATAGGTTTACCGAGTTTTCTGCCTCTTCCAGGTTTGATCCTAAGTCTTTTTTTAGGGTGGCCGTATTTTCTTCTGGCCTTTAGCTTACTATTGTTCAAGGCCGTATGGATGCTCCTCTATCGACAAAGCATTCTAACCAATCGCTTATACTTGGATGAAGTCACCTACGAAGTGCTGAATGATCTCCTGCTTCCTTGGCTGTTTGTCTATGTTCTAATGACACCTCCTGTGATTCATTGGCGGGGGCGGAAGATTCGAGTGACGGATGGAAAGATTCGTTATGAGTAAGATGAAGTCCTATCTAGACCGTTTGTCTGCTTTATCTCTTGATCAGACCATGCTAGACTCTAATCGCTTGGTTCTCTTTCTCAGTGGGAGCAGTGATATCACTTGTGCTGGGCTGACAGCTGGACAACTAGATCTCCTCCATGCTATTTGTCCATCTGGCTATTCAGTAGTAGCCAGTAATTTCCCCTTCAATCAAGATTTTGAACACATAGAGTTTCCTCAGGTATCCCTCTTGTCGGCTGCTACGTCCAATATCATCTACTATTGGCATACGATATTGAACCCGCGTTTCCTAAAGTTGTTACAGGAGCACTTGTCTCCCTTGTTGGAAGCGCAGGAAGTAGTTCTTGTTTGTAAGAGTTCAGGGGTCAATATGCTGACCCAGTGGCTCAGAAGTTTAGGCAATCAGGTCACCCTTCCAAGATTGCGCGTGATAGCGCTTGGACCTGTATCCCAGCTTCTCTTAAGTCAAAAGGATATAGAACTGCTAGTCATCAAAGGAAAGAAAGATCCTTATTCACGTATTCTTGATCGCCACTCAGCGGATATTCAAGTGGATACGGATCATTATAGCTATGAATACAGAAAAGATGTGAAAGGAATCATCTATGACTGGATTAGACAAAGTGATAAAAATCGATGTGATTAGCGTTCCCTTTAGTGGCCATTTATTTCCAACCTTGACTCTGGTGAAGCCCTTGCTAGAGGATCCGCGTTTTCAGATCCGTGTCATTACAGGTTTTCAGAAAAAGACATTGGTTGAGCAGATTGGTTTTGACTGCCTTGCCTTGTTTCCTGATCGTCCGACAGTGATGGAAGATATAGCGAATACACCAAAGCAAGCAAATCTATTTATCATGTACCAACAATTAATAGCCAATAGCAGACTGCTCCCTGAAGTTTTCGACGAAATAAATCGAATTTGGAACTCTGAGGGAAAACCTGACTTGGTTATTGCAGATTTTGTAGCAGCTCCTGCTGGTATGTTAGCAGATCGTTTGGAAATCCCCTGGATTACGACCATTCCAAGTCCAGTGGCGATTGAGAGTCGCACGACTACCCCTGCTTATCTAGGTGGCTGGAGACCACACCAGGGAATATTCTACAAGTGGAGAGATGCAATGGGCAGGCAGGTCATTCGTCTGGCAAAGAAAGTTGGACTTGCGCTGGTTAAGAAGAATCTCGTTACCCTAGCGGACTTCAAATTGTACCGTGAAGATGGAACAGAAGCAGTTTACTCTCCCTACTCAATCTTAGCTCTAGGCATGAAAGAGTTGGAGTTTCGAGACGATTTTCCACCCCAGCTCAAATGGGTTGGTTATCGCTGTCTATCTTTTGACCGACTTCCCCAAGAACAGAAGCAGTATCTTACGACCTCTAAAATGCGAGTTTTCGTCACTTGCGGGACTCATTTAAAATGGGAAAAAGAGCAGATGGTGGAGTTGGCAAAGATTTTGAGCCAAGAATATCCTGACTATGTCTTCTACGTAACCTTAGGCGACTCTGCTGGTTTGGAGCATACACCAAGGATCTTGTCGGAGAATCTTCTGATCTTTGATTACCTCCCTTATTCAGATGTTCTGGATCAAATGGACTTTGCCATTCATCATGCAGGTGCAGGGATTCTGATGGGCTGTATCGAAAAGGGCATTCCAAGTCTGATTTTGCCCCAGGACTATGACCAGTTTGACAATGCGGTTCGGGCTGAGTTATTCCAAGTAGGATTAGTTTCTCGTAAAAAGACGGAATCTGAAGTCTTGCGCTTATTTAATGAATTGGTTTCTCGAGAAGATTGGTCACACTTAAAGGCTCTTGCTCAGAAAAGCAAAGGCTACCAGCCAACAAAGATTCTTTATCAAGAAATAGAGAGACTATTGAAAGTGAAGTTATAGAAGAAGTGGAGGGGAGACTCCTCTTTGCTTTCTTCTAAAAACCTTCTATTATTGAACATAAAAAAGAGGCTGGGCATAAAGTGTCCAGTCTCTTATATATGATAGTTATAACTGCAAGACGCAGTAGCTGATTGGCATCTTTGTTCGCCTTTTAAGCTCCAAAGATGACCTAATCAGCCTTGCGGGGGTGGGCCAACGAACGATTTTTATTCAAAATTCGTTCTGTCCTACTCCCCTTTTTGTTTTTGATGGGTGATGTTTTTGCCCCAAGTGACGATGTTTTCATTCTTGTTAAGGATTCGTTTGATGTTGTCCTTGTGGCGGATGATTATCAAGGTCGCCAGTGCGAGGACGACGATGGTGAAAATCAGATCGTAGCTTGGGAGAATCCAACCAGTCAGTGGGAGGATGAGGACTCCGATACTGGCCAGAATAGCGACCGTCACACTTGAAAAGGAAATCATACTTGTCAAATAGAGGCTAGTAAAGAAATAAATAGCTAAGATAAATAGAAAGAGAGGGGAGAAGCCGATGAGGACCCCTGCACTGGTTGCTACTGCCTTGCCTCCTTTAAAGCCTGCAAAAATCGGGAAGGTGTGCCCAAGGACCGCTAAAAGACCAAAGATCATAGGAGAAATTCCTGAAACCCCAAAAATGGTCGGCAATAAAACAGCCAAGGTTCCCTTGAGGAAATCAACAGCAAAGACGACCAGACCTGCCTTCGTCCCTAAAATGCGGAAGGTATTGGTGGTCCCTGTATTTCCAGAACCGTGTTCCCGTAGATTGATGTTAAAGAAGGCTTTCCCAATCCACAAACCAGAAGGGATAGAGCCTAATAAGTAGGCTAATACGAGTAAAAGAATTGTTTTCATCATAATTTCATTATATCAAAATTGCTTTGAATGAAAAAGAAAATTTCGTCCATAATTGTCACATCGGATAGTCGGTTAAAGCTAATCGCACTTAAATGGGCTACTGAAAGGGAGGGAAGAAAGAAAAATTTTGCAAAATTTCCTAAAAAGCTGTAATATAGAAAAGATGAACAAACAGGAGGTTCCTTGTGTCTAAAAAGGAAATCAACATTAATAATTACAATGACGATGCCATTCAGGTACTAGAAGGGTTGGATGCGGTTCGTAAACGTCCAGGGATGTATATCGGATCGACAGATGGAAATGGTCTCCACCATTTGGTCTGGGAAATTGTCGACAATGCCGTCGATGAAGCTCTATCAGGTTTTGGTTCTCAAATTGACGTTACCATTAATAAGGACGGGTCTCTATCTGTAGCTGACCAAGGTCGGGGGATGCCGACAGGGATGCATGCGATGGGCAAACCAACCGTTGAGGTTATCTTTACGGTTCTCCACGCTGGAGGGAAGTTTGGTCAAGGTGGCTATAAGACCTCTGGTGGTCTCCATGGGGTGGGATCTTCCGTCGTGAATGCTCTCTCTAGCTGGCTTGAGGTTGAGATCACTCGTGATGGAGCGGTCTACAAGCAACGCTTTGAAGATGGCGGTAAGCCTGTTACCACTCTTGAGAAGATAGGAACGGCCCCTAAGTCGAAGACTGGGACTAAGGTTACTTTCATGCCGGATCCAACTATTTTCTCAACGACGGATTTCAAGTTTAATACCATTGCAGAACGGATCAAAGAATCAGCCTTCTTGCTTAAAGACGTGACTCTGACGCTGACAGACCTACGTAAGGAAGAAGACAACTATGTGGCCTTCCATTACGAGAATGGGGTTCAGGATTTCGTTGAGTACTTAAATGAAGATAAGGAAACCTTGACGCCGGTTCTTTACTTTAATGGAGAATCAGAAGGCTTCCAAGTAGAAGTCGCTCTCCAATACAATGATGGCTATTCCGACAATATCTTGTCCTTTGTTAATAATGTCCGCACTAAGGATGGGGGAACCCACGAGACAGGACTCAAGACAGCCATTACCAAGGCTATGAACGACTATGCAAGAAAAACAGGACTTCTCAAAGAAAAAGACAAGAACCTAGAGGGATCAGACTATCGTGAAGGTCTTTCCGCTGTTCTTTCGATCTTGGTTCCAGAAGCTCATTTGCAGTTTGAAGGACAAACCAAAGACAAATTAGGAAGTCCCTTGGCTCGTCCAGTCGTCGATAGCATTGTTTCTGATAAATTGACCTTCTTCCTCATGGAAAATGGGGAGTTGGCTTCCAATCTCATTCGTAAGGCTATTAAGGCCCGGGATGCGCGTGAAGCCGCTCGTAAAGCGCGGGATGAAAGCCGAAATGGCAAGAAGAGCAAAAAAGACAAAGGACTTTTATCTGGTAAATTGACACCAGCCCAGTCTAAAAATCCTAAGAAAAACGAACTCTATCTAGTCGAAGGAGACTCAGCCGGCGGTTCTGCCAAACAAGGACGGGACCGGAAGTTCCAAGCGATTCTTCCACTTCGTGGGAAGGTTCTTAATACTGAGAAGGCCAATATGAGTGATATCCTCAAAAACGAGGAAATCAACACCATGATCTACACCATCGGTGCTGGAGTTGGGGCAGATTTCTCAGTGGAAGATGCTAACTACGATAAGATCATCATCATGACCGATGCTGATACGGATGGAGCCCATATCCAAACCCTGCTCCTAACTTTCTTCTATCGCTATATGCGACCTTTGGTAGAAGCAGGGCATGTCTACATTGCGCTTCCTCCTCTTTATAAGATGTCGAAAGGCAAAGGCAAGAAAGAAGAAGTGGCTTACGCTTGGACAGATAGCGAATTAGAAGAGTTGCGTCGGACCTTTGGCCGTGGAGCAACCCTTCAACGTTACAAAGGGTTGGGGGAAATGAATGCGGATCAGCTTTGGGAAACGACCATGAATCCAGAAACTCGTACCTTGATCCGTGTCACCATTGATGATTTAGCGCGTGCAGAACGCCGTGTCTCCGTCCTAATGGGCGATAAGGCTGCACCACGTCGTCAATGGATTGAAGACAATGTTAAGTTTACCTTGGAAGAAAATACGGTATTTTAATCACTTTCTACTATAAAGTAAATAAGCTGGGATGTAGAAATGGTAAGGAATCGACATGAGAACTGATACAGAAATGATGAATCTAATTTTGCAAATAGCTGATACTCTAGAAGTAGAAGCAATTGCTTTATCCGGATCACGAACGAATCCTCAGGTCCCCAAAGATGAGTTTCAAGATTATGATGTGGTCTATATTGTTGAGAATCTGAACGACTTGTTATCTGATTTATCTTGGCTAGACCAGTTTGGAATTCGTCTGATTGAACAGCACAATGTCCTTGGACACCGTCGTCTGTATCTCATGCTCTTTGAAGATGGCAACCGTATCGATTTGACCCTCTGTCCCAAAGAGTATACCCAAGAGTGGGTGGACAGCGAAGCAAATTTTGAAGTTATAAAAGACGACAAAGGTTTGTTTGAAGCCTATCAGCCTAATTCCAAGCGCTATTGGACCGCTCCACCTACTGAAGAGGAATTTGCAGCATCCTGCAATGAATTTTGGTGGGTATCGGCTTATGTTGTCAAGGCCATTCGAAGAAATCAGCTTATCTATGCGACCGACCACCTCTATGGCATTTGTCAGCAAGAACTCCTCAAGGTCTTAGCTTGGCTGGTGACAAGCGATAGGGGAGTAGTTGATATCGGAAAGAACTACAAGTACCTCTTCCAGTATCTACCAACCGGGCAAGAGAAGGAGTTCTCAGCACTGCTTGATTTATCTAGTATCGATAAAATCACTCAGTCTTTATTTGCTACCATGGGGCTATTCAATCGAGAAGCTCAAATTCTGGCCCAAAAGATGGGATTTACTTACGATATGGAAGTTGCAGAGAAAATGACTTTTTATGCTAAAGAGAAACTTTCTAATCATTAATGAATTTATTTTAAACATCAGAAAGGAACGTTTGGTTACTTGGTGTAACCGAATTCCTTTTTCCTAAAAGACTACTCAACATTCTTTGAAAGGAGTTGAACACGCCCTGAGTGCTGTGTGAAAAAGATAAATTTCTAATTTTCACTTTGTATTTTAAGGGCTTTGTATCTTATGTCTAATATTCAAAATATGTCCCTGGAGGACATCATGGGGGAGCGCTTTGGTCGCTACTCCAAATACATTATTCAAGAACGGGCTCTTCCTGATATTCGGGATGGCTTGAAACCTGTTCAACGGCGGATTCTTTATTCAATGAATAAAGACGGGAATACACATGACAAGGGCTACCGCAAGTCTGCCAAGTCTGTCGGTAATATCATGGGGAATTTCCACCCTCACGGGGATTCTTCTATCTATGATGCCATGGTCCGCATGTCTCAAGACTGGAAAAACCGTGAGATCCTTGTGGAAATGCACGGAAACAATGGTTCCATGGACGGTGATCCACCGGCAGCCATGCGTTATACCGAGGCGCGTTTATCTGAAATCGCTGGTTATCTTTTGCAAGATATCGAAAAGAATACAGTGCCATTTGCCTGGAACTTTGACGATACAGAAAAAGAGCCAACGGTTTTACCGGCAGCCTTTCCAAATCTCTTGGTCAATGGGGCAACAGGGATTTCAGCTGGTTACGCGACAGATATTCCGCCACACAACCTTGCTGAAGTCATCGATGCCGTGGTCTACATGATTGATCATCCATCTGCCAAGGTAGACAAACTCATGGAGTTTCTACCTGGACCTGATTTCCCAACGGGTGCCATTATCCAAGGCCGGGATGAGATCAAGAAAGCTTATGAAACAGGTAAGGGCCGGGTGGTTGTTCGCTCTAAAACAGAGATCGAGCAGCTTAAGAGCGGTAAACAGCAAATCGTTGTTACCGAGATTCCTTATGAGATCAACAAGGCTGTTTTGGTCAAGAAGATCGACGACGTCCGTGTTAACAACAAGGTGGCTGGTATCGCAGAAGTTCGGGATGAGTCTGACCGAGATGGTCTTCGCATTGCCATTGAGCTCAAAAAAGATGCCAATGCAGACTTGATCTTAAACTACTTGTTCAAGTATACAGATTTGCAGGTCAACTACAACTTTAATATGGTGGCAATTGATAACTATACACCACGTCAAGTTGGGATCGTACCGATTCTCTCTAGCTACATTGCTCACCGTCGGGATATCATTGTCGCTCGTTCTCGCTTTGATAAGGAAAAGGCAGAACGACGCCTCCACATCGTAGAGGGCTTGATCCGCGTCATTTCCATTCTCGATGAGGTCATCGCCTTGATCCGTGCTTCTGATAATAAGGCAGATGCTAAAGAAAACCTCAAGGTCAGCTACGATTTCACGGAAGAACAAGCAGAAGCTATTGTTACCTTGCAATTGTACCGCTTGACCAATACCGATATCGTGACCTTGGAAGAAGAGCATGCCAGTCTCAAGGAGCAAATCGCGACCTTGGCAGCCATCATTGGGGATGAACGAACCATGTTCAACCTCATGAAGAAGGAATTGCGTGAAGTTAAGAAGCTCTTTGGGAATCCGCGTCGCAGTGAATTGCAAGACACTGCGAAAACGATCGAGATTGACACAGCAAGTCTTATTGTCGAAGAAGAAACCTTCGTCAGCGTAACCCGTGCTGGATATATCAAACGGACCTCGCCTCGTTCTTTCAATGCCTCAACATTGGAAGAAGTCGGTAAGCGAGACGATGACGAGTTGATTTTCGTAGAGCCTGCTAAGACCACTCAGCATCTCTTACTCTTTACCAACTTGGGGAATGCCATTTATCGACCAATTCACGAATTGACAGATACCAAGTGGAAGGATATCGGAGAACACCTCAGTCAGACCTTGACCAATTTCGAGCAAGAGGAAGAAATTCTCTTTGCGGAGATTGTGGATCAGTTTGAAGGAGTGACTTATTTTGCAGCAACTCAACAAGGACAAATCAAGCGTTTTGAACGCAAGGAATTGAGCCCATGGCGGACCTATCGTTCTAAATCGACTAAGTACGCTAAGCTAAAAGACCAAGACGACCGTATCGTAGCAGTTGCGCCAGTTGTCCTTGAAGATATCATGATCATTACTAAAAATGGGTATGGGTTGCGCTTCAATATTGAAGAGGTCCCTGTCGTAGGAGCCAAAGCAGCAGGGGTCAAAGCCATTAACCTCAAAGACGGAGATCAAGTCGCTGCCGCCTTTAAGTCGACAACTCCAAGCATGTACATTTTGACTCAACGAGGCAGTCTCAAACGGATGTTACAAGACGATATTCCTGTGACCAGTCGGGCTAAACGGGGACTACAGGTCTTGCGTGAGCTGAAAAATAAACCACACCGTGTCTTCAAGGCAGGTCCAGTCTTCACTGACCAGGGAGATTTTGATCTCTTTACGAGCCAAGAAGAAGTGGCAGAGCAAGATCAAATTATTCAGATCACTTCTACAACAGGTCAGGTGACAGAAGTTGATTTGACACAATTAAGCATTTCTGAAAGAACAAGCAATGGATCCTTTGTCAACGATACCATTTCGGATCAAGAAGTTTTTTCAGCTACTATCAAATAAAAGAAAGCGTCGGTCCATTCTAGGACTGACTTTCTTTGAAAATAAATTTTCTGAAAATTGAAAATTTCGCTTGAAATTCTCATGAAATGGTGTACAATAGTGTACATAGATTGAGAAACTGAATCGACCTGCATCAGATCGACAAGGAATAGAAAGAATTAAAAGGAGCACTATCATGACAGTATCACTTGATTGGGAAAACCTTGGCTTTTCATATATGAAATTACCCTATCGCTATTTGGCACATTATCGCAATGGAGCTTGGGAAAAAGGGGAATTGACAGAAGATGCGACCTTGCATTTGTCCGAATCTTCTCCAAGTTTGCATTACGGTCAGCAAGCCTTTGAAGGGTTGAAAGCCTACCGTACAAAAGATGGAAGTATCCAATTGTTCCGTCCAGATCAAAATGCCAAACGTTTGCAACGCACAGCAGATCGGTTGCTGATGCCTCAAGTACCTGTTGACATGTTTGTAGATGCTTGTAAGGCAGTGGTAAAAGCCAATGAAGAGTATGTTCCACCATATGGTACAGGAGCTACCCTTTACCTTCGTCCACTTTTGATTGGGGTTGGTGATATTATTGGTGTGCATCCAGCAGATGAGTATATCTTTACCATCTTTGCCATGCCTGTCGGTAACTATTTTAAAGGTGGTTTGGTCCCAACGAACTTCTTGATTCAAGATGAGTATGACCGTGCTGCACCACATGGTACAGGGGCTGCAAAAGTTGGTGGGAACTATGCAGCTAGTATGTTGCCAGGTAAGATTGCGCATGATCGTAACTTCTCTGACGTGATTTACCTTGATCCAGCGACGCACACCAAGATTGAAGAAGTAGGTTCTGCAAACTTCTTTGGTATCACTGCTAGTAACGAATTTGTGACGCCATTGAGTCCGTCTATTTTGCCATCGATCACCAAGTACTCTTTGCTTTACTTGGCAGAACACCGTCTTGGTATGACACCAATTGAAGGGGATGTCTTTATCAATGATTTGGATCGCTTCGTAGAAGCAGGAGCTTGTGGTACCGCAGCTGTCATCTCTCCGATCGGAGGCGTTCAACACGGGGATGACTTCCATGTCTTCTATTCTGAAACAGAAGTAGGTCCTGTCACACGTAAACTTTATGACGAGTTGACCGGTATCCAATTTGGTGATGTCGAAGCGCCAGAAGGATGGATTGTCAAAGTCGATTAAACCGAAAGCGTCTGAGACAAAAGTGTCCAGACTTCAATGAGAACGAGTCTTAACGAAAGAACGCAGTCGTTAATGTTTCTCTTCATTCGCTTTTAGGAATAAAAGAGTGACGAATGACTCTTGCGGGGGTGGGATAAAGAAGGAATTTCTAACTAAATTCTTTCTGCCCACTCCCTTTTCTCTTGCGTCATCAAGAGAATTTTTGTAAAATAGAAAAAGTGAAAAGAGGGTTGAAATGAGTAAAAAAGATAAGAAAATTAAGATTCAAATCGTTGATAGTAAAGTAACCGTCGGGAAAGACACTTTTGATGGTTTCACTTTGTCCATTGGAAAGAAAACGATTGGGGAAATTGCAGACATGGCAGGTCAGTTTGCCATTATCAAAAATGGAAATGTGGATTCTCTTTACAAAAAACTTGAAAAAGCCGTTGAAATTTTAATAGAAAATTATAATTTGAATAAATAAGGGCTTGCAATCAAAATAAATCAATGGTATAATAGATCCTGTTGATTTATATGGAGAGATAGCGAAGAGGCTAAACGCGGCGGACTGTAAATCCGCTCCTTCGGGTTCGGGGGTTCGAATCCCTCTCTCTCCATTAGCGTTCATTGTGACGATGATAAAGTGACTAATGTCAGCGCTCTTTTTGGGGTATAGCCAAGCGGTAAGGCAAGGGACTTTGACTCCCTCATGCGTTGGTTCGAATCCAGCTACCCCAGTTCTAGGTAATATCAGATAAGGTGGTAAAATATCTACTCAGGTATTTTATTTCTTTATATGAAGAAGTCGTTGTAGATCATTTTGATTTCGTTGCGAGTGCTTGCTTAGGAAAAATAATTATAAGTATGTCAAGTTTTAGAAAACTTGATTGTTGGAGGATTTTTTAGATGAATGAATTTGAAGATTTGCTAAACAGTGTTAGCCAAGTTGAACCAGGTGACGTTGTTACTGCTGAAGTATTGACAGTTGACGCGAACCAAGCTAACGTTGCAATCTCTGGAACTGGTGTCGAAGGTGTTTTGACTCTTCGCGAATTGACAAACGATCGTGATGCTGACATCAATGACTTGGTAAAACCAGGTGAAACACTTGAATTGCTTGTTCTTCGTCAAGTAGTTGGTAAAGATACTGATACAGTAACTTACCTTGTATCTAAAAAACGTTTGGAAGCTCGCAAAGCATGGGACAAATTGGTCGGACGTGAAGAAGAAGTTGTTACTGTTAAAGGAACTCGCGCTGTTAAGGGCGGACTTTCAGTAGAATTTGAAGGACTTCGTGGATTTATTCCAGCTTCAATGCTTGATACTCGTTTTGTACGTAACACTGAACGTTTCGTAGGTCAAGAATTTGATGCTAAAATCAAAGAAGTTGACGCAAAAGAAAACCGCTTCATCCTTTCTCGTCGTGAAGTTGTTGAAGCTGCATCAGCTGCAGCACGCGCTGAAGTATTTGGTAAATTGAACGTTGGTGATGTTGTAACTGGTAAAGTTGCTCGTATCACTAGCTTCGGTGCTTTCATCGACCTTGGTGGTGTTGATGGATTGGTTCACTTGACTGAATTGTCACACGAACGCAACGTTTCACCTAAATCAGTTGTAACTGTTGGTGAAGAAATCGAAGTGAAAGTTCTTGACTTGAACGAAGAAGAAGGGCGTGTATCACTTTCATTGAAAGCTACAACACCTGGACCATGGGATGGCGTTGAACAAAAATTGGCTGCTGGTGATGTCATCGAAGGTACAGTTAAACGTTTGACTGACTTTGGTGCATTCGTTGAAGTATTGCCAGGTATCGATGGACTTGTTCACATCTCACAAATTTCACACAAACGTGTTGAAAATCCAAAAGATGTTCTTAAAGTTGGACAAGAAGTAACTGTTAAAGTTCTTGAAGTAAATGCTGCTGATGAACGTGTATCACTTTCTATCAAAGCACTTGAAGAACGTCCAGCTCAAGAAGAAGGCGAAAAACAAGAAAAACGTCAACAACGTCCACGTCGTCCAAAACAAGAAAAACGTGACTTTGAACTTCCAGAAACTCAAACTGGATTCTCAATGGCTGACTTGTTTGGCGATATCGAATTGTAATATTTTTAAAGCTTACCTTTTGGTAAGCTTTTTTTACTTGTAAAATGATTGTTTTTTTGATATACTATCATAGTTGCCACCCTTAGTGTAATGGATATCACGTAAGATTCCGGTTCTTGAGATGGGGGTTCGATTCCCTCAGGGTGGATGACGGTAGGAGAGCTGAGAGGCTCTCTTTTTTGTTTCAAGGCCAAGAAGCATTTTTAAAAGTTGGAGTAGGCCTTCGGGTCTCCTTTTTAATGTTCATAAGATAAAAAAACACCATGTCCTAGACATGGTGTTTGATTATTTGCTTAGTTTTTAGAAGCTGCTTGGAATTCTGGATTCTTCCATGCTTCATCAATAATTGCTTTCAATTCATCAGCAGAAGCTTTCATTTTTTGTTGTTCCGCATCGTTCAATGGGATGTTCACTGGACGAACAATACCGTGTGCACCTACGATGGCAGGTTGACCGATAAAGACGTTGCTAACACCATATTGACCTTCTTGGAATACAGAAAGTGGAAGTACTGCATTTTCGTCATCAAGGATTGCTTTAGTGATACGAGCAAGGGCAACAGCGATACCGTAGTATGTAGCACCTTTTTTGTTGATGATAGTGTAAGCAGCGTCACGAACGCCTTCAAACAATTCAATCAATTCAGTTTCTTGAACGTTTTGAGTGTCTTTAAGGAATTCTTCAAGGTTTACCCCAGCGATGTTAGCGTGTGACCATACTGCGAATTCTGAGTCACCGTGTTCACCCATGATGTAGGCGTGTACTGAACGAGCGTCCACATCCAATTTTTCAGCCAAAGCTTGACGGAAACGAGCTGAGTCAAGAGAAGTACCTGATCCGATAACACGTTCTTTAGGGAATCCAGAGAATTTCCATGTAGAGTATGTCAATACGTCAACTGGGTTAGCAGCTACAAGGAAGATACCGTTAAATCCAGATTTCACAACTTCTGTAACGATTGATTTGTTGATCGCAAGGTTTTTACCAACAAGGTCAAGGCGTGTTTCACCTGGTTTTTGAGGAGCACCTGCAGTAATTACAACAAGCTCAGCGTCTGCACAGTCAGCGTACTCAGCCGCATAGATCTTCTTAGGTGAAGTGAAGGCAAGGGCGTGGCTAAGGTCAAGCGCATCTCCAACAGCTTTTTCGTGCAATTGAGGAATTTCGATAATTCCAAGCTCTTGTGCAATTCCTTGGTTGACAAGTGCAAATGCATAAGATGAACCTACGGCACCGTCACCGACAAGGATAACTTTTTTGTGTTGTTTAGTCAAATTCATGAGTCTAAACGTCTCCTTCATATTTTTTTGAGATAGATTCTCATACGTCTTCATTCTACCACTTTTGAAAGTCTTTGTCATCTGATACAGTATGAATCCTTGATGTAAACGTTTTTACATTTGTACTCCTTAGAAGAAAAATAGGCTAAAATGTGTTATAATAGTATGGTGAATTAAGTAAAGAGAGGCATTTTTTGAATGCAGGATAAGAATCTAATTGATGTGAATTTAACATCAGAAATGAAGACGAGTTTTATCGATTATGCCATGAGTGTTATCGTTGCTCGTGCCCTCCCTGATGTTCGGGATGGTTTGAAACCTGTTCACCGTCGTATTTTGTACGGAATGAATGAATTAGGTGTTACACCAGATAAACCACATAAGAAATCAGCCCGTATCACAGGGGATGTTATGGGTAAATACCACCCACACGGGGATTCCTCTATTTATGAAGCCATGGTTCGGATGGCGCAATGGTGGAGTTATCGCTACATGTTAGTAGACGGTCATGGAAACTTTGGTTCTATGGACGGTGATGGTGCCGCTGCACAACGGTATACAGAAGCTCGTATGAGTAAGATCGCTCTTGAAATGTTGCGGGATATCAACAAAAATACAGTTGATTTCGCTGATAACTACGATGCCAGCGAGCGCGAACCTTTGGTCCTCCCTGCACGTTTCCCTAACCTTCTCGTTAATGGTGCTACAGGGATTGCCGTTGGGATGGCAACCAATATTCCTCCACACAATTTGGGAGAAACCATTGACGCAGTGAAGTTGATGATGGATAATCCTGAGGTAACGACCCGTGAACTCATGGAAGTTCTTCCTGGTCCAGATTTTCCGACAGGTGCTTTGGTCATGGGGAAATCAGGTATCCACAAAGCCTATGAAACCGGAAAAGGCTCAATCGTTCTTCGTTCTCGTACAGAGATTGAAGTAACCAAGAGTGGCCGTGAACGGATTGTTGTTACTGAGTTCCCTTATATGGTCAATAAAACCAAGGTTCACGAGCACATCGTTCGCTTGGTGCAAGAAAAACGGATCGAAGGGATTACAGCTGTACGGGATGAATCAAACCGTGAAGGGGTTCGTTTTGTGATTGAGGTCCGCCGAGATGCTTCGGCTAACGTTATTTTGAACAATCTCTTTAAGATGACTCAAATGCAAACCAATTTTGGATTCAATATGTTGGCGATCCAAAATGGTGTTCCAAAGATTCTTTCTCTTCGCCAAATTTTAGGGGCTTATATTGAGCACCAGAAAGAAGTGGTGACTCGACGGACCATCTTTGATAAAGAAAAAGCGGAAGCACGTGCCCATATTTTAGAAGGTTTGCTGATTGCCTTGGATCACATAGATGAAGTGATCCGGATTATCCGCAATAGCCGGACAGACGCTGAAGCACAGGCTGAATTGATGGCGAAGTTCAAACTTTCTGAACGTCAAAGTCAAGCCATTTTGGACATGCGTCTTCGTCGTTTGACCGGTTTGGAACGAGACAAGATCCAAAGTGAATATGATGATTTGGTTGCCCTGATTGCTGATTTGGTTGACATTTTGTCTAAACCAGAACGTGTGGCTACCATCATCAAAGAAGAATTGGAAGAAGTCAAACGCAAGTTTGGTGATGCTCGCCGAACTGAGTTGATGATCGGAGAAGTCCTTTCTCTTGAAGATGAGGACTTGATTGAAGAAACAGATGTCTTGATCACCCTTTCGAATAAAGGCTACATCAAACGTCTGGACCAAGCGGAATTTACGGCTCAAAAACGTGGTGGACGAGGGGTTCAAGGAACTGGTGTCAAAGATGATGACTTTGTTCGGGAACTGGTATCTACGAGCACCCATGATCATTTGCTCTTCTTTACCAATAAGGGACGTGTCTATCGTCTGAAAGGTTATGAGATTCCAGAATATGGTCGGACAGCTAAAGGATTACCAATCGTCAATCTCTTAAAATTGGACGAAGGTGAATCGATTCAAACCATTATTAATGTGGAGCAAGACCGCAGGGACGAAGCCTACCTCTTCTTTACGACGCGAAAAGGTTTGGTCAAGCGGACCAATGTAGCTGAATTTTCAAATATTCGTCAGAACGGTCTGAAAGCGCTGAATCTGCGCGATGAGGATGAATTAATCAATGTCTTCCTTACAGATGGCAACACTGATGTTATTATCGGTACCAAGTATGGTTATTCTGTCCGCTTTAATGAGGCTGTAGTCCGAAATATGGGACGTTCTGCCACAGGTGTACGTGGTGTGAATCTCCGTGAAGGAGACAAGGTTGTTGGAGCTAGTGTCGTTACGGATCAAGATGAAGTATTGATCATCACTGAAAAAGGGTATGGTAAGCGTACAATGGCTAGCGAATACCCAACCAAAGGCCGTGGTGGTAAAGGAATCAAGACAGCCAATATTACAGAGAAAAATGGTCCGTTAGCTGGTCTTTTAACTGTTAAAGGGGATGAAGATCTGATGATTATTACCGATACAGGAGTCATGATTCGCACAAATGTTGGGAATATCTCTCAAACGGGTCGTTCAACTCAGGGTGTGAAAGTTATGAGACTGGATCAGGATGCGAAAATTGTGACCTTTACAACAGTCCAGCCTGATGATAAAGATGAAGAAGTAGTGGAAGAAAACGAATAGATAAGGGGACAGTATGTCACGCAGAAGAAAAAAGAAAAAGAGTTTACGCAATACTCTTATCAACATCGTTGCAACACTTTTGATTATTCTCTCGCTTCTCTTAATTTTCAATGCTCCGATCCGAAATATGATTATGGTTTGGCATACCAACCAATACCAGGTTAGCAAGGTCGATAAAAACACCATTGATAAGAATAAAAAAGTGAAAACGAGCTTTGATTTCCAACATGTTAAGTCACTCTCGACGGAAGCTGTGATCAATGCCCAATGGAAGGCTCAGAAACTTCCTGTGATTGGGGGAATTTCGATTCCTGAATTGAACATGAATCTTCCGATTTTTAAGGGACTAGAAAACGTAGCCCTCTACTATGGGGCAGGGACCATGAAGGAAAACCAAGTTATGGGGCAAGGCAATTATTCTCTCGCCAGTCACCATGTATTTGGCTTAACTGGTGCAAATGCCATGTTGTTTTCACCATTAGAGAAAGCCAAGGCTGGTATGAAGATCTACATCACGGACAAAGAGAAAGTCTATACTTATGTCATCTCGTCAGTTGAGACAGTGACTCCAGACCGTGTAGATGTTATTCAAGATCGTGAAGGCGTTAATGAGATCACTTTGGTGACCTGTGAGGATGCTGCAGCGACTTACCGTACGATTGTAAAAGGGAATTTGGAAACCTCTGTTGACTATGACAAGGCTCCAAAAGACATCCTGGATTCATTCAGCAAGTCTTATAATCAAATGCAACTTTAAGAAAATAAAGTCCGAGACAGAAATGTCTGGGCTTTTTCTATGTAGGAAACTAGGAGAAATTCTTGTAAAATTGTAAGAGATTGGTAATATTATGTAAGGAACTTGTCATAATATTGAGGGAAATTCAGTATATAATAGAGGAGAAAGAGTATGATAAGGAGGTAGGATAGTGACAAAAGAGCGAATTTATCATCTCTTGCATCATTTCTATAATCTCTTAGTAAATGATTTTCCACGAAATGGATTAATTACGAAAGGAATCTACGAAGTAGAACAGGTTTACCAAGCTTTAGAGGCCATTCCTCAGAGTCAGGAGTACCTGATTCGCTGTGAAATTCAACAGTTTTTAAAGGAGCTTGAACAAGTTCAAACAGGTTATCAGATCCGCTTTAATAAAGATGAAGTATTAGTGTTAGATGATTTGAAGCAAGAAATTGCCTGCAAATAATGAAAGGTCGTCGTTTTCTCTATTTATTACGAATTAATAAGTGAGGAGGAAATTATGTACGACATATCATTTATTGAACCGTCTTTGCTTCCTAGGGAACGTTTGGTTTCTGAAGGGGTGGATAAGCTGAGTCATCAGGAATTGTTATCCATTCTCTTGCGAACAGGCAATAAGCAAAAAAGCGTTTATGAGATTGCACAAGGTCTTTTGAGTTCGGTTAATAGTTTAAAGGAGTTAAGTCAATTAACCCTAGAGGAGCTACAGGAAATCTCTGGTATTGGCCGGGTGAAGGCCATCGAACTTCAAGCTGTGATTGAGTTTGGACGAAGGATTCATAAAGACGAATTGATGAGTTCTGAACAAATCATGAGTAGTCAGAAATTGGCCCATAAAATTCAACAGGAAATCGGCCATAAGAAACAGGAGCACCTGGTTGCCCTTTATTTGAATACGCAGAATGAAATTATTCATCAACAGACCATTTTTATTGGAACAGTGAATCGAAGTATTGCGGAGCCACGTGAAATCCTACATTATGCACTAAAACACATGGCGACGTCCATCATCTTGGCTCACAATCATCCATCTGGTGCCGTATTTCCCAGTAAAAACGATGATGAAGTAACGCATCGAGTCTTAGAGGCCTGTGAAGTGATGGGTTTAACCCTATTGGATCACTTGATTGTATCTGAAGAAAATTACTATAGTTATCGAGAAGAAACAGATTATTTAGTTTAAAAAAGGTTGGAATCCTCTGGTTCCAACCTTTTTGTTGTTAAAGTATAAGTCTTTATTCTTCGTTTTTTCGCATGAAATAAAGGAGTGTTTGCAATTCACTGGTGAGGTCGACATATTGGACGACGACATCTTTAGGAACTGTCAGATGCACTGGTGAGAAGCTGAGAATCCCTTTGACCCCAGCGTCTACCAAAAGGCTAGCCACTTCTTGAGCCTTGACGCTTGGAACAGTTAGGATGGCTGTTTGAATGCCTTCTTGTTTGAGCTTTTCTTTAATAGAGGAAATACCGTAAATGGGAATTCCGTCCTTACTTTTGGTATTGATCAGTTCATGATCGTCAAGATCAAACGCCATGACAATTTTCATCTTATTGCGTTCATGGAAGCGATAGTTGAGAAGCGCACTTCCCATATTTCCGATCCCCACAATAGCGACATTGGTAATGGCATTATCATTTAAGAGATCCGCAAAGAAGTTCATCAGTTTTTTTACGTCATAACCAAATCCCCGTCTTCCTAATTCACCAAAATAAGAAAAATCTCGGCGAACGGTAGCAGAGTCAATCCCAATTGCATCCGCAATTTGCTTGGAATTGACGCGCTCTATTTTTTCAGAGTTAAAGCGTTTAAAAATGCGGTAGTAGAGCGATAAGCGTTTTGCTGTTGCGCGTGGAATTGGAGTATTTTTATCATGTTTCACAATATCACAACCTTTCCCTCTTATTGTATAGGAAGATTGTGAAAAAATCAACTATGTAGACCGATTTTTCAAAAATATATTTGTCTAACTAAAAAGCTGATGGTGATGGGAGAGTTCCATCATCATCAGCTTAGTTTTTAGCTTGTTCTAATTTTTTCAAAAAAGCATAGAGTCCATCGACACGCCCCGTATAGGGGAGCTTTTCACCCTTGTATTCAATGGAAACGATTGAGTAAGAGTCAGGTAAGGTTACACAGCCTGAAAAAGCTAAGATGCAGGCTGCAAGGTCGGGATAAGTAGTCGTTCGTTCTACTTGGTACGCGTCGATATAAGTTAGGGTTACCATATTAAACCTCTGTTTTGTTGAAAATTTCTCTTTCAACGAGACTATCCATTAAGAAATAGAATTTTTGTTGGATAATGTCATTTTCTGGATTTTTAAAGATATTAACCAGGCGAAGACCTGACTTATCTGTAATATTGATTTTAAAACCAGTGAGGTCTTTGTTGAAGATAATTTTAAGCAGGAAACCTTCACCGCTATTTGGAACAGCTTCGAGCAAACGATTCAACTCGTAATTTCCAACTTTTGTAACAGCAAATGTATTGTCACGTAAGGTATATTTTTTAATATTTGGGTGAAGACTATAGGTATATTTGCAGTCTTTCAATGTGATACTAGTTTCAAAAGTCATATTGTTCTCCTATGATAAAATTTCTTTAAGTTTTGTGAGGAAGTCTTGAACCTCCTCTATGGTATTGAGTTCTGAAAAACTAATTCGAAGGGATTCTTTTAGGCGTGAGCTATCTTTTCCATAGAGCGCCTCAAGGACATGGCTGGGTTGAATGGTACCTGCGGTACAAGCAGAACCTGTAGAGACAGAAATTCCAGCAAGATCGAGTCGCATCAATAATACATCATTTTGGACACCCGGAAAGCCAAGGTTCCAAACAAATGGAAGATGATCATCATTCGCATTTACGTAGTAGTCGTAGGCTGCTAAACCATTGACTAGTTCTTGGCCGAGTTTTTGAACCTGGTTGAAATTTTCTTCTTGATGAAGTGTAGCTTGCTGAAGCGCGGTTGCCATCCCGACAATTGAAATGAGATTTTCCGTGCTGGCTCTCATCTTACTTTCCTGATCCCCACCATGTAAGAGATTATCAAAATCTTTGACGGCCGCATAAAGGAAGCCGACTCCCTTAGGGCCATGGAATTTGTGGGCAGAAGCACTGAGAAAATCAATTCCCAACTCTTCGGGATAGACAGGGACCTTTCCAATTGCTTGGACAGCATCAACGTGAAAGGCAGCTGGATGATCTTTTAAGAGTTCTCCGATTTCTTTAATCGGTAACAGATCGCCTGTCTCATTATTGGCAAACATGGTAGAGACAAGAATAGTATCCGGTCTAAGTGCAGCCTTGATATCACTAGACTGAATGCGTCCATCTCTTGGTTGGACGATCGTAACTTCAAATCCGAAACGTTCTACAAGATATTCGATGGGTTCTAGAACCGCATGGTGTTCCAAAGCGGTAGTAATGATGTGTTTGCCATCTGTTTGGTGTTTCAAGCAGTAGCCTTTTATAACGGTATTATTACTTTCTGATCCACCTGAAGTGAAGAAAATACGATTTGGAATAGTATGGAGAGACTGAGCAATTTGCTCGCGAGATTCTCGGAGAAGTTTACTAGCCATCCGTCCATGAGCATGGAGGCTCGATGGATTTCCAAAAGTGGTCTTCATGGTTTCAGACATTTTATCAATGACTTCAGGTAGAAGGGGAGTTGTTGCGGCATTATCAAAATATATCACATTAAGACCTTATTTCTTGTGGTAGGCAAATAGAGGACTAACAGGTTTTCTTTCTTGAATGCGAACAATAGCTTCAGCGATCAGTTCGCTAGCTGTCAGATAGTTAATATTTTTTGGTGTTGGCCCATTTGGAGCAACAGAATCGGTTACTAAGATTTCTTTGATCGGAGCTTGGTCTAATAACTCGACAGCTCCTTTCACAAATAAGCCATGGCTTGAAACAGCATAAATTTCAGTAGCTCCTTCGCGTTCGACGATTTTCGCAGCTTCTGAGAATGTCTTACCAGTATTGAGGATATCGTCAATCAAGATCGCTTTCTTATCTTTGACATCCCCGATAATATAGCCATAATCACGGTTCGCATCATCTTGCTCGTAATCAATGATCGCAATCGGTGCATCAAGATATTCAGCTAAACTACGAGCCCGTTTGACACCAGAGTTTTTAGGACTGACGACTACGACATCAGGCCCTGTTAGACCTTTATTAATGTAGTGTTCTGCAAAAAGTGGAATGGTAAAGAGGTTATCTACGGCAATATCGAAGAAACCTTGAACTTGCACTGCATGGAGATCCAGTGTGACGACGCGATCCACCCCAGCTTTGACCAACATGTTTGCGACGAGCTTAGCAGTAATTGGTTCACGAGGAGCAGCTGTACGGTCTTGGCGGGCATAACCGAAGTAAGGCATGACCACATTGACAGTATTTGCGCTGGCCCGTTGGCAAGCATCCACCATAATTAACAGTTCCATCAAGTGATTGTTGACAGGGAAACTGGTTGATTGAATGATATAAATATCATATCCACGAACACTTTCCTCAATATTGACTTGGATTTCACCATCTGAGAATTGACGGGATGAAATTTTCCCAAGTGGAACCCCAGCGTGATCCGCGATTTTTTGCGCAATCTCTGGATTTGAATTGAGAGAGAAGAGCTTCATATTTTTTTTATCTGACATGTGATTCCAACCTCATTTAGATTTTTGATCTTAGCACTATTTTAGCAAAAATTTGCGATAATTTCAGCTATTTTACAATCTTTCCGCTAATCTGGCGATTTTATTTTTTGCTGCTTTGTAGACGATCCCATGGTCTGTCATGAACTGATGGAAATTATCTTCCTGCTCAGCAGTTTCGACCTCGATTTCCAACTCATAATCTTCAGTATCTAGATAGAGATTGTGGTCTAGTGCCACTATGCCTTCAGCTGTTTCTTTTTCGAATCGTTCTGTTGTAAGGCTCCCCCAAACAGCCAGTTGTTCAACAGGGATTCCTTTTAACATCAAGAGGTTTTTGATTTCCCCATCAGGAAACTGTTGGTGTTGAAGGATCGCCTGGGTTTCGTCTTGGCTGAGGTCTTGATTGTACTCGAAATGGCCAACTGCTTCAGGGACCTTGAGAGTCAATTCAGCCTGATCTGTGAAAGTACGCACCCGCAAGGCCATTTTTTCCTTACGGATGAGCTGGTCAGGTGTATCGATATAGTGATTGGTTTGGACAACCAATTCTGTATCAGCAAAAAGTGGAAGGAGGGATTGGTATTCCTCCTTGTCTAGCATGGTTTTGTATTCAATTTCTAAATGGTTCATTTTGTGGTCCTTTGCTTTTTTTCAAAAGCGATTCATGATATAATAAGAGATGTGTTTATTGTATACAAAAATGGTTCAGATTACAAGGTGGTAGGATGGCAATTGATTGGGAAAACTTCTTAGATCCGTATATCCAAGCAGTTGGGGAATTAAAAATCAAACTGCGTGGGATTCGTAAGCAATATCGTAAGCAACAAAAGCATTCTCCAATTGAGTTTGTTACAGGACGGGTCAAACCGATTGAGAGTATTCGTGAAAAGATGATACGAAGAAATATTTCTGAAGAAAATCTGGCTCAGGATATGCAAGATATTGCTGGTCTTCGCATCATGGTTCAGTTTGTGGACGATGTGGATGAGATCCTAGAGGTTCTGAGACAACGGCAGGATATGCGCGTGGTCCAAGAGCGAGACTACATCCGCCACAAGAAATCAAGTGGCTACCGGAGTTACCACGTCGTTGTCGAGTACCCGGTCGATACCATTGATGGAAATGAAACGATCTTAGCAGAGATTCAAATTCGGACCTTGTCCATGAATTTTTGGGCAACCATTGAACACTCGCTTAATTATAAATATAAAGGAGACTTTCCAGACGAGATCAAAAAACGCTTAGAGACGACAGCAAACCTGGCCTATCTCTTGGATGAAGAGATGGGGGCAATTCGGGATGCGATTCAGGAGGCTCAAGCCCTGTTTGATCCACTTCATCGTAAGTTAAATGATGGCGTTGGAAATAGTGATGACACAGATGAAGACTACAGGTAAAAAAGTATCCATTATTCGCAATCGCAAGCGTCAAAGTGAAGAGGTTTTTCAGCAGTTGCGCTACAAGCTTCGAAAAAATAATTTTATTTTGACGGAGAAGCATCCGGATATTGTGATTTCAATTGGTGGTGATGGGATGTTGCTATCGGCCTTTCACAAGTATGAACAGCAGTTGGATCGCGTGCGTTTTATCGGCGTCCATACTGGACACTTAGGATTTTATACGGATTACTTAGACAGTGAAATCGATAAGTTGGTTGAGAATTTAAAATATGATACAGGTGCCAAGGTTTCTTACCCTATTTTGAATGTCAAGATCACTTTCGACAATGGGGAAACCCGTACCATGAGGGCTTTGAACGAAGCGACGATTAAGAGAAGCGACCGGACCATGGTTGCCGATCTCACGATTAATGGAGTGGATTTTGAGCGCTTCAGAGGAGACGGGATTACCGTTTCGACTCCTACAGGAAGTACGGCTTACAACAAATCCTTGGGAGGAGCAGTCCTTCACCCAACTATTGAGGCGCTACAGATCGCTGAGATCGCCAGTCTCAACAACCGTGTTTATCGTACCTTGGGTTCCTCTGTCATTGTCCCTAAAAAGGATAAGATCGAGATTACACCGACAAGACCTGGCTTCCACATTATCTCTGTTGATAATTCAACCTATTCTTACCGCAATATTGCAAAGGTAGAATACCAGATTGACAACCATAAGATTAATTTTGTGGCCAGCTCCAGTCATACCAGTTTCTGGAATCGGGTCAAGGATGCCTTTATCGGAGATGATAGAGAATGAGATTTGAATTCATTGTCGATGAGCATGTCAAGGTCAAGACCTTCCTGAAAAAGCATGAGGTTTCTAAGGGTCTCTTAGCAAAGATTAAGTTTCGTGGTGGCCAGATCCTTGTCAATGGACGTTCGGAGAATGCAATTTATTTATTGGATATTGGGGATCGCTTGGTCATTGATATTCCAGCAGAAGAAGGGTTCGAAACTCTGAAACCCATGGATCGATCTTTGGATATTTTGTTTGAAGATGATCATTTTTTGATCTTAAACAAACCCTTTGGGATTGCTTCTATTCCAAGTGCGATTCATTCCAATACCTTAGCCAATTTTGTAAAAGGCTATTATGTGAAACAGGGCTATGAGAACCAGCAGGTCCACATTGTCACTCGCTTGGACAAGGATACAAGTGGCGTCATGCTCTTTGCCAAACATGGCTATGCCCATGCCCGCTTGGATAAGCAATTGCAGTCTAAAACGATTCAGAAACGCTATTATGCCTTGGTCAAGGGATCTGGGAAGCTTGATCCTGTCGGAGAGATTATTGCTCCGATTGCGCGTGATGAAGATTCAATTATCACCCGAAAGGTAGCTAAAGGTGGCAAGTATGCTCATACAAGCTACCAAGTTGTTCAATCTTTTGGTGATATCCACCTTGTGGATATTCAGTTACACACAGGTCGAACCCATCAGATCCGCGTTCATTTTTCCCATATTGGTTTTCCGCTCTTGGGAGATGATCTCTATGGCGGCAGTTTAGAAGACGGCATTGAGCGCCAAGCCCTTCATTGTCATCGTCTATCCTATTATCATCCATTTCTAGAGGAAGAATTGGTCATAGAAAGTCCACTACCTCCAGATTTCCAAGCTGTATTAACACAGCTTCAAACAAGTTATTAATTATTAAAAGGAGTAAAACTCATGGAAGTTTTCGAAAATCTCAAAGCCAACCTCGTTGGTAAGAATGCACGTATTGTATTACCAGAAGGTGAAGAACCTCGTATTCTCCAAGCAACAAAACGTATTGTGAACGAGACAGAAGTAACCCCTGTCTTGCTTGGTAATCCGGAAAAAATTCGGATTTATCTTGAAATCGAAGGGGTTTTGGATGGATATGAAGTCATCGATCCTCATTCTTATCCAGGTTTTGAAGAAATGGTAGCTTCCTTGGTAGAACGTCGTAAGGGCAAAATGACAGAAGAAGCGCGTCAAGTCTTGAAAGACGATGTTAACTATTTTGGTGTCATGTTGGTACACATGGGAATTGTTGATGGGATGGTTTCTGGTGCGATTCACTCAACAGCCGCAACTGTTCGTCCGGCCTTGCAAATTATCAAAACTCGTCCAAATGTAAAACGTACTTCAGGGGCTTTCCTTATGGTTCGTGGATCTGAACGCTACTTGTTTGGGGACTGTGCCATCAACATCAATCCAGATGCTGAAGGATTAGCCGAAATTGCCATCAATTCAGCTATCACAGCCAAGATGTTTGGAATTGATCCAAAAATTGCTATGTTGAGCTATTCAACAAAAGGATCTGGTTTCGGTGAAAGTGTTGATAAGGTTGTCGAAGCGACTAAGCTTGCCCATGAACTTCGTCCAGATCTTGAAATTGACGGAGAATTGCAATTTGACGCAGCCTTTGTTCCTGCAACTGCAGCCTTGAAGGCTCCAGGAAGCAAGGTAGCAGGTCAAGCCAATGTCTTTATCTTCCCTGGTATTGAAGCAGGTAACATTGGATACAAGATGGCAGAACGTCTTGGTGGTTTTGCAGCGGTAGGTCCAGTATTGCAAGGGTTGAACAAACCAGTTAACGACCTTTCTCGCGGATGTAATGCAGATGACGTTTATAAATTGACCTTGATTACAGCAGCTCAGGCTGTGGAACAATAAGAATAATTGAAAGGCTTAGGAATTTCCTAGGCCTTTTTATGGTAGAGTCAGAATCTCTAAACTTGAACTCATTCTATGGTATACTAGGAATATGTTAGATTTAAATGATTACGGGATTATCATGTGGGAGGAGGAAAAAATTGCCTCTTTCCGAGAAAAGTTATTAGGCTGGTATGATTCCAATAAACGGGATCTCCCCTGGAGAAGGACGCAGGATCCTTATAAAATTTGGATTTCAGAAATTATGCTCCAGCAGACACGTGTCGATACGGTGATTCCTTATTATGAGCGTTTTTTAGATTGGTTTCCGACGATTGCGGATCTGGCTCAGGCACCTGAGGAAAAGCTCTTAAAAGCTTGGGAAGGTCTTGGCTATTATTCTCGCGTACGGAATATGCAGAAAGCAGCCCAGCAAATCATGGAGGACCATGGGGGTATTTTCCCATCAAGTTATGACGAAATATCAAAACTCAAGGGGATTGGACCTTATACAGCTGGTGCCATTGCCAGTATTGCTTTTAGCTTGCCAGAGCCGGCAGTGGATGGCAATGTTATGCGGGTTCTAGCTCGTTTATTTGAGGTCGACTACGATATCGGAATCCCAACCAATCGTAAGATTTTTCAAGCTATGATGGAAGTCTTGATTGATCCAGACCGTCCTGGTGATTTTAATCAGGCTTTGATGGATTTGGGCTCAGATATTGAGTCCCCAGTCAATCCACGGCCAGAAGAAAGTCCTGTCAAGGAGTTTAGCGCGGCCTACCAACATGGAACCATGGATCGTTATCCCATCAAGGCTCCTAAGAAGAAACCGGTACCTGTCTATCTAACAGCCTTTATTATCAAGGATAGTCAAGGGCGCTACTTGCTGGAGAAAAATGAGCGAGAAGGGCTTTTGTCTGGTTTTTGGCATTTCCCTTTGATCGAAGTGGATAGCCTTTCTGATCCCTTTGGACAATTGTCGTTATTAGATGGTAATGGAGAAGCAGGAGATAACCCAGAAATTCTTTCCTTTGAACAGGACTATGAATTGGCCATTGATTGGCAAGACAGATCGTATCCTATCGTCCAGCATGTCTTTTCGCATCGCAAATGGCAGGTTCAGATCCGATTCGGCCTGGTAAAAGAAGGAGAACAGCCAGCAAGTGAATCGACTGTTTGGTTAACACCAGAAGAATTTTCGGACTATCCTTTTGCTAAACCCCAGCAAAAGATTTGGACGACTTTTTCGGAAAATGAAAAATAGCTAGAGACTGATCTCTAGCTATTTTTTTATAGATGAGCGAATGCTTTGATTTCTTCTTCAGACATAGATGAGTCGCAACGAACACTGACTTCACCGGCTTCGACATGTAAAAATCCTGGGACAGTTGGGATGCCGTAAGTTGAGCGGAAGGCTTGTAATGCGTCTAGCTGACTTGGTTCTTCACTATTGATGAAGTAGATATGAGCTTTTGTTTCAGCTACGACAGTTGCCAACTTAGCAGCGAACTTCCGGCAGTAAGGACAAGTCTTGCGTCCGATAAAGAAGGTTGCTGTTTCTTTTTGATCGATCGCTTCTTGCGCACGCGCGACAGTTGTGACTTCAAGATCTTTAATATCTTCTAAAAATTGTTCCATGAGATTACCTCGCTTTCTTCTAAGTCTAGTATGCCATATTTTCTATAAAATCGCTGGTATTTGCTACGAAAGAAAGAGAGAGTGGGACAGAAATCGGTTATTCGTTAGAATTCGATTTCGTCGTCCCACCTCCGGACAGTTGAGTAGGGCTGTAAAAGCTGATGAAATCAGCGTAGTAGAGCCCACTCAACCACTGCGTCTTGCTCAACAATCAAAAAAATAATTGAGAGGCTAGGACTTTTGTCCCAGCCTCGTGTTTTAGCCTACAAATGCATTAATTTCTGCTTCGATATTCGCAATTTTTTCTTTAGCATCTGCTTCAGATTCACCAACTGTAGCGATGTAGAATTTGATTTTTGGTTCTGTACCTGAAGGACGAACGGCAAACCATGAATCATCAGCCAAGATGTATTTAAGCACGTTGCTTGGAGGAGTTGTCAATTTTTCAACGCCGTCAGCAGTAGTAGCTGTTTGTTCCAAGAAGTCTTCTGTCTTAGCAATGTCTGTCTTGTTAAATTGTTTAGGAGCATTGCCACGGAATTTATCCATGATTTTCTTGATTTCAGCAGCTCCGTCCACACCTGAAAGGGTAACAGAGATGGTTTTTTCTGCGAAGTAGCCGTATTGTTTGTAGATTTCTTCAATACCATCTGCCAAAGTCATACCACGTGAGCGGTAGTAAGCTGCGATTTCAGCGACGATAAGAACGGCTTGGATAGCATCTTTGTCACGTACGAATGGTTTGATCAGGTAACCGAAGCTTTCTTCGAAACCAAGCATGTAAGTGTGGTTGTGTTGTGTTTCAAATTCATGAATTTTTTCACCGATAAATTTGAAACCAGTCAAGACGTTAAACATCGTTGCGCCATAGCTTTCTGCAATCTTAGTCACCAACTCAGTTGATACGATGGATTTACAAAGAGCAGCATTTGCAGGAAGGGTACCAGCTGTTTTGTGAGCTTCAAGAATGTATTTAGCAATGATCGCTCCGATTTGGTTACCAGAAAGGTTGAGGTAAGAACCATCTGGTTGGCGGATTTCAACACCAAGGCGGTCAGCATCTGGGTCAGTTGCAACCAATACATCAGCGTCTACTTTGCGACCAAGTTCTTCAGCAAGAGCAAAGGCAGCTTGGTTTTCAGGGTTTGGAGATTTAACAGTTGAGAAGTCAGCATCTGGAACAGCTTGAGCTTCAACAACTTGAACAGCTTCAAATCCAGCTTGGGCAAGAGCACGACGAGCCAACATTTCACCAGTACCATGAAGTGGAGTGTAGACAATCTTCATGTCGCGCCCGTATTCATTGATCAAGTCTTGGTTGATGTTAACGCCTTTCACTTCTTTCAAGTATTCAGCGTCGACGTTTTCACCGATAACTTCAATCAAGCCGTTAGCTTTGCTTTCTTCAAGGTCAGCCAATTGTACAGTGAAAGGATTTTCGATAGCACGGATGTAATCTGTCAATGCATCAGCATCTGCTGGAGGCATTTGTCCACCGTCTTCACCGTATACTTTGTATCCGTTAAATGGAGCTGGGTTGTGGCTAGCTGTTACCATGATCCCAGCAAATGTGTGGAGATGACGAACAGCAAATGACAATTCAGGTGTTGGACGAAGGCTTTCAAATACATAAGATTTGATGCCATGAGCAGCCAAAACTTGAGCTGATTCAAAAGCAAACTCAGGAGAGAAGTGACGGCTGTCGTAGGCGATCGCAACACCGCGTTTCTTCGCTTCCTCACCTTTTGAGTCGATTAATTGGGCCAACCCTTCAGTTGCTTGGCGAACAACATAGATATTAATACGGTTGGTACCAGCACCGATTAATCCACGCATACCAGCTGTACCGAATTCTAGGTTGGTATAGAAGGCATCTTCTTTTGTTTTTTCATCCATTGCGACCAACTCATCACGAAGGTAAGCTGGTAATTCAGCAAAGTTGAGCCATTTTTGGTAGTTTTCTTGATAGGTCATGCAAGCGTCTCCTTTTTGCTTATAATTTAATCGCTTACATTATAGCAAATTTTTTCAGAAAATTCTAGCGATAATTGTAAATCTTTTCAAAAAAATAGAGCTAATTCACCATCAAAAAAAGCCAAGATAAATTGGTCTTGGCTTGAAAGGTTATTTTAATTTTTCAAGAGATGGAACGACTGCACTGGTAATGAGTACTGTCGCAATGACTTCGATGAGTGAGTTAGTAGAGACAATCAAGCCAAGGAAATGTTGAATCCCCCCTCCAAAACTGTTGCCAAAGAAGAAATAAATCCCACTTAGAACGAAAACAGTATTGGTCATAGAGCCGACAATTCCAGCGATCACAAGTCCAGTACGATTACGAATCCAGCGATAGACGAAGTAAGGGGTTACCCCGATGAGAATCCGAGGGACTATGGCAATGATAAGGGAGTAGAGATTCCCGTGAGGGACAAAGGGACTAAAGAGATAGCTGGCTGGTGTTAAAACCAAGGTATTCATAGTGAGGCTAAAGAGTCCCATGAGGAGTCCTAAGATAGCTCCAATTCGTGGACCGTATATGATAGAGGCGATCACGACAGGAATATGAACCAAGGTTGGTTGAATTCCTGATGGAACAAATTGCAGAATGAAAGATGTCACAAAGTGAATGGTGATCATCACCGCAAAAAAGATGGCAATTCGTGAAATAGAAGATGATTTTCTCATAAACAATTCTCCTTAACAGTTTCTACAATAGTTTCTACAGGCGCTAGAGCTCCAGCACCTTTGTCCCCACAAGCAAGAACAGCATCACGAGGTTGGATAATCTGGTAACCATAGTCTTGTAAGAGCTTTAGATTTCGTTGGGTAGCGGGATGTTCTAGCATTTTTGTATTCATAGCAGGGGCCAGTAATTTTTTTGTCCTTTGAGGCAAGGCTAGAGCTGTGCTTGTGACCATATTATCTGCAAGTCCCATAGCCAATTTAGCAATGGTATTGGCACTGGCCGGCGCTACAAGAAAGAGGTCAGTTTCTTTCCCAATGTCGATGTGCTCGATCCGCTGTGGATCGTCTTCCATCATAACATCAAGCCCTACTTGATTCTTTGAAAGAACTTGCAAGGTTAAAGGGGTGATAAATTTTTGGGCTGAAGGAGTCATGAGGACCTTCACTTCAAAGCCCAATTTGGTTAGTTGGCTGGTAATATCAGCAGCTTTATAGGCGGAAATACTACCGGTAACCGCTAAAGTAATGTGTGTCATATGTTCCTTTTTATTTGATATAACGTAGGATAGCCTCTGCGATTTCTGTTTTCGTAGAAGCTTCTAGGACCTGATCATCTGTCACTAGATAGGCTTGATGCTGACCGTTCTGAATCTTGGTCAGATCATTGGCAACGATCATGCTGGCATGATTTTTAACGAGGCTTTCACGCGCCACCTGGATCAACTCTTCAGAAGAAACGTCGACTAATAGCTTAAAGCCGATCAGTTGAATAGCAGGGTTCCATTCTTTGACGAGCGAGATAATCTTGGGATTTTTCTTTAGAAAGAGCACTTGGTATTCTTCTTTGGAAGAGATTTTAGCTTCCTGATTTTCGCGATGGATAAAGGTATGAAGGTCTTGAGCCTTCTCAACTTCCTCAAGGCCTGTCATGTAAACAGGTGTGTAGTCTGAGACTGCCATAGCGTGAATCAAAACCTGATGATGAGGGACTTCCGTTTTCATTTGTGTGAGAAGTTCTTCGACATTCTGGATCAATAGAAGTCGAAGCTGTGGATGAGGATCGGGTTTAAGCGCGGTAGGCGTTGTGATCAAGGTCACCTGATGTCCCTTTGCAAGAGCAATTTCTGCAAGAATTTTCCCTAGGCTCCCGGTGGAATGATTGGTGATCGAACGAACGCTATCAATGGCTTCGCTGGTTCCGCCTGATGTAATTAAAATATGCATATGCTTATTTTACACAAAAAAGATACGTAAGTAAAGTTCTGAAGCTATTAGGATTAGCTATGTGTAGCCATAAAATTCACATAAAAAACGAACGTTAGATTCAAAAGGTGGAAAAACCATGTTATTTTCGCGAATTTTAGGTATAATAGTTCTATCAAATATAAAGGAGTCCCTTATGAAAACAGATATCGAAATTGCTCAAAGCATTGAACTCCAACCGATTGTGGATGTTGTTAAGAAGATCGGTTTGGTAGACGATGATCTTGAATTGTATGGAAAATACAAGGCGAAATTGAGCTTTGATAAGATTCGTGAAGTTGAGAAAAATCCAGTAGGAAAACTTATCTTAGTCACTGCGATCAACCCAACTCCAGCTGGAGAAGGGAAATCAACCATTACCATTGGTCTAGCAGATGCTTTGAATAAAATCGGTAAAAAAACCATGATTGCCATTCGCGAACCTTCTTTGGGTCCAGTTATGGGGATTAAAGGTGGTGCTGCTGGTGGTGGCTATGCCCAAGTTCTACCGATGGAAGACATCAACCTTCATTTCACAGGGGATATGCATGCGATCACAACGGCTAATAACGCTCTCTCAGCATTGATTGATAATCATTTGCATCAAGGAAATGAGCTAGGTATTGACCAACGTCGGATTATCTGGAAACGGGTAGTGGACTTGAATGACCGTGCTCTTCGTCATGTCTCTGTCGGTCTTGGCGGTCCTTTAAATGGGATTCCGCGTGAAGACGGATTTGATATTACCGTTGCTTCTGAGATTATGGCCATCCTTTGCTTGGCGACAGATATTGAAGATTTGAAACGTCGTTTGGCCAACATCGTGATTGGTTACCGTTATGATCGTAGCCCGGTCTATGTCCGTGATTTGGAAGTGGAAGGGGCACTTGCCTTGATCCTCAAAGATGCGATCAAGCCAAACTTGGTTCAAACCATCTATGGTACACCTGCCTTTGTTCACGGTGGTCCATTTGCCAATATCGCCCATGGATGTAACTCTGTATTAGCAACGACGACAGCTCTTCATTTAGCTGACTATACGATTACAGAAGCAGGTTTTGGGGCTGACCTTGGCGCTGAAAAATTCCTTGATATTAAAACTCCAAACTTGCCTACATCACCAGATGCGGTTGTGATCGTAGCGACTCTCCGTGCTCTTAAGATGAACGGTGGAGTGATCAAGGATGCTTTGACTGAAGAAAATGTAGAGGCTGTTCGTGCTGGTTTTGCCAACTTGAAACGTCACGTTGAAAATATCCGTAAGTTTGGCATTCCTGCAGTGGTTGCTATCAATGAATTTATCACAGATACAGAAGCAGAAATTGCTGCTTTGAAAGAATTGTGTGCTGAAATTGATGTTCCAGTTGAGCTTGCGAGTGTATGGGCGAATGGTGCGGACGGTGGAGTTGACCTTGCTGAAACCTTGGTTAATACCATCGAAACAAGTCCAGCTAACTACACACGCTTGTATGATAACAACCTTTCTGTTGAAGAAAAAATTGAAAAGATTGTTACAGAGATTTACCGCGGTACTAAGGTGAATTTTGAGAAGAAAGCCAAGACACAAATTGCCCAAATCGTGAAAAATGGATGGGATAAGTTGCCAATCTGTATGGCCAAAACACAATATAGCTTCTCTGATAATCCAAATGCCTTGGGAGCTCCTGAAAACTTTGAAATCACTATTCGTGAAGTGGTTCCAAAATTGGGAGCAGGCTTTATTGTCGCTTTGACGGGGGATGTGATGACCATGCCTGGTTTACCAAAACGTCCAGCTGCTTTAAATATGGATGTGGCCGCTGATGGAACAGCTATCGGTTTGTTCTAATCATAAAAATACAAAAAGAACTTCTGTGCAAATGAGCAGAAGTTCTTTTGTTATGGAATCGTCGAGGTTGATGATGCAAGAAGCTGATGACTAGCTTTATGATAGGTAAACCATAGTTGAAGAGTCATAGGGACCCAAATCAAGGGCTCGCACAGAATGACTCCAATATAGCCTGTATGGGGAATAATCAAGAGAACAAAGAGAATTTTTCCTGTTAATTCGATAAAGCTCGAAATCAAAGGGGTCAATTTTCGGCCGATGCCTTGAAGAGAATTCCCTAGAATCAAGAGACATCCTAAGACCGGATAGAAGCAGGAGCTGATTTGCAGATAGAGACTGGCATTTGCGATCAAATTAGGATTGGTTGATCCAGAAATCAGGCTCGTTAAGAACGGACTGGTAAAGAAGAGGAGGATGGCAACAAAGACAGACCAAAGGAGGGAGAGCAGACAAGCCTGTTTGACGCCTTGTTGAATCCGTCGGAATTGCTTGGCACCAAAGTTTTGAGAGGTGAAAGTGGTCATACTAGAAGAAATAGCGGTCATTGGCAGGAGGGCAAAGGACATGATCCGACGAGCTGAGATTTGGGCACTAATGATGGTCATTCCAAGCATATTAATAGCTGATTGTAAGATGACGGTTCCGATAGAGACGATCGAAGACATGAGACCCATGGTCAGTCCTTGACTGATCAAGTCCTGATAGAGCTTTTGATTCCACACAAAATCGGTGCGACTGGGTAGAAGAAAAGGCACTTTTTTACGGATATAAAAGAAACAAAGAAGGGCGGAAAAACTTTGCGCAATAATGGTCGCGATTCCAGCGGATTGGACTCCTAGATGAAGTTGGGTAATAAAATAAAGATCGAGAAGAATATTGAGAATAGCGGCGATAATCAAGAAATAGAGAGCCGCTAGGCTATCGCCAACCGCTCGAAGAAGTCCGGCACAAAGATTATAGGCAAAGGTCACAGCCACACCATTAACAATGGTAGCGATATAGAGATAAGACTGAGACACAATTGCTGATGGGGTCCCTAAAAACTGGAGCAGTGGATAAAGTCCGACAGCGCCAATGAAGATCACGAAGAGACTGAGGATACAACCAATAATAGCAGTTGTGGCGACTGATTTTCGTAATTGGTCTTCGTTTTTGGCTCCATAATTTCTCGCGATAATGATGCTCATCCCATTGCCAACACCGACAGCAAATCCAACGATCAAATCAAATATGGCAGAGGTTGCTCCAACGGCAGCCAATGATTTTTGACCTAAAAAACGCCCTACAATCATAACATCCGAGGTATTGTAGAGTTGTTGAAAGATATTGGACAAAAGAATAGGAAAGGCAAAACTCAATAGAGCGGGTAAAATAGGACCATCTATGAGGTCCACACGTTGAATTCTTTTCATAGTGTCATTATACCAACTTCAGGAACCAGCGACAAGCGTCGATAGTTGAAGGCCCTTACATTTTTTGGTATAATCAGGGCAGAAAAGGAGGCTTTTATGAGCTTAACCAGTCAATTAATTACGGAAACGTTCCCAGATCTGGACAAGGTCGAGAGGCTGAATATCGAGGCATTCCCAGAAGAAGAGCGAGTCCCTTTGTCGGAATACCTACGTTATACGGACAATGACGATGCTAATTTTTTTGCTTTTTATAACGAAGAAGAATTTGTAGGATTTGCTTTTTCTATCTATAACCAGAAAGCTTTTTATGTTAGCTTCTTTGCCATTATGCCCCACCTACGTAGCCACGGTTATGGTCAAGAAATCATTGAAAAATTGGTAGAATTTTACCAAAGAACCATGATTCTTGAAGTGGAACGTTTGGATGAAGAATGTGACAATCTAGAGCAACGTCAGTCTCGGATGGATTTCTATAAGCGAAATGGATTTAAAACTGCCAATGCCTTTTTAGAATACGAAGGACTGAGCTTTGAAATTCTCTATCGGGGTGACCACTTTGACGAAGAGGCTTATCGCGATATTTTCCGTAAACTGCAGGAAGAAAATTATTTCGATTTCCGCATTAAATATAGACGCTTTAGTGACCACTAGACAAGAAGGAGGCTGGGACAAAAATCCTAGCCTCTCAATTATTTTTGGAATGTCGAGCAAGACGCAGTGGTTGAGTGGGCTCTACTACGCTGATTTCATCAGCTTTTACAGCCCTACTCAACTGTGCGGAGGTGGGACGACGAAATCGAATTCTAACGAATTACCGATTTCTGTCCCACTCTCTTTTAGTTTAGATATTTAATGAAGAACTCAATCAGTTTCATGATTTGTGTAAAGAACCAAGGCAGAAATAGAAAAGCTAGGAAGGTAACATGCCATTTCCAATAAAGTGAAACCAAGCCAACGGTTTCTCGAATCCAAGCGGATGGGAGATAGTAAAAGGCTGTTCTTGAACCGATACTTCGACCAGGTATTTTCAATCGTCTCATAAAGACACCTGCACGGAGCGCGTGAAAAGAATTGGTCACCACAAGGACTCTCTTGCCAAGCCCCTCTTCTTCAAGGATACGCTTGCTAAAGGTCAGGTTTTCAAAAGTAGTACGAGAGCGATTCTCGATGAGAATGGCGTCTTCTGGCACCCCATGTTCCATCAAGTATCTGGCCATAGCTTCCGCCTCAGCGATCAGCTCATCTGACCCTTGACCACCAGAAACAATCAACTTTGGTCGTTTCTTGAACTGCTCATAGACGGCCTTTCCCTTCTCAAGACGCTGGGCCAAGAGTGGGGGAATCTTGTCTCCGATCAAACCTGAGCCAAGGATGATGATGGCGTCTGGCTCTTTGCGAACTGGAAAGAGATTGCAAAAAGTCCCATAGGATACATAAGAGAGGTAGAGAAAAGTCATGTAAAACAGGGCGAAGTCAGTCAGATAAATGAGGATGTCATTCCCTGGGAAATAGGGTAGAAAATGTAGTGCCAAAGCTCCGATAATAAACAGTCCATAAAGCAGAGAGAGGAGGTTGGCCAGCCTTTTTCCTTCAAAAGCCATCATTTGACGTCCGTTAAAAAGGAGAAAGATAGATGAGAAAATAATGCTGAGAAAAACGAGGATGGAAATCACCACAAAGACAATCATTGCAATTTGTTGATTAAACCATAACTCAGTTCGAACGACTAGTAAAAATGCAGAAATCAGTAGAAAAAGCCCCAAGTTTATCGAAAAGAGATAAGCATTGAAAAGCCTTCTGCGATCACTCATAAAGAACAATAAAAAGATAAGAGCTGGAAATAACCAGAATAGATATAGATACATGTTTTGCCCCTCGTAAAATCTTACATCCATTGTACCATAATGACTGATAAAAATAGCGGATTGTTCATACAAATAAGTTGCATTCTTCAAATGAATTTGATAAAGTTAAGATTATCGTTTTTTAAGGAGATCGTATGTTACGAAAAGGTTCCCTGACAGGTTTATTACTGTTTGGTATTTTTTTTGGTGCTGGAAACCTGATTTTCCCGCCGACTCTTGGTGCTTTATCGGGTAATCAATTTTGGCCAGCTATTGCTGGGTTTGTCCTTTCAGGAGTGGGAATTGCCATTGTGACCTTGATTATCGGGACACTCAATCCCAAAGGTTATATTGATGAGATTTCTCGTAAGATTTCACCTGTTTTCGCAATTGTATACTTAGTTGCGCTGTATCTTTCGATTGGTCCTTTCTTTGCCATTCCAAGAACGGCGACGGTATCTTTCGAAGTGGGGACAGCCCCCTTATTAGGTGGAATGAATGCCAGTTTAGCACTTTTCATTTTTACCCTGGTCTACTTTTTGCTTGCCTTTCTGATTGCTTTGAATCCATCTAAGATTCTAGATCGAATCGGTCGTATTTTGACCCCGATCTTTGCGATTCTTATTTTGATCTTGGTCGTTCTGGGAGCTTTAAAATACAGTGGACATGTTCCAATGGTGGCCACAAAAGCCTATCAGGCTTCTGCCTTTGGGCAAGGATTTTTAGAGGGCTACAATACCTTGGATGCCTTGGCATCTGTTGCCTTTAGTGTGATCGCAGTGACGACCTTGAATCAACTTGGATTTTCAAGTAAGAAAGAATATATCAAGACTATTTGGTTGGTTGGAATTGTCGTAGCCCTTGGTTTTAGTGTGCTATATATCGGTTTAGGATTTCTGGGGAATCATTTTCCAATTCCGGCTTCTGTTATGGCATCTGATACCAATAAAGGGGTGTATGTATTATCAGAAGCAACCAAAGCGATCTTTGGTCCGACTGCTCAGATTTTCCTAGCAGGAATGGTGACGGTAACTTGCTTTACCACAACCGCTGGTTTAATCGTCTCTACCAGTGAATTCTTCCATAGCACCTTCCCTAAGGTCTCTTACAAGGTCTATGCAAGTGTCTTCACTTTGATTGGTTTTGCGATTGCCAACCTAGGCTTGAATGCCATTATTGCTTTCTCATTGCCAGTCTTGATGATTCTTTACCCGATCACCATTACCATTGTATTGATTGTGATAGTGAATAAATTTGTGGCTCTTTCAAAACCAGGAATGCAACTGACTATTTTCTTGGCCAGCTTGGTTTCTGTTGCAAGTGTTCTGGCAAGTACCTTTAAAATTTCACTAGTAGAAAAGGGGATTGCTTTGCTTCCATTTGCGGCTCAATCTCTTCCATGGTTAGTGCCAGTAGTCATCGGGATTCTTTTATCGCTCGTATTACCAAATAAACAAACGGCAGAAGAATAAGTTATATTAAAAACTCTAAAGGTTTGAGCTTTAGAGTTTTTCTTTTGAAACTAGTATCTAAATCCAAACTTTAGTAAAAAAACGTAGCAGAAATTTTTATTTTTTGTCAGTCAATGTTATACTGAATGTAGCATATCAATATACGGAGTGAACTATGAATCCAATCGTTTTTTCATTGACAGTTTTTCTTGCGGGTATTCTGTCTTTCTTTTCTCCCTGTGTCTTTCCTTTGCTTCCGGTTTATATTGGAATCTTACTAGGAAGTGATCAGGAAAAGGCTATCCAATTGTTCGGGAAAAAAATTCGCTGGCATGGCTTGCTGAAAACCCTTTGTTTTATTGCAGGTATTTCTGTTATTTTCCTCCTCATTGGTTTTGGAGCAGGCTTGCTTGGAAAGATCATGTACACCAATTGGTTCCGTTATCTGATGGGAGCCCTCATCATTATCCTTGGTCTTCATCAAATGGAAGTCTTTCATTTTCATTTCCTTGAAAAGCAAAAATCAGTAGATTTTGGAGCCAACAAACAGAAGAATGAATTGTTTTCAGCTTTTCTCCTTGGTCTTGGCTTTAGTTTTGGTTGGACGCCTTGTATTGGTCCAGTATTAGGATCAGTTCTTGCTTTAGCAGCATCAGATGGGCAAGATGCTCTTATGGGAGCTATTTATCTCCTTGTTTATACCTTGGGAATGGCCCTTCCGTTTTTACTGTTGGCCTTAGCATCTAGTCTGGTCCTACCTTACTTTAATCGTCTCAAACCCCATTTGTTATTGCTGAAGAAAATCGGCGGAGCTATCATTATTCTGATGGGAATTCTCTTACTTTTGGGACAATTGAACAGTTTGTCATCTATCTTTTCATAAAATAATCCGGAGGTATAACACATGATGAAAGGTATTAAATACGCTTGTTTCTCAGTTCTCTCTTTAGCTTTGCTGTCAGCTTGTTCCATGAATCAATCCAGTGAGAGTAGTATGGACAATCAGCCAACAATGAATACAACAACGAATAAGAATCCTTTGGTAGGAAAAGACGCCAGTGACTTTGAACTAAAGGATATGAAGGGGAATACGGTCAAACTTTCAGACTACAAAGGGAAGAAGGTTTATTTGAAATTTTGGGCAACTTGGTGTGGCCCTTGCCGGCAAAGTATGCCTGAATTAGAGAAATTGGTCAAGGATACGGATAGAGACTTTGAAATTTTGACCATTATGGCACCAGGACTCCAAGGTGAAAAAACAGAAGAAGAATTCGTCAAATGGTTTGATCAACAAGATTACAAGTCAGTACCGGTCTTGTACAATCCAGATGGTTCTGCATTTGCGGATTATCAGGTTCGCTCTATTCCTACAGAAGTTTTTATAGACAGTCATGGGAAAATTGGACATGTCCAATTAGGGGCTATTTCAAACGAAGATGCTAAGAAGATCATCAAGGAGTTACAATAAAAAAATGAAGCACGAAGCTTCATTTTTTTCTAGTTTCTTAGTTGCTTGCACCAGAAGTGGCATCGGCATCTCCGTGCCCTCCGTCACCATGTCCTCCAGCATCAGAAGCACCAGAAGTTGCATCTGCACTACCGTGTCCACCAGCAGGAGCAAATGGACCGCTTCCGCCAACTAGACGTTGACCTGTTGTTTGCAGGTACCAGTCCAACCATGGTTTGAAGTTGAAGACAATCTCATTGATACCAGCGTAAGAACCATCTTCATAGTACATAGCTTGGTAGTTGTGAGTGTTAATCACGCCTTCAGGAGATCCTGGAACAATGGTCCGAACATAGTCTTGGTTACCGTTACGAAGGGTACCAATCACCCATTCCACGTTTTTCATACGTGCTGGTGGTAGGGAGCCGTGAACGGTTGACATCCGGCTTCCTGATTGAGGTGGCACGCGTTTAGCAAACATGGTATCTGGATCTTGATGGGCATTGTTGTAGTAGAGGAATTGGTTGTTATCATCGGCATAAGTCAATTCAAATGGCATAGCCTTCAAGAACATATCAATTTGGTTAACGGTTAGGATACCGTGGTCGAGTTTGACATAGGTATCGCCAGAAACGGCACCGGTGATTTCAGCTACTTTTTCTACCCAGTCTGGATCGTCAGGATCGACTTCAGTAACAGTTGTAGCGATTGGATGATTACAATCCAAGTCTTCTGGTTCAATTGGTTTTGGTTTTTTCAATTTCGATACAACCTCAACGTATTTCATAAAATTATCCAAGCAAGTTTCAAGGAATTTGACGGTTCCCTCGTTGATGATATTGCCGTTTTCGTCAAAAGCTTCTTTCGCTTTTCCAAGAAGGAATTCATTTCCTGGAAGAGTGTAAGCATTGACACCTGGGGCATCAAGGATCTTACGGAGGTGAACTTGTGCACGTGAAGTCCCTTGATCATAGTAAGAAGCACCAACGATCATGACGGGTTTGTTTTCAAATGGATGCACCTCGAAAGATAGCCATTCAAGAACAGACTTGAGAGCAGCAGAGATCGTATGGTTGTGCTCTGGAGTGGCAATGATGACACCATCTGCACGAGTGATTTTGTTATATAAAAGACGTAATTGGAAACTTTCGTCCCATTTTTCATCTTGATTAAACATTGGAACTTCGTCGATTTCAAGAACTTCCAATTCAAATTTGATCTTAAATTGGCGGCGAATGAATTCCAAAAGTTTACGGTTATATGATTGATCGTAGTTCGATCCTACAAGTCCAACAAATTTCATTCTTTTCTGTCTCCTATCTTACAAGTTTTCCCAGTCAAATTCTTCAGCATCTTTGCGAAGTAATTCTTGGGCGTTGCGCAATTTGTCTGTGATTTTTACAAACACACGGAAATCATTGAAGACGGCATCTAATTTTTGAATGACATCTAAATCCACTAAGTCTCCATTTTGATCAAAGGCTTGCAATGAATGGGAGAGCAAGAATTCATCTGGCAAGACATTCGCTTTAATTTCAGGAGCATTTAGGATTTGGCGAAGTTGGAGTTGGGCGCGTGAAGATCCCAACGTACCGTATGATGCCCCAGTAATCATGACCGGTTTGTTCAACAATGGGAAGACTCCGTATGAGAGCCAAGCGAGTGCACTCATCAAGACTGCTGGAATAGAGTGGTCGTATTCTGGAGTTCCAATAATGACCCCATCAGCTTCTTCAATTTTTGCAACAATATCTAAGACAGCTTCAGGAACTTGTTTGTCGGCTGGTTTGTTAAAGACAGGGATATCTTTAATTTCGACCAATTCGATCTCAGCCTTATCAGCAAAATGTTTTTGCATGTATTGAAGCAGTTGACGGTTTGTAGAACGTTTGGAGTTAGTCCCCACAATCGCAATAAGTTTTATCATGGAAAATTCCTTTCTGATAGGAGAATTATAAATATGATTGGAGCCCACTTGTATAGGCAATCTTGCCTGATTGAGAAACCAATAAGGTGTCTATACCAGGAAGTGATTCAACAGTATTGAGGATAGAAGCAGGAGATTCCCCGAACAGGCGGGTAGTCCATATCTCCCCGTCTACGGATCGATCAGATATGATAGTGATACTGGCTAAGTCTGTCTCGACCGGATAGCCCGTCGCGCTATCAAAGATATGATGAAACGACTGGCCTTCAACTTCTAAATGACGCTCGTAGATGCCAGAGGTGACAACAGATTTATTCTTGACTGAGAGGACCAGTAAGTGATTTCCTCTTTTTTCGACAGGATTTTGAATGCCAATCCGCCAAGGCTGCTGTTTAACAGGGTGTTGACCAACGGTTAGGATATTTCCTCCAAGATCAATCAAGGCATCCTTGATTCCCTTACCTCTCAGATAGGTAGCAATTAGATCTGCGCTATAGCCTTTTGCTAAGGCTCCCAAGTCGATCTTCATTCCAGGACGCATAAGAAAGACCGTATGGTTTTCTGGGTCGAGCTGAATTCGGTGAGGATCGATCATGGTCAGAGCTTGATTAATTTCCCCTTGCTGGGGACGTCTAGCATCTGAAAATCCAATTCGCCAGGTCTGTACAAGAGGACCAATGGCGATGTTTAAATGGCTGTTCTGAGCTTGACTATGCAAGGTTCCTAATGCAATCAGTTCAAAAAGATCTGGATGTACTTGGACAGGAGCAATACCAGCTTGGTGATTGACCTCCATGAGTTCAGAACTTGCATCATTAGCACTGAAGCGATGTTCGTAGGAGCGAAGAAGTTCAAAGCAGCGGGCTAAGAGTTCATTCGCTTGTGGGTGACAGATCGAAACAGTGATGGTCGTTCCCATCAAATGTTCGGATCGACTACTTAGGTCCACTAAAAATCTATCCTTTCCTATTTTCACTTACCTACAGTATATCAAAAAGATATCGTTTTCACAATCCTTTCAAGCATATTGTTTGACATTTTTGGAAACATGTGAAGTGGGATTTTCTGGAAAATTGAAAAAAAGATCACAAAATCTGAGCAAAATAATTGTAACCGATATCATTTTTATGATATACTCAAGAAGTAAATTAAATTAAAGGTAGGATTTATTCTATGAGTAAAATCGTTGTTGTAGGGGCTAACCATGCCGGAACAGCTTGTATCAACACTATGTTAGATAATTTCGGAAATGAAAATGAAATTGTGGTTTTTGACCAAAACTCAAACATTTCATTCCTTGGATGTGGGATGGCGCTTTGGATCGGTGAGCAAATCGATGGTCCTGAAGGTCTTTTCTACTCTGACAAAGAAAAATTGGAAGCAAAAGGTGCAAAAGTCTACATGAACTCTCCTGTTCTTTCAATTGACTATGACAACAAAGTGGTGACTGCAGAAGTTGATGGAAAAGAACACAAAGAATCTTACGAAAAATTGATCTTTGCGACTGGATCAACACCAATCATTCCTCCAATTAAAGGAGTTGAAATCGTTCCTGGTAACCGCGAATTCAAAGCAACTCTTGAAAATCTTCAATTCGTTAAATTGTACCAAAACGCTGAAGAAGTGATCGAAAAATTGAAGGACAACAGCAAACACTTGAATCGTATCGCCGTAGTTGGTGGTGGTTACATTGGTGTTGAACTTGCGGAAGCTTTCGAACGTCTTGGTAAAGATGTTGTCTTGGTAGATATCGTGGACACTGTCTTGAATGGCTACTACGACAAAGACTTCACAGACATCATGGCGAAAAACTTGGAAGACCACAATATCCGTTTGGCGCTTGGACAAACGGTTCAAGCGGTTGAAGGAGATGGTAAGATCGAACTCTTCCGCAATGGTGCTTTCCTTGTTGATAAGAAACAAGAAACGTCACTTCCAGGTGTGTACGCAGTTGGTGACTGTGCGACTATCTTCGATAACGCTCGTAACGAAATGAGCTACATCGCTCTTGCGTCTAATGCGGTTCGTTCTGGTATTGTCGGTGCCTACAATGCGACTGGTCATGAATTAGAAGGAATCGGTGTTCAAGGTTCTAACGGTATCTCTATCTACGGCCTTCACATGGTTTCAACTGGTTTGACGCTTGAAAAAGCGAAAGCTGCAGGCTTCAATGCCACTGAAACTGGCTTCAACGACCTTCAAAAACCTGAATTTATCAAACACGATAACTACGAAGTTGGTATCAAGATCGTTTATGATAAAGACACACGTCAAATCCTTGGAGCTCAAATGGTATCCCGTGATAGCGCCATCTCAATGGCTATCCACATGTTCTCACTTGTGATTCAAGAACACGTGACGATTGATAAATTGGCTTTGACTGATTTGTTCTTCTTGCCACACTTCAACAAACCTTACAACTACATCACAATGGCAGCTTTAACTGCTGAATAATAGCTAAAGTTCTATTAAAAACTTTCCTTAGGTGAGTACGGACGTCAGCGAACTTCGTAGAAGTTCCATGACTAATTATTGAGCCTAAGGTCTCAATAATTCCGAGTGCCTGAAACTGTATTGTTTCAGGCACTTTTCTCACAGCGGAAAGTTTTGACTTTTCTTTATTCGTTCCATAATAAATAGAACATATTTATATTTCTTTGTAGAATTTCTTAACTTATTTTACTTGATAAAATGGTTTGTCTACATTCTAAACAAAACTAACAAGGGTGATTTTGTTTTTTTCTGTCTTTCCATGTATTCAGAGGCAGTGAAATAAGGTATAATGAATAGGATAAGAGTTTGAAGGAGTTAGGGAATGTCTGCTAAAGAAGAAGCCATTAAAAATGAATTTCAATTTGCCTCTAGTTCGATTGTGGCCCATATTGTCAGAGGTGTTCTGGTTGGGATTGTTGTGGGATGCATCGTCTCGAGTTTTCGTTTTTTGATCGAGCATTTGTTTCATTTTGTTCAAGGTGTCTACAAGGAGATGTCTGGTCAACCATTTTATTTGCTGGCGATGCTGTTGGGGTATGGGGTGATCGTACTGATTGCTGGTCGCCTCATTCGCACCAATCGGGATATCAAGGGATCAGGAATTCCGCAAGTCGAAGCAGAGCTCAAGGGCCTCTTGGCGGTGAGCTGGTGGGATACCCTGTGGAAGAAGTATATTCTAGGTGTCTTGGCCATCGGAAGTGGCTTGATGCTAGGTCGTGAAGGTCCTAGTATTCAATTAGGGGCAATGGGTGGCAAAGGAGTGGCCCATCATTTGAAGGTCAGCCCGGTTGAGGAGCGGTCTTTGATTGCAAGTGGGGCTGCAGCAGGCCTTGCCGCTGCCTTTAATGCACCTATAGCGGGGCTTTTATTTGTGGTTGAAGAGGTCTACCATCATTTTTCACGTTTCTTTTGGATTTCGACCTTGGCTGCTAGTTTGACGTCTAATTTTATTTCACTCAATGTCTTTGGTCAAACACCAGTGCTTCATATGCCACAAAATATTCCACCGCTCCATCTGTCTCAGTATTGGATTTATCTTTTTCTCGGTGTCTTTTTAGGGGCAGCAGGGTATGTCTATGAAATAGTGGTCCTCAATATCGGTCGCCTGTATCGTTTGCTAGAGAAGATTTTCCATGTTCCTTCACATTATTCTTCCTTATTTGCCTTTGTCTTGATTCTTCCAATCGGCTATTTTCTTCCTCAAATTCTTGGTGGTGGGAACCAATTGGTCTTGGATTTAGCTCGAGTACCGTATCCAGTGATGACCATCCTTCTCTATTTTTTGATCCGTTTCATTTGGAGTATGTTGAGCTATGGTAGTGGTTTACCGGGAGGTATCTTCCTGCCCATACTAGCATTAGGATCTCTCTTAGGAGCCATCGTTGGAACCTTCCTCCAAAACATTGGCTTTATCTCTCAAAACCAGCTGCCTCTTTTCATCATTTTAGGAATGAGTGGGTATTTTGGGGCTATTTCAAAAGCTCCTTTAACAGCGATGATCTTGGTAACAGAGATGGTCGGTGATATTCGCAGTTTAATGCCATTAGGCATGGTAACCTTGCTCGCTTATATGATCATGGATCTCTTCCATGGAGCACCAGTCTATGAAGCCATGCTCGAGCAATTGTTACCGGATAAGGCGCAAGAAGAAGGAGAGTTAACTTTAATTGAGATCCCTGTATCAGAAAAGATTGCAGGAAAGCAAGTTCATGAACTGCATCTCCCTCAAGATATCTTAATTACCACGCAAATGCGAAGCGGTAAGAGCTATACGGTCAATGGTGCGACCCGCTTGTATCTAGGTGATAGCATCTTTGTGGTGGTTAAAGAATCCGAAATCGGACGGGTCAAGGATATTCTTTTGTAAAAGACAGATTCTCAGAAAAGTTTTTCTATTATTAAATTTTCAGACAATTATTGAAAAATGAGAAAACTTCTGGTAGAATAAGGGCAAGAACAAATGAGGAGAAGTCTTTCATGAAAAAATATAGTCTACTCTTATTGAGTGTTGCCCTTTTAGCAGGGTGTGCAAATTCTACTAGCAAACAGTCCAGTCAGAAGACGCAAACCAGCTCAACAGTGCAGTTGTCAAAGGCTGACCAGAAGACCTTGGACAATGCGACGGCTGAATACAAAGACTTTGTCGAAATGCAAATCGACCAATTGCTCAAGGATACAGAAGGATTTCGAGATACGCTAAAAGCTGGGAATTTGGAAGAAGCTAAAAAGCAATACCCCTTGATCCGTATGGCTTATGAACGTTCCGAACCGATTGCTGAGACCTACGGAGAATCGGATGTCAAAATCGACTACCGCTTGGTGGATTATGTGGATGAAAATAAATCAGAAGATGGCTGGTCAGGTTTCCACCGGATTGAGCGTATCCTTTGGGAAAACAATACTACAGATGGAACAGACAAATACGCTGACCAACTGGTGAACGATATCAAGGAGTTGAAAGCTAAAATTGCTACAGTAGAAGTCACACCGGATATCATGTTGACCGGAGCTGTCGATCTACTCAATGAAGTGGCAACACAAAAGATTACGGGTGAAGAAGAAGTCTTCTCTCATACAGATCTTTACGACTTCCGTGCCAATATTGAAGGGGCTGAAAAGATCTTCTCTCTCTTTAAACCTTTGATTGAGAAAAAAGATGCCAAATTGGTTAAAACCTTGGAATCAGAATTCAAGAATGTTAATGCTTTATTGGACAAACATATGACAGATGATTCAAATTATAAGTCTTACACAGATTTATCCAAGGAAGATACCAAGGAATTGGCAGAAGCTGTGACCAAACTTGGTGAACCTTTGTCTCAAATGGGTGTGATTTTAGATGGGAAATAAGAAAAATGGCTGACGACAAATTTTTAGATAAAAAAATGGACCGTCGTGAATTTCTTAAAAAAGCAGGTATTGGAGGGGCTGGTCTAGCGCTGGGCCTCTCTGGTGCATCTGCTTTTTTCGCTAATCAAGACAGTTCCAGCAAAAAAGCTTATGATGGAGACGAAGATATCTCCTTTTATGGCAAGCACCAAGCAGGGATTACAGCGCCCATGCAGAAGGCTTGTTACTTGGTTGTGTTAGATCTTCACACGACGGACAAAAAAGAAGTCATCCAGCTCTTTAAAGATTGGACTGATTATAGTAGTAAATTAGTCGAAGGAGAGTTGGTCAAAAAAGATGGTTCCAATGCCCTCTTGCCTCCAACAGATACAGGTGAAACAGTAGGACTCAACCCTTATCGCTTGAGCCTGACTTTTGGGGTTTCGGCTTCCTTTCTAAAGAAACTGGGCTTGGAGGCCAAACGTCCGAAACTATTTCGTGATTTACCCCCATTTCCAAAGGAGCAGTTGCAGGACAAATATACGGGTGGCGATATCGTCATTCAGGCCTGTGCAGATGATGAGCAAGTAGCCTTTCATGCGGTACGAAATCTGATTCGTAAAGGTCGCAATACCATCACCATGAAGTGGAGTAAATCAGGATTTGCAGCTATTGGTGACCGAAAAGAAACGCCGCGCAACCTCTTTGGTTTCAAGGATGGAACAGCAAATGTCACGACTGAGAAGGATTTTGACAAGGTCGTCTGGACTGACAGCAAGGACTGGATGAAGGGTGGTTCTTATATGGCTCTTCGCCTAGTGCAAATGCACTTGGAAACTTGGGACCGAACCAATTTGCAGGAGCAAGAAAACACCTTTGGTCGCTACAAGGAGTCTGGTGCTCCATTTGGTAAAACCAACGAATTTGATGAAGTAGATTTATCTAAACTACCAGTTGATTCACATGTCCGTTTGGCCAAAGAAGTCGATCGACCGATTTTACGCCGGTCATATTCCTATTCGGATGGCATCAATGAACAGACTGGGCAATTTGATGCTGGCTTGATCTTTATCGCCTTTCAAAAGGATCCGAACAGCTTTGTCAAAATCCAAACCAACTTGGGCGCAGTAGACAAAATGAACGAGTATATCACCCATATCGGAAGTGGACTCTTTGCTTGCTTTGCAGGCGTTGAGAAAGGAGGGTATCTTGGTCAAGCACTCTTTGAATAAACTCTTGATCTTGTTCGGCCTTCTTGCCTTGTTCTGGACTCATCCAGTAGCTGCGGAGTCTTATAGCGAACTCTTTATCAAGATCACAGATGCAACAACCGCTGTACAAAATAAGGACCAGAAAAAAGCCAAGGAATTGATCTCTGAGATTCAGGCTGATTTTGAATCCAAAGACCACCATGATTCCAAGGCAGGGAAAAAAGTTAGCCAAGCCCTGACTATAAAAGGGGAGGTAACCAAAGACGATCTCACCAAGATCTCATCAGCCTTGCTGGCTTTTGAAAAAGAGCAAAATCCGGTCGATTTAGAGGCGGAAAAAGACAAACTCGTGAGTCGCCTCGCACCTTCTTTTAAGAACCTACAAAATGCCATTACAGCTAAGGATCTGGATAAAACCCGTCAAACCTATGCCGATCTCAATAATACCTGGACGCGAAACGAAGCAGTGGTAAGAGATCACAGCACAGCCTACTATGGCAAAATCGAGACGGCCATTTCCCTCTTGCGCAGTAGTATTGAAACAGAGCCTACCGATTTTACCAACATCCAGTCCTCTTATGACGACCTCAAAAATGGGATTGATGCCTTTGTAAAAGGAGAGGCCATTAGCAGTGCCAGTACGGATTTGACGCTGAACGATGGGATCAAGCTTTTGGAGAAGGCGCAAAGCCAATTCCAAGCTGGGGATGAAAAGTCTGCTGCAGCGACTATGAAGCAGTTCATCACGATCTGGCCAACTATCGAAGAGGATGTTAGCACGACCAATCCCAGTCTCTACACGCGCGTAGAAAGTGAATCCCCGGTCATTATGGTCAAGGGGAAAGAAAAGGCCTATCAAGAGAAATTACAAGCCTTGATCAAGGACCTGTCTGCGATCGATACTACAGCTTCTTACAACGCTTTTGATGCCATGTTGATTCTTCTGCGTGAAGGAGTAGAAGCGCTGCTGATTGTCATGGCGCTTGTGACGACCCTTAAGGCCGCTAAGATGAGGAAAGGCCTCAAATGGGTCTACGGTGGAGCCATTGCTGGTGTTCTTGCCAGTGCAGTGATCGCTATTGTTTTGCAAGTAGCTTTTCCAGCCGTTACTTCGGGGGCTAACCGGGAAATCATTGAAGGTGGCGTTGGGATTTTCGCTGTAGTCATGATGATTCTCGTCGGAATTTGGCTCCACAGCAAGTCCTCTGTCAAACAGTGGAATGCCTTTATGGACCGTCAAATGAAGACCGTGACGGCTACAGGAAGCTTTGTCTCTATGTTTGCTCTCAGTTTCTTAGCAGTCTTTCGTGAAGGGGCTGAGACCATTCTCTTTTATGTCGGGATCATTCCGCGGATTACAACTGCGAATTTCTTACTGGGAATCGGGCTTGCTATAGCTGTTCTCATCATCATTGCAGTGGCAATGACCAAGGCTAGTCAAGCTATCCAACCTCATAGAATCTTTTTCATTTTGACTTGGTTGATTTATGCCTTGGCCTTCAAGATGCTCGGTGTCAGTATCCACGCCCTTCAGTTGACCAATATCCTCCCTAGCCATTTGGTCAATGGACTTCCAACCATCGATTGGGCGGGAATCTATCCAAGTTGGGAAGTTCTTCTTCCCCAACTAATCTTTGTGGCCTTGATCGCCCTTATCACGGTGAGACAGCATGGCAAAGAGTAGAGCAGATGAAATGACCATTGTTGAACATTTGGTCGAATTTCGAAAACGATTGATCGCAGTGGTCTTATGTTATATTATCGTCTTCATCGTAGCCTTTGTATTTGGTGGAGAACTCTACCAAGCCTTGACGGCTAGCCTGCGTCAAAAACTGCTGGTACTGGGACCAAATGATATCCTCTGGATCTATGTATCGCTGGCTAATCTCACAGCCTTTAGCCTAACCTTGCCCTTTATTGTCTACCAGATTTGGCAATTTGTAAGGCCGGCTTTGAAGGAGAAGGAGGCGCGTGCAGTCTTTGCCTACATCCCAGCTAGCTTTATTTGCTTTGTGTTGGGACTTGCATTTGGTTATTTCTTTGTTAGCCCAGCTATTTTAGAGGTCTTGATGCGCTTGGGAGAAGGGCTGTTTGATACCCAATTGACGGCACAAAATTATCTAACCTTCTTATGGCACACCACCTTGCCTTTAGGGGTCTTGTTCGAGTTACCAGTTTTGGTCGCTTTTCTGACCTCGATTGGGCTCTTGACACCACAGTTTTTAATAACCTACCGACGATACGCATACTTTGTCCTGCTGGTCTTAGCCGTCGTGCTAACACCTGCAGACTTTATCAGTGACTTGGCCATGACACTCCCTTTGATCCTCTTATTTGAAGTCAGTGTCGCCATCAGTAAAGTCATCTATTCAAGAAAAAGGAGAAACTAATGGGAATTTTACGTGATATTGGAGCACCAGGATTGATCATCATCATCCTGGGCGCCCTCTTGATTTTTGGACCAAAACGACTGCCAGAGTTGGGTCAGTCCATCGGCAAAATGTTTGCTGAATTTAAGACTGCTGTCAATAAAGGCAGTGAAGAAGCTGATCAAGACACCAAAGAAGCTAAAGAAGAAAAAGAATAATCAGACAATTTTCAAAATTCTATTGAGTTCGATTGCATAAAAAGGTATAATAAGACAAGTACTTGCAATCGACGAAGGAGGAAACCATGATTATTACGATTTTGTCACTCATTTTCTATTTCAGCTATATCGGATTCTTATGCTGGTTGGTCGTAAAAATTGTCGAAAAATTGTTCAATTTCTTGTTGAACCGTTAATAAAGAAACAATCCATTTCACCCCGAGTGAGTGGATTTTTTGTTTCTCGTTCATTCAGTTAGAAGCAAATAGTAAGAGACCTCAAGAATCTCTTTTTGTGTATCCAATTCCCCTAGCTAGTGACTAACTTGAACTTCAAACTGTATTTCGGTATGATAGTAGGGGAAGGATGACTAAATATGTATAGCTTTCATAAGCTTTTATTCTTATAGAAAAGAGACAAAACACATGCAGTATTATTTTATTGGTGGCCTAGGTGGTAATGGCTACCATCTGGCTCCACTTATTGATGAGCTAGGCTTTCCTGTGACCTTTCTAGATCCCTATAGGGAAATGATTCAGACAGAAAACGATCTTCGTGCTTGGTTTCAAGATCGGATCGGCCAGGCGGAAGAGATCTGTTTATTGGGGCATTCCTTGGGTGGAGATTTGGCTCGTTATCTGGCTGGCGAGTTTCTTCAGATTCGAGCTCTGATTCTCCTGGATGGGGGTTATTTGGATATGGAAAAGATCCTGCCTCTTGAAGAAGAGCTAGAAGGAACGGCGTCTTTCATGCAGCAGCAAGTCTTTGCAACTTTAGAAGAAGCTGTGTTATCAGAACTTGGTGATGGAGCAGATCCTACTCCTATAGCGCGAAAAGCGGTAGAGGCTAGCTATCGTTGGAATCCAGTGAGTGAACAATATGAATTAAATCTGGATCTCGAAAAGGTCATGGCTTTATTGCGTATACGGCGTCAGATCAAGACTTACCAGATTCCACTGGCAGACCTGCCTGTCCTTTTTATTGGACCTCAATACCAAGAAGAGCCTGAATGGAGAAAAGAAGCTCTGAAGCAACTAGATCCCCAGATCAAGCAAGTCTTGCTAGATGGTTTGGGGCACGAACTGTATACAGAGGCGCCAGAAATTGTAGCTAGAGAAGTCAACAATTGGCTCCAAAATGTTCATAAATAAAACCTGTTTCTCTGTTTGAAACAGGTTTTTGTCTTGTAATTTCCGAACGTTGTTTCCTATAAAATCATTCCCGTTGCATTAGGTCCGTATCTTTGGTATAATCTATCAAGGAAACGTCAAGAGACGTAGCGATGCGCTTGCGCATAGGTAGGTCAGCTTTTAGAAAAGAGATTTTTCAATCTATGTTAAATGAATTTCCTATTTTCGACTATGAAGATATTCAGTTGATTCCCAACAAATGTATCATCAATAGCCGGTCAGAAGCAGACACAACTGTCCAATTTGGGAAGCATACCTTCAAGCTTCCAGTGGTTCCTGCAAATATGCAGACAATCTTGGATGAGAATGTGGCAGAGCAGTTGGCGCGTGGTGGTTATTTCTACATCATGCACCGTTTTGATGAAGCGGGTCGGATTCCTTTTGTCAAACGCATGCATGAGCAAGGTTTGATCGCTTCCATTTCGGTTGGTGTTAAGGAATACGAATACGACTTTGTGAGTCAACTGAAGGCAGATGCGCCTGAGTACATCACTATTGATATCGCACACGGTCATGCGGAGAGTGTCATTCGGATGATTCAACACATCAAGAAACAATTACCAGATACCTTTGTCATTGCTGGAAATGTTGGAACACCTGAAGCTGTTCGTGAATTGGAAAATGCGGGAGCTGATGCGACTAAGGTCGGGATCGGCCCTGGTAAGGTTTGTATCACCAAAGTGAAGACTGGATTTGGTACAGGTGGTTGGCAATTGGCTGCTCTTCGCTGGTGCTCAAAAGCAGCGCGTAAGCCAATAATTGCGGACGGTGGTATTCGGACCCATGGTGATATAGCCAAATCGATTCGTTTCGGGGCGTCTATGGTCATGATTGGTTCTCTCTTTGCAGGCCATATCGAAAGTCCTGGTAAAACAGTAGAGATTGATGGAGAGTCTTTCAAAGAGTACTATGGATCTGCTTCAGAGTACCAAAAAGGCGCTTATAAAAACGTCGAAGGTAAGAAGATTTTATTGCCTGCCAAGGGTCATTTGCAAGACACCTTAACGGAAATGGAACAAGATTTGCAAAGTTCGATCTCTTATGCAGGAGGCCGAAAATTAGCAGATTTGAAACACGTTGACTATGTGATCGTTAAGAATTCTATCTGGAATGGCGATGCACACTAATTGAATTACTTATTTATTTCACGAATGGGCGTGATGTTTCTACAAGGTGCCGGAACACCTAACAATAAGTAAGTCGGGATTATTTCTCTTTTTAGAGAGATTTCAAGGCTTGCTTAGCAGGCCTTTTTGTGTTTTATGATTGAAGTAGAGGATTTTTTAAAAAAGTAGGAGGAAGTATGAAATTACTGGAAGAGCGCATCTTAAAAGATGGCAATGTTTTAGGTGAGAATATCCTCAAGGTGGACTCCTTTTTGACCCACCAAGTGGATTTTAAATTGATGAAAGAAATTGGTCAGACTTTTGCGGACCGTTTTAAAGATGCTGGCGTGACGAAAGTCGTAACCATTGAAGCATCTGGGATTGCACCAGCCCTTTATGTAGCTGAAGCCTTGGATGTTCCCATGATCTTTGCTAAGAAGGCGAAAAACATCACGATGAATGAGGGCATCTTGACGGCTGAGGTTTATTCCTTTACCAAGCAAGTCACCAGCACCGTTTCGATTGCGGGTAAATTCTTGGATCCATCGGATAAGGTTTTGATCATTGACGATTTCCTTGCAAATGGGCAAGCAGCCAAAGGGTTGATTCAAATCATCGAACAAGCTGGTGCTCAAGTCGAAGCGATTGGGATCGTGATTGAAAAATCCTTCCAAGATGGACGGGGATTGTTAGAAGAGTTGGGATATCCAGTTGTATCCCTCGCACGTTTGGACCGTTTTGAAAATGGTCAGGTTGTATTTAAGGAGGCAGACATCTAATGCAAAAACAAGAAAGCCATTCACAGGCGGCCATTCTAGGCTTGCAACACCTTTTGGCCATGTATTCGGGATCTATTTTGGTACCGATCATGATCGCAGGAGCTTTGGGCTATAACGCTCATCAACTAACCTACCTCATATCTACAGATATCTTCATGTGTGGGGTCGCAACTTTCCTTCAAGTGCAGCTCAATAAATACTTTGGGATCGGTCTTCCGGTAGTCCTTGGGGTTGCCTTCCAGTCTGTGGCACCTCTCAGCATGATCGGGGCTAGCCATGGTAGTGGGGCCATGTTTGGTGCCTTGATTGTCTCAGGGATTTATGTAATCCTTGTCTCTGGTTTCTTCTCTAAGATTGCCAATCTCTTCCCATCTATTGTAACGGGATCCGTTATTACCACCATTGGTTTGACCTTGATTCCAGTAGCGATTGGAAATATGGGAAATAATGCGCCAAAACCAACCGTTCAAAGCTTGATCTTGGCTGTGGTGACTATTCTCATCATTTTAGTTGTTAATATCTATACGACTGGTTTTATTAAATCCATTTCAATTTTGATTGGTTTGATCACAGGTACTGCCATTGCGGCTTCTATGGGCTTGGTAGACTTCACACCTGTAGCTCAAGCACCAGTCGTTCACGTTCCAACACCTTTCTTCTTTGGAGCTCCTAAGTTTGAAATCACCTCAATCGTCATGATGTGTATCATCGCGACAGTTTCTATGGTGGAATCAACAGGTGTCTATCTTGCTCTTTCTGATATTACCAAAGATCCAATTAATAGCACGCGCCTTCGCAATGGTTATCGCGCTGAAGGGTTGGCCGTCCTTCTCGGCGGTATCTTCAATACCTTCCCATACACTGGATTCTCACAAAATGTTGGCTTGGTCAAATTGTCTGGTATCAAGACTCGTCTTCCAATCTACTATGCGGCTGGTTTCCTTGTTCTTCTTGGTCTCCTTCCTAAGTTTGGAGCTTTAGCACAAATCATTCCAAGTCCAGTTCTTGGGGGAGCGATGCTGGTCATGTTTGGTTTTGTATCGATTCAAGGGATGCAGATTCTTGCGCGTGTTGATTTTGAACACAATGAGCACAATTTCTTGATCGCTGCTGTATCGATTGCTGCAGGGGTTGGTTTGAACAACAGCACCCTCTTCAATGGCCTTCCAACAGGATTCCAAATGTTCTTTGCTAACGGAATTGTCGTTGCCAGTGTCTTGGCGATCGTTCTCAACGCTATTTTAAACCGCAATAAACACTAATTACAGATGAACCGGAGGTCCTTGGATCTTCGGCTTTTTTTGACTTTTAAGGAAACATATAGTAGAGTGGAAGAGGAGAAAATCTTATTTCTTATTTGATGAGAAGAGAGTTAGAATCATGTATGTAACCTATCACTTTAAAGAGCGCTTGCGCTTGTTTTTGAGTCTATTTTTGCCGATTTTAATCTACCAATTGGCCAATTATTCAGCCAGCTTTGTTGATACAGCCATGACTGGTCAGTACCGGACCCTTGATTTGGCTGGTGTTTCGACAGCTACCAGTCTGTGGAATCCATTTTTTACTTTCCTGACCGGGATTGTCTCTGCGCTGACGCCGATTGTTGGGCATCATTTAGGAAAGGGAAATAAAGAACGGATTGCTGGCGATTTTTACCAATTCCTCTATATGTCATTTGGTATGGCCATTCTCTTAATAGGCTTTGTTTGGGGCATTGCACCCATGATTCTCAAGCAGATCGGTTTAGAAAATGTTGTTGCCCAAATAGCTATTCGCTATTTATATTTCCTTTCTCTGGGAATCTTACCCTTGTTGCTCTTTAGTATCGTGCGGACCTTCCTCGATACCTTGGGAATGACGCGTCTATCGATGTACTTGATGCTCTTGCTTTTGCCTCTCAATGCTTGTTTTAACTATATCCTGATCTATGGAGCATTTGGTTTTCCTGAGATGGGAGGAGCAGGAGCAGGTCTTGGAACCTCTCTGGCCTACTGGGTCCTGCTGGTGATTGCGGTTTTGATCTTGTGCAAACACCCTAAGGTAGCACCTTTCCAATTGTGGAAGCCGCAGCCTTATGATTTTAAAGGGATGAAAGAGGTATTGCGACTTGGGCTTCCAATCGGTGGAATTGTTTTTGCAGAAGTCATCATCTTCTCGCTCGTTGGTCTATTAATGGCAAAATTCCCATCACTCACCATCGCGAGTCACCAATCAGCCATGAATTTTTCTACCCTGATGTATGCTTTCCCGGTTAGTATCTCCAGTACCATGGCGATTATCGTATCTTACGAACTGGGAGCAGGAAGACCAGAAGTCGTCAAACAATACTGCCGTTTGGGCCGGCTGACAGCCTTTGGCTTTGCCATTGTCACCCTGGTCTTTCTCTATACATTCCGCTTCCAACTGGCAGGACTATATGGCAAGGATCCAATCTTTGTGCAACAAACAGCGATTTTCATGACCTATAGCCTCTTTTTCCAAGTGGCTGATACTTTTGCAGCCCCCCTTCAAGGGATTTTGCGGGGTTATAAGGATACAACGGTTCCTTTCTTATTAGGAGTCTTTAGTTATTGGTGTATCTCTATCCCACTAGGGATTTTCCTTGACCATGTGACCAACCTCGGTCCCTATGCTTATTGGATCGGCCTTATTTCTAGCCTTGTCGTGAGTGGAATTTGTTACCAACTTCGGCTCTGGCAGATCGAAAAAAAGCAAACAAACTAAAATGAAGTCTGGGAAACCAGACTTTTTGTGTACCGTGAATATTATAAATTTTCTGAAAGTTCTTGACAATTGATGTCAAAGTGGTAAGATTAGGAGGTAGAAATGAAGAACTAGAAGGAGAACAAGATGAGAAGTGATATGATCAAAATGGGGATTGACCGAGCACCAGCGCGTGGTCTCCTCTATGCAACAGGGCAAGTAAAATCAGCAAAGGATATGCAAAAGCCCTTTATTGCCATTTGTAACTCCTATATTGATATCGTTCCAGGACATGTTCACCTGCGTGAATTAGCGGATGTTGCTAAGGAGGCTATCCGCGAGGCTGGTGGGATTCCTTTTGAATTTAATACCATCGGTGTCGATGACGGGATTGCTATGGGCCATATCGGGATGCGTTATAGTTTGCCATCTCGCGAGTTGATCGCAGATGCTGCTGAAACAGTCATCAATGCCCACTGGTTTGATGGTGTTTTCTATATTCCCAACTGTGATAAGATTACACCAGGAATGATTTTAGCTGCCATGCGGACCAATGTGCCTGCCGTATTTTGTTCTGGTGGACCCATGAAGGGTGGCGTTGACATGACGGGGCATCAAGCGACGCTCTCAAGTTTGTTTGAAGCTGTAGGTACTTATCAAGCTGGTGATATGAGCATGGATGAGCTCGATTTCTTGGAAAAAAATGCCTGCCCAACCTGTGGCTCTTGCTCTGGTATGTTTACTGCCAATTCCATGAACTGTTTGATGGAAGTATTAGGCCTTGCTCTTCCTGGAAATGGTACCATCCTAGCGGTTTCAGATGAACGTCGTGAATTGGTTCGCCAAGCGGCTAAACAATTGGTAGAGAATATTAAAAAGGATATCCGTCCACGGGATATTGTGACCAAAGAAGCCATCGACGATGCCTTTGCGCTCGATATGGCCATGGGTGGTTCAACCAATACTGTGCTTCATACGCTCGCAATTGCGCGTGAAGCAGGGATTGACTATGATCTCAAAGATATCAACGAAATTGCCAAGAAGACACCTTATCTCTCTAAGATTGCACCTTCAAGTGTTTATACGATGCATGATGTGCATGAAGCTGGTGGTGTACCAGCCATTATCAATCAGTTGATCAAAAAAGGTGCCATTAAGGGTGATCGTATCACAGTTACTGGTAAAACCTTGAAAGAAAACGTAGCTGGTGCTGAAATCAAAAATGAAGAAATTATCCATCCAATCGAACATCCTATTTCACCTGTAGGTGGTTTGTCGATCCTCTACGGAAATATCGCTCAGGATGGAGCTGTTATCAAGGTCGGTGGGGTCGATCCATCTGTGACTACTTTCCGTGGTAAAGCTATTTGTTGCGATTCACAAGATCAAGCCCTTGAGTTGATTGACAATGGAACAGTCAAGAAGGGCCATGTCGTTGTTATTCGTTACGAGGGTCCTCAGGGTGGTCCTGGTATGCCAGAGATGCTAGCGCCAACCTCTAAGATTGTCGGACGCGGTCTTGGTAAGGATGTGGCACTGATTACGGATGGTCGTTTCTCAGGAGCTACTCGTGGGATTGCTATTGGTCACGTTTCTCCAGAGGCAGCAGAAGGTGGAAATATCGCCTTGATTGAAGACGGGGACGAAATCGTGATTGACCTACCAAATCGTACTATTGATTTGCTTGTCGATGATGCAACCCTTGCAGAACGTCGCAAACATTTGAAACCATTCAAATCAAAAATTTCCAGCGGTTGGTTGCGTCGCTATACAGCCTTTGCCAAATCAGCTAATCTTGGCGGAACTTTGATGAGTGACGAAGAATTCGAAGAACGGAAAGCAGAACGTCAAGCTCAAGAAAAATAAAACAAAAACCTTTCCTGCTATGTGATATCACAAGCAAGAAAGGCTTTTTTTAGCGGAAATATTATTTGGTGCGCATTTCACCTTGAGGGAAGTAAGTGCCTTCAGGCATATCATTAATGATAACGTGAACAGCTGACTGAGGAGCGCCAGTATTGCGGACAACAGCTTCCGTTACTTCTTTAGCGAGGGCTTTCTTTTGTTCCAAGGTGCGTCCTTCAAAAAGGTCAATTCGTACAAATGGCATATGGCCACCTCCTAAATTTTTTATAGGACTATTTTATCACATTTTGGGATACAAAGCTTAGCAAAATTATGGTAAAATGATAATGAAACACATTTTAGAGAGAACAAAAGGAAAATGGCACAATTATATTATAAATATGGGACCATGAACTCGGGGAAAACCATTGAGATCTTGAAGGTGGCCCATAATTATGAAGAGCAAGGCAAGAGCGTCGTCATCATGACCTCGGCAATCGATACACGAGATGGAGTTGGAGTAGTTTCTAGCCGGATCGGTATGAAACGAGAAGCTGTTGCAATTGAAGACGATACGGATATCTTTGGTTTTATTAAAAACCAAGCAATCAAACCTTACTGTGTCTTAATTGATGAAGCTCAATTTTTGAAACGACACCATGTCTATGACTTGGCAAGAGTCGTGGATGAACTGGATGTGCCGGTCATGGCTTTTGGCCTCAAAAATGATTTCCGAAATGAACTCTTTGAAGGTTCCAAACACCTCCTCTTGTTAGCCGACAAGATCGAGGAGATCAAAACCATCTGCCAATACTGTTCCCGCAAGGCGACCATGGTCTTGCGTACCCAAGCGGGTAAACCTGTCTATGATGGAGAGCAGATCCAGATCGGTGGACACGAGACCTATATCTCGGTTTGCCGCAAGCATTATTTTAATCCAGACATACCAACCGAAAGCGTCTAGAACGTTTTAGAGAGGATAATAATGTCTATTTGTTTAAAAGATATTACAATAGAGAATTATTTTGACGTTTTAAATCTAGAAGTTCATCCAAATCAAAGGAATTTTATTGCATCCAATTCCATTAGTTTAGCTGAAGCCTATGTATATGATAAAAATGGTGATTTTATAGCTCCCTTAGCAGTTTATGATAAGGAAGTATTAGTTGGTTTTGTTATAATTGCCTATGACCAGAAAATTGAGATCAGCAAGGGGAACTACTTGTTATTTCGTTTTATGATCGATAAACGATTTCAAGGTTTAGGCTATTTTAAACCGACTATGGATGCAGTCATTGACTTTGTTCAAACAGAGCCAGCTGGAAAAGCGACAAGTCTTTGGTTATCTTATGAACCGGAAAATAATCAAGCGAGATCTTGCTATCTCCATTATGGATTTAAAGAAACTGGCGAAGTCATAGAAGACGAAATTGTAGCAATCTATGATCTAACAACCAAGAATTAAGGAGCGAACATGAATATCTATGATCAACTACAGGCTGTAGAAGACCGATACGAAGAGTTAGGAGAGTTATTGAGTGACCCAGATGTGGTCTCTGATACCAAACGTTTTATGGAGCTTTCAAAAGAAGAGGCTTCCACTCGTGATACGGTGACAGCATACCGAGAGTACAAGCAAGTCCTTCAAAACATTGTTGACGCTGAGGAAATGATTAAGGAAGCAGGCGGCGATGCGGACTTGGAAGAAATGGCCAAGCAAGAGCTAAAAGATGCAAAGGCTGAAAAGGAAGAGTACGAAGAAAAACTGAAGATCTTACTTCTTCCAAAAGATCCAAACGATGACAAGAACATTATCTTGGAAATCCGTGGAGCAGCTGGAGGAGACGAAGCCCAATTGTTTGCTGGTGACCTCTTGCAGATGTACCAAAAATACGCAGAAAGCCAAGGCTGGCGTTTTGAAGTCATGGAAGCTTCCTACAATGGCGTTGGTGGGATTAAAGAAGTCGTAGCCATGGTTTCTGGTCAATCGGTTTATTCAAAACTCAAGTATGAATCTGGTGCCCACCGGGTGCAACGAGTTCCTGTGACAGAAAGCCAAGGTCGTGTCCATACTTCGACTGCTACAGTTCTGGTTATGCCAGAAATTGAAGAAGTCGAGTACGACATTGATCCAAAAGACCTTCGGATTGATATCTACCACGCATCTGGTGCGGGTGGACAGAACGTCAATAAGGTCGCTACAGCCGTTCGTATCGTCCACTTGCCAACCAATATCAAGGTTGAGATGCAGGAAGAACGGACGCAACAGAAGAACCGCGAAAAAGCCATGAAGATCATCCGTGCGCGTGTGGCTGACCACTTTGCTCAGATTGCCCAAGACGAGCAAGACGCTGAGCGGAAGTCTACTATCGGGACTGGTGACCGTTCAGAGCGGATCCGGACTTACAACTTCCCTCAAAACCGTGTGACTGATCACCGGATTGGTTTGACCCTTCAAAAACTGGACACCATCTTATCTGGTAAATTAGATGAAGTGGTCGATGCTTTGGTCTTGTATGATCAAACACAAAAATTAGAAGAGTTGAACAAATAATGTTGTTGGGACCATTATTAGCCCAGTATGAAGAAGAATTAATAGCCGTTGGAGAGGAAGCAGAAAGCCTCTCCTTCGCGTATCGTGCTTTAAAACACTGGACCTTTACAGACTTTGTCCTTGCCTTGCAAAAAGAAGTGGAAGTAGAGGATCAGGCCTTGCTTGAATCCATCTTTGAGCAGTTGAAACATCACGTCCCTGCCCAGTATATTATTGGGAGCGCCGAATTTTGTGGCCATGTTTTTACAGTTGATGAGCGCGTGCTGATTCCACGACCTGAAACGGAAGAATTGGTCGCTCTCATTCTGGAAGAAAATGATGGGGATACCTTACAAGTTCTGGATATCGGAACAGGAAGTGGGGCCATTGCCATTAGCCTAGCCCTCGCTAGATCTACCTGGCAGGTTCAAGCTAGTGATGTCTCAGAAGAGGCTTTAGCCCTGGCTCAAGAAAATGCCAAGCAATTAGAAGCTGTCCTTGAATTCAAGTCGTCAGATGTACTGGACGAACTAGAAGGTCCTTATGACCTGATTGTGTCCAACCCTCCCTATATCTCTCGGGATGATGTAGAAGAGGTTGGAGCCAATGTTTTAGCCTCTGAACCCCACTTAGCTCTTTTTGCGGATCGTGATGGATATGCCATCTACGAAAAGATTGCCCAGCAAGCACCAAGTGTTTTAACACCAGACGGAAAGATCTATCTAGAAATTGGCTATAAGCAAGGAAGCAAAGTAAAAGAGCTCTTTCAAGAAGCGTTTCCTGACAAACGCGTTCGCGTTCTGAAAGACCAATTTGGACAAGATAGGATGGTAGTAGTAGACAATGGATCACATTGAGAAAGAATTAGAAGCAGGACGTGCGGTTATTCTGCCAACTGAAACAGTCTATGGTATTTTTGCCAAAGCTTTGAATCAAGAGGCAGTTGATTATATATACGAATTAAAACGTAGACCGAGAGACAAGGCTCTGAATTTAAATGTAGCCGGCGAAGAAGATATTCGACTTTATTCGAAAAATCAACCTGGCTATTTAACAAAACTGATTGATTCATTTTTACCAGGGCCTCTGACTATTATTCTTCAGGCGAATAAAAAGGTACCAGACTGGATTCATTCAAGATTGGATACAGTTGGTTTTCGTATTCCGGCTCACCCAAAAACGTTGGAATTAATTCGTAAATACGGTCCTTTAGTTGGTCCCTCGGCCAATCTTTCAGGTCATGCAAGTGGAACAAAGTATCAGGCTATTATAAGCGAGTTTGATCAAGTGGTTCCTGGTATAGAGGATGATGAATTTCTGACTGGTCAAGATTCAACTATCCTAGATATCTCTGGTTCCAAGGCCAGGATTTTGCGCCAAGGTTCGATTACCAAAGCTGATTTGCTTGCACAAGTGCCCGAACTTTCCTTTGAGGAAGATGAACTTCCTCAGTGATAATGTACATAAATAATTTTTTATAAAGGAGTAGACCCATGATTTTTGATAAAGAAGATTACAAAGCCTATGATGTAGACCTATGGAATGCGATCGCTAAAGAAGAAGAGCGTCAACAAAACAATATTGAGTTGATTGCTTCTGAAAATGTCGTCTCTAAGGCAGTGATGGCTGCTCAAGGGTCTATTCTGACCAATAAATATGCCGAAGGCTACCCTGGTCGTCGTTACTATGGTGGGACAGATGTTGTCGATGTGGTCGAAAGTCTCGCGATCGAACGGGCCAAAGAAATCTTTGGTGCTAAATTTGCGAACGTTCAACCACATTCAGGAAGTCAGGCAAACTGCGCTGCCTATATGGCCTTGATTGAGCCTGGTGATACTGTTATGGGGATGGATTTAGCTGCCGGTGGACATTTGACGCACGGAGCTTCTGTGAGCTTCTCTGGTCAAACCTATAACTTTGTGTCCTATAGTGTAGATCCTGAAACAGAGCTCTTGGATTTTGACGCCATCTTAAAACAAGCCCAAGAAGTGAAGCCAAAACTCATCGTTGCTGGTGCCTCAGCCTACTCTCATATTATTGATTTCTCAAAATTCCGTGAGATTGCGGATGCAGTAGGAGCTAAGCTCATGGTTGACATGGCCCATATTGCTGGTCTCGTGGCAGCAGGTCTTCATCCAAGTCCAGTTCCTTATGCCCATATCACGACTACGACCACTCACAAGACCCTTCGTGGCCCTCGTGGAGGCCTAATCTTGACCAATGACGAGGAATTGGCTAAGAAAATTAACTCTGCTATTTTCCCTGGTATTCAAGGAGGACCGTTGGAGCATGTCATTGCAGCTAAAGCTGTCGCTTTCAAAGAAGCGCTGGATCCTGCCTTTAAAGAATATGCAGCTAACGTGATTAAGAACAGTCAGGCCATGGCTGATGTCTTCTTGCAAGATCCTGATTTCCGTGTCATTTCAGGCGGAACAGAGAACCACCTTTTCCTTGTCGACGTCACCAAAGTCGTTGAAAATGGGAAAGTGGCGCAAAACTTGTTGGATGAAGTCAATATCACCCTCAACAAGAACTCTATTCCTTATGAAACCTTGTCTCCATTTAAGACCAGTGGGATTCGGATTGGTGCAGCAGCTATCACCGCTCGTGGTTTTGGTGAAAAAGAAAGTCGCACCGTTGCTGAACTCATGATCAAAGCGCTGAAGAATGCGGATAATCAAGAAGTATTAGACGAAGTGCGTAGCCAAGTCAAAGCCTTGACAGACGCCTTTCCACTTTACGAGGACTAAACCATCTTATGGATATTTACGTAAAAAAAGCCATCATTCATCAATTTAGCCCAGACGATACCGATCTCTATCTGGCAGATAAATTTCTCAATATCACGCCTAAAATCGAGGAATACTTGCGTAAGAAGATTGAACGGGTTTATTCTGATGAAGCCAGGACTGGTATTTTCGAAGAGGACAATCCTTTTCTTGAGTTGATTTCAGATGACCTATTAGAAACTTCAGTCGCAGTAGCGAATCGTTGGAAGGAAGAATTTGTCGTCTCTGAGAATCAAAAGACCAACGATTTGGTGTTCATTAAATTCTCAAAAGAAGGGGTGGACCATTTTGCCTTTCTTCGGATCGCTTTACGAGAAACCTTGACGCATCTTGGCGGTGAAGTTGACAATCCGATTAAGCTGACGCAAAATAATCTGCCTGGTTTTGGGACTGGTGCTGATGAGGCCTTGGTCATCAATCTTCAAAGTCGTAAATACCACTTGATTGAAAAACGGATCAAGTACAATGGGACGTTCTTGAACTATTTTTCTGAAAATCTGTTGCAGGCGCAACCCAAGATCTCTCCTAAAAAATCGATCAAGGCACTAGAAAAAACAGCCCAGAAGATTGCGGAAAGCTTTAACACAGATGATTTTCAATTTCAATCAAAGGTTAAATCAGCTATTTTTAACCATATTGAGGAAGAAAATAAACTCTCTCCAGAGAAATTAGCGGATGATCTCTTCGACGACAATCTGACAGCTCGCCTCAGTTTTATTGACCAAGTCAAAGAAGCTGTACCAGAGCCTGTCACCTTTGAAGAGATTGATGCAAGTCGCCAGTTGAAGAAGTTCGAAAATCAGAAATTGTCATTGTCAAATGGAATTGAACTGATCGTTCCGAATAATGTCTATGAAGATGCAGAATCTGTTGAATTTATTTTAAACGAGAACGGGACCTATTCTATTTTGATCAAAAATATTGAGGATATACAGAGTAAATAATGATTAAACGTATAGTGAAGATCTTCTTATTCATCTTACTAATATTTGGAATCTACAAGGGAATTCAGATCCACCATGATGTCAAACAAGTCATGCAGTACCGCTCCCTGGTTAGAGAAGTCCTTGCTGAAGAGGACACCACGGCCAATGAAAATCTCATTCTTGCTATGATCTATACGGAGACCAAAGGCCGTGAGGACGATGTCATGCAGGCGAGTGAGAGTGCAAGTGGAGAGACCAATACTATTAGTGATAATAAGGCCAGCATTCGCCAAGGAATTCAAACTCTTTCAGATGAGTTAAAAGAAGCCAAGAAAAAAGGCGTTGATGGCTGGACTGCGGTTCAAGCCTATAATTTCGGGAAAGACTACATCGATTACGTCGCCAAACACGGTGGAACAAATTCCCTAGAGTTGGCCCGCGCTTATTCACGGGATGTAGTAGCACCAAGTCTTGGCAATGTAACCGGTGAAACTTATCTTTACCTCCACCCTATCTCTCTTTTGAACGGGATGGAACTCTACATTAATGGGGGCAATATTTATTATTCCCGTTTAGTAGAAACCAATATGACGATTATGAAGTTATTTTCATGGTTTTAATCAATCAATTCAGAGGTCAGACAAGTAGTCCGGCCTCTTATCTTTCTCCTTAGTCGTACGATCTTTTGTGTATTTTGGGTCTTTCATTCTCAATATTTTGAAATCATTGAATAGCTATGATAAAATACTAGTTAGTTTTAAATTATCTTGAGGAGTTCCTATTGAACAAAAAATCATTCTACGGACTGCTTTTGGGGTTGATTCTCCTATGTATCGCATTTTTTGGGAAGTATCAACAAAAAACGCAGCTGGATCACACGAATTACCTACAAAGTAGTCGTCCTACCTTATTTTTTCATGGTTATGGATCGAGTGCCAATGCAGAAAAACACATGACAGATGCGACAAAAAAAGCAGGGGTGACACAAACCGTCATCACTGCAAACGTGGCTGATGATGGGCAGGTAAGGCTGACAGGGACCATTCCAAAAGGCGCAGTCAATCCAATAATCAAAGTGGAATACCAAAACAATCGCACGCCAGATCCAAAAGTCATCAGCAATTATGCCTATCAGGTGGTCAAAAAGCTTCAAGACACCTATCATTTTAAAGAGATGAACCTTGTCGCTCATTCTATGGGAAATATGTCTGTCTTATATTATCTTCTGGAACATGGAAGTGATGAGAATTTACCAAAAATTATCAAGCAGGTCGCCATTGCAAACCATGTTGCTGGAATCGAAGGGATGAACCTACCCCAGGGGTTGACTCTAGATACGCAAACTGGTAAACCCTCCGCAATGAATGAGCAGTACCAGCATCTTTTAGCTCTTCGGGAAGTCTATCCTGAAAATCAAATCGATGTGCTGAATATCTATGGTGATATCGGTGGAGAGACGGATGGATCGGTTCTCAATGTTTCTTCGAAAGCCCTTCGTTACCTAGTAGCAGAGCGCGCAAAAAGCTACCGTGAAGAAAAGATTGATGGCAAAGGTGCCCAGCACAGCCAACTTCATGAAAATCCAATAGTAGATAGGCTGTTGATCCAGTTTCTTTGGGGAAAATAAAAATGTCATGCATTCTTAAAAAAACTGTAAGCTAGTTTTAAGAAATCAACTGTATAATGAAAATCGAAGTGGGTAAACTATTTATTTACTTCTTTTTTCATCTCTAGTGAGGTGAGAAAGGTAATATGAGATGCCCAGAGTTTATTTGAATTAGAAAGAAGAAAAAGATGAAATTAAAGAAGATTGCATTGTTTGTAACGACGACTTTGGCTTTGTTTACAGCTGTCCCACGAGTGTCCGCAGATAGCAATGTGCAGAAAGTCATTGATGAAACCTATGTTAAGCCAGACTATGTTTTGGGCTATTCGCTAGACCAAAGTCAAATCGAACAGACCTTGAGTCTCTTGAACTACGATGGTTCAAAAGATAAAGAGGAATGGAAGACCATGACACCAGAGGTTTATTCTTCGATTATGAACGTTGCCAACGATGATAGTTTGGAACTTTATTCCTCTGTTAAAATTCAAAAATTAGGTAAAAATAAGCCACTAGAAGTCAATATCGTGACACCTCAAAACATCACCAAGGTCACTGCAGATATGTATCGTAATGCAGCCGTTACACTTGGATTAGAGCATGCTCAAATTACAGTAGCCTCCCCTATCCAAGTGACCGGAGAAAGTGCCTTAGCCGGGATTTATTACTCGCTTGAAAAAAATGGTGCCAAAGTTTCTCAAGAAAGCAAAGATCTGGCCCAAGAAGAGTTAACGACTCTATCCGGGATCAATGAAGAGAACGCGGGAAAGAAAAACTTCGATGCCGATAAATTGAACGTGGCATTAACAGACATAAAAGCGGCAGTAGCCAATGCCAAACAGAACAATCAGGATTTAACCAAAGATGATATTCGAAAGATCGTCGAAGAAACCCTGAAAAATTATAAGCTGGATACAACTGTGACAGGTGATCAGATTAATTTGATCGTGAATTTCGCAGTCAACCTTTCAAAGAGTAGCGTTATCAGTAGCAAAAGCTTTACTAAAACCTTGTCGGACTTGAAAGATAGTATCGTAGACAAGGCAGGCGATACCTTTAATAATATCAATCTCAATTTTGATACCAATGCTATTTTAAAAGATAGTGGAAACTTCTTCACAAATACGTGGAATGCCATTACCGGCTTCTTCGGAGCCATCTGGAATGCTATTGTCAAATTCTTTAGTGGTTTAGTTGGCTAAAAATAGCAGGAAAGCACTCTTGACAAGAAGCCAGAGTGCTTTTTGTGTGTGGTTTCCTATTTTTATACTTAATTAGAAATTTTATGTTAAGCTCATAAAAAAAGATCCACTGGGACCTTTTTTTATTTCTATCTTTGAAAGTCGGGACTATGACACAATTATTGATCCGGATGTTCGTTTTCAAAGGAATTATATACTTCGAAAAGTTGATTTCGTTTAGTGATCTCAAGTTTTATAAAAATATTGTGTACATGTGTCTTCACAGTTCCAACTGAAAGAAACAATTGATCCGCAATTTCCTGATTGTTTTTGTGTTCAAGAAGTAGAGGAAGAATTTCTTTTTCACGTTCAGTTAAATGAAGTTTTTCAGAGAATAGATCTAGTGTACTGGGGTTGTCAATTTTTTGTGATTTATCAAATGAACTTAATTGTTCTTCTACATTCGAAATAGCTTTCCAGTCAGAAAGAATATATTTGATTATTAAATAACAAACAGCAATAGTAAACATGTCTTCACACATATTTCTATTTTGAATTCGCAGATTCAACAAGTCATACGAATCTATATTAAAAATTACAAATAAATCTTCTAAGATAATTAGAATGCCAAATAGCACTCCGATATTTGAAATAGTTTTTAAGTAATTTTTATTTCGACTACTAATATTCAAAGATGTTAGATTTCGTCTCGCATATATACCAGTATAAATCAAAAGAAGCTGATTGGGTAAATAGTACATAAAAACTCTTAATGGAGAATTGTTTAGAATTGGGAAAGCCATCCATATAAAAGTAATAGAAATAAAGCAATAGTGCGTTAATAAAGGTGTTTCTTTCCTCAGTCTAGCAACTATCCAAAACTGACAAATATTATTAACAAGATATATGACAGTTTTAACAAATGGAACTCCCAGAAAGTGTTGGTTATATGTGTTTCCGAAATCTTTAATTATTTCTGTCATTGATAGGATCAGATTATCAAAAATAAAAAAAACAAGATATAAACCGACTACAAAAAATAAGTATTTTTTATCCTTTTCTGAGTTTAAAGAATAGGTCAATACAATACCAAGGGTCAAAGTATACAGTATAATTAAAAATACATTGTATATATAAACTATTTCAATCATATTTAGCCTCCATTTATTCTGTGAAACTAATTAAAACTCTAAACTTTATTTAAAAGCAATAAAATAGGGAGTTTATATTTAAAATAGCATTACATTTTTAAAAGCATAAATACTGGGTTTAGTACTTAAACTTTTAAAAAAGAGGGTTTACACCTTTAAGTTTATCGCAAACTATAAAATTTTGCAATATCATCAAAGCATAACAACACAGGAGGTCTCAATTATGAGCAATAAAATTGATTATATTACAACAGAAGAGTTCTCTAAAGAGCAACTTTTAGAAATGGCTGAGCTATCTCTTAAGATTAAAGCTTGTATTAAAAATGGGTATTACCCACCTTTGTTGAAAAATAAAACTCTAGGTATGATTTTTCAACAATCATCTACAAGAACACGGATTTCTTTTGAAACCGCTATGACTCAACTTGGAGGGCACGCACAATATTTGGCACCCGGTCAAATTCAACTAGGAGGACACGAAACACTAGAAGATACAGCAACCGTGGTTTCTCGCTTAACAGATATTATAATGGCACGTGTTGAGCGTCATAAGAGTGTAGTTGATTTAGCAAAATTTTCTCAAGTACCAGTAATTAATGGTATGAGTGATTATAATCATCCTACACAAGAATTGGGAGATCTGATTACGATTATTGAAAACTTGCCGAAAGGAAAAAAATTAGAAGATTGTAAAGTAGTATTTGTAGGAGATGCAACTCAAGTATGCTTCTCTTTAGGATTAATAACATTGAAAATGGGTATGGAATTTGTTCACTTCGGTCCGAAGGGATTCCAATTAAATGATATGCATAAGTCAAAATATGATGAAATTTGTAAACTATCAGGTGGTAAATATTTAGTAACTGATGATATTGATTCAATTACTGGTGCAGATTTCTTATACACTGATGTATGGTATGGCCTATATGAAGCGGAATTATCAGAAGAAGAACGTATGAAGATTTTCTATCCTAAATATCATGTTGATTCAGAGATGATGGCAAAAGCAGGAGAAAATTGTAAATTCATGCACTGTTTACCTGCTACACGTGGCGAAGAAGTATCTGATGAAGTGATGGATGGCCCAAATTCAGTTTGTTTTGATGAGGCGGAAAATCGCTTAACTTCAATGCGAGGTATCTTAGTTTATCTACTTCGTGATTTTGCGAAACGACATCCATATGACCTTGAAAAACAATCTGTAGCTAAAGCAGAACTGGAATCATTTTTAAAATAAAAAGGGCCAATTTGCTTTAAATTGACGATGTTATTACTCTCCTCTTAAAGGAAGGAGAAAAAAATGGAAGAAAAGAAAAAATTTAGTTTGTTTACTACAGTATTAACTGTAATATGTGTAGTATTTGTTGCAGAAGCTGCAGCTCCAGTTGCAGCGATTGGGAATTCTCAATTCTTTTGGTGGTTATTTTTATTAATTGCTTTTTTGTTACCATACGGATTGATTTCAGCCGAATTAGGTACTACTTATATAGGTGATGGTGGAATCTATGATTGGGTGACGAAGGCGTTTGGACATCGATGGGGCTCAAGGACCTCCTGGTATTATTGGATTAATTTTCCATTGTGGTTAGCATCACTAGCTGTTATGACTCCTGGGTTGTTGACAACGATAACAGGAGTTGAGTTTTCAACGTTCTGGACATTATTAATTGAACTTGTATTTATTTGGTTAATTATATGGATAAGCTTTTATCCGGCAAGTGATAGCGTATGGATCCTCAATGGTGCGGCAATTATAAAAATGATATTAGCTCTATTAGTGGGAGTCTTGGGATTATATATTGCCTTTACAAAAGGAATGGCTAATAAAATTACGTTGGATTCACTTTTACCATCATTCGATTTAAACAGTCTATCATTTATTTCTGTTATTATTTTTAATCTACTTGGCTTTGAGGTTATTTGTACGTGTGCAGATGATATGGAGAATCCTAAAAAACAAATACCACAATCTATAATTGTTGCAGGTTTAGTTATTGCGGCTATTTATATATTTTCTGCATTTGGTATTGGTGTAGCGATTCCTGTTGATAAAATTTCTACTAGTAGCGGTATGATGGACAGCTTTAAACTTTTGACCGGATCAGAAAATGGATGGTTTATAATTTTAATGGCATTTCTATTCTTACTAACTCTTTTTGGAAATATGATTTCATGGTCATTAGGAGTGAATAACACGGCATGTTATGCTGCAGAAAACGGAGATATGCCAAAGTTTTTTGCAAAACGTAGTAAAAAGAATAACATGCCAATTGGATCAGCTTTAGCAAATGGTTTTGTTGCGACATTTGTAGTAGTCATTGCACCAATACTACCAAATCAGGATTTGTTTTGGGCCTTCTTCTCATTAAACCTTGTTATGTTCCTGCTTTCTTATATACCAGTTTTTCCAGCATTTTATAAGTTAAGAAAAATAGATCCAGAAACTCCTCGACCTTTTAAAGTAGGAGGAAGTGATTTTATTTTAAAAATTATGGTTGTAATTCCAATTGTTATGATTTTGATTTCGCTTTTATTTACAGCGTTCCCATTATCTTTTGATGAAGTAACATTAGCTGATAAATTACCTGTAACTATCGGTTCATTAGTTTGTCTTATCTTAGGTGAAGTTATTATTCGTGTGAAAAAAATCAAAAAATGATAGTAACTAAATACCAATACAATAAAAGGAGGACTTGAGATGTCTAAACGTATTGTGGGGACAACCCCTAAAGTAGATGGATTTCGAATGCCAGGAGAATTCGAAGAACAAGAACAAATTTGGATGTTATGGCCATGGCGAAATGATAATTGGCGTTTAGGAGCCAAACCTGCTCAAAAAGCATTTTTAGATGTTGCCAAAGCCATTAGTGAATTTGAACCAGTTTCACTTTGTGTACCACCTCTTCAATTTGAAAATGCTATAGCTCGTGTATCTGCTCTTAATTGCGAAAATATCAGAGTAATTGAGATGACAAATGATGATTCGTGGATTCGCGACTGTGGTCCTACATTTCTTATAAATGATAAAGGTGAACGTCGTGCAGTAGATTGGGAATTTAATGCTTGGGGAGGTCTAGTCGATGGACTCTATTTCCCTTGGGATCAAGATGCGCTTGTTGCAAGAAAAGTTTGTGAATTAACAAATACTGATTCTTATAAAACAGAGGATTTCGTTTTAGAAGGTGGATCAATTCACGTTGATGGTGAAGGTACAGTGATGGTTACTGAAATGTGTCTTCTTCATCCAAGTCGAAACCCACATTTGTCAAAAGAAGAAATTGAACAAAAATTAAAAGATTATTTGAATTGTGAAAAAGTAATTTGGGTGAAAGATGGTATTGACCCATATGAAACGAATGGTCATATTGATGATGTAGCATGTTTTGTAAAACCTGGAGAAGTTGCATGTATTTACACTGAAGATGAAAACCATCCTTTCTATAAGGAAGCAAAAGCTGCGTTTGAATTCCTAAGTGAACAAACAGATGCAAAAGGCAGAAAATTAAAAGTACATAAAATGTGCGTTACTAAGAAGCCATGCTATCTAAAAGATGCAGATTCGATTGATTTTTCAGAAGGGGCTATCCCAAGAGAGGAAGGAGAAGTTGCAATCGCATCATATTTGAATTTCTTAATAGTGAATGGAGGAATTATTCTCCCTCAATATGGTGATGAGAACGATGCATTAGCGGTTGAACAAGTGCAAGCAATGTTCCCTGATCGTAAAGTTGTTGGAGTTGAAACTACAGAGATTGCATATGGTGGTGGTAATATTCACTGTATTACACAGCAACAACCAGCAACGAAATAACATATGCAGAGTCTGGTAAAGCAGACTCTGTTTTTTCTAATATATCGCATTAAGTAGACGGAGGAATATGAAGATAAATTGCTTTACAAAGAGGTATTAGAGATGAAAAATATTAAAGTGGAATATAGCTGGTTGAAAAATTCTGCTATAACAGGAGTCAATCAATTGCCTGAACACTCTGAGCATTATTATTTTGATAAATATGTAGATATAAATCAACTAGACTATTATCAAATAGATAAGATGCACTTAAGCAGAAATTGGACTTACACGAAATCAGATTTCAATGAAAAAAATGGTGATGTCGAATCTACATTGTTAACTTTATTTAATCATTTTAAAGGTGAAGATAAATTAATTACTAAAAATATTTTCTTGAAAATGAAAAGCTTAAATCTTCCCGTGTATATTTGGATGAATGGGGTCTTTGTTGGATTTTCAAAGGGACTTGAACAGTCTATAGAGTTTGAAATTACAAATTTACTATGTTTGGAGAAAAATGAACTTAAAATAAAGGTATGCTCTATTGAAGAAGAAAAACAAAACAATAATGTGATGCTAGATTCAACGGTAGATTCAATCTTAGACAATATTTCGGAGAGCATTATTTATAGTACTCCTAAACTACATGTATATGATTTTAATACTGTATTAGGAAATAGTCAAAATTTAAATAAAACGACATTAACCATTGATTGCTTATTAAATGGATATTCTAATAGCGCTATAATTAGTATTTATATATATGATAAAGAAAAAAATATTATTTTTAAGGAGAATATAGATTATACTAATAAACTTGAAAAAAGATATGATTTAGATATAAATTATTTAGCGATTTCTTTTGTAGAATTGTTGATAATTGATGATGGAACAATAGTAGAAACAGCTATAACAAAAGTTAAGATAATGTAGGAGAAGTTGTGTAAACATAAAAAAATCCCTTATAGTAGAATTGCGAAACATTACTCTATAAGGGATTTATTTCTATGACATAATTTACTACATTATTGTTTAATATCCTAACCTCAAAACGAGATACGATGTCTACTTATGTAGAAGAAACTATAATGTGCTTAAAATAAAAACCCCATCAGAAAAATTCTGGTGGGGTTTTTGGTGGGGAACCAATCAATTTTGACTGATTTTTAACCTTTTATAATAACTGAAAATGCTGTTAAAACAACCATTTCACTTCAAATCATGTTTATAAATCATTCCCACTCTACAGTTGCAGGTGGTTTACTTGTGATATCGTAGACGATGCGGTTGACGTGGTCAACTTCATTTACGATACGGACTGAGATTTTTTGGAGGACTTCCCATGGAATCTTCGCAAAGTCTGCTGTCATTCCATCGATAGAAGTGATAGCACGAATGGCAATAGTGTAGTCATACGTACGGCCGTCACCCATAACACCTACTGAACGAACGCCTGTGTTGACAGTGAAGTATTGCCAGATATCGCGGTCAAGACCAGCTTTGGCGATTTCTTCACGGAGGATAGCGTCAGATTCACGAACGGTTTCGAGTTTTTCTTCAGTGATTTCTCCCATAACACGGATGGCAAGACCTGGTCCTGGGAATGGTTGGCGCCATACGATGTGGTCTGGCATGCCAAGCTCTGTACCAAGCGCACGAACTTCATCCTTGTAAAGAGTGTTCAGTGGCTCGATCAGTTCAAACTGCATGTCTTCTGGAAGTCCACCCACATTGTGGTGAGACTTGATAGTTTGAGCAGTATCCGTACCAGACTCGATCACGTCAGTGTAGAGAGTTCCTTGTGCCAAGAATTTCACATCTTTGAGTTTACTTGCTTCGTCATCAAAGACATAAACAAACTCGTTACCGATGATCTTCCGTTTTTTCTCAGGATCAGATACACCTGCTAACTTATCAAGGAAACGTTTTGCAGCGTCTGCTTTGACAATGTTCAAACCAAACTTACCACCAAGCATATCCATCACTTGGTCAGCTTCTCCTTTACGAAGAAGACCGTGGTCTACAAAGATACAGATCAATTGATCGCCGATGGCTTTTTGAAGGAGAACCCCAACAACGGAAGAGTCAACACCACCTGAAAGACCAAGAAGGACACGTTTGTCTCCGACGGTTTCACGGATTTTTTTGATCTGCATGTCAATGAAGTTGTCCATGGTCCAGTCACCTTTAGCCCCACAGATGTTCAAGGCAAAGTTACGCAAGATGTCATAACTGTGAACAGAGTGACGAACCTCAGGGTGGAATTGGATTCCGTAGATTTTCTTGTCTGGATTTTCAATCGATGCAAATGGACAGTCAGCGGAAGTACCAGTGCGGATAAAGTCAGCCGGAATTTCTGTAACAGCATCTCCATGGCTCATCAAGACCAATTGTTTGTCTGGTGTGCCGGCAAAAAGAGCAGAAGATTCTGTCAAAGTCAATTCAGATTGACCATATTCGCGGTTACCAGCATCACCTGCAGGAACGACTTTCCCACCCAATTTATGGGTCAATAATTGCATCCCGTAACAGATACCAAGGATTGGAATACCGAGTTCGAAAATTTCAGGATCAATATCAAAAGAACCTTCCTCGTATACAGAGTTTGGTCCGCCTGAAAGAACGATCCCAACTGGATTGATTGCACGAACTTCATCAGCAGAAATCTTATGGCTCTTCAACTCTGAGAAGACACCAATTTCACGAATTCGACGTGAAATAAGCTGATTGTATTGGCTACCGTAGTCAAGCACGATGATCTTTTCAACATCATGCAAATCAGTTGATAGGTTTGTCATCTTATCCCCTTCTTAAAGAAATTTACTTTTCTCTATTCTAACACAAAAGCCTTGTCTTTACCAATCTCTGATTGAAGAATTAGGAATTTTACGCTACAATAGAGATAACACAGAGAAAGAGCAAAGTTATGATTCCAGCTTACATTCAAATTCATGATCAGATTAAGTCTGAGATTGATCAAAAAATATGGAAAATCGGGGAGCGTCTTCCCAGCGAACGCGATCTAGCGGAGAAATTTCAGGTGAGTCGGATGACTCTTAGACAGGCCATTACCCTTCTGGTTGAAGAAGGAGTGCTTGAAAGACGGGTAGGAAGTGGCACCTTTATCACTAGCACGCGCGTCCAAGAAAAAATGCGGGGAACAACCAGTTTTACAGAAATTATGAAATCGCAAGGCAAGGAACCTTCTAGCCAAGTGATTTCTTATCGGAAAACCATTCCTAGCCTCCAAGAAGTGGACAAATTGGGCATTGATAAGACAGAGACCATCATTCGGATGGAACGGGTCCGGTATGCTGATGGGATCCCTGTTGTTTATGAAGTGGCCTCTATTCCACAGAAATTTATTAAGAATTTCAATCGCGAAGAGGTTACCAGCCATTTCTTCCAAACCTTGGAGCGTCATGGCTATAAGATTGGAAAGTCGCACCAGACCATCTATGCGCGATTGGCCAAAGATAAGATTGCGGACTATTTACAGATTTCAAAAGGACAAGCTATTTTAGGTCTAACACAGGTTTCCTATTTTGAAGATGGGACGGCTTTTGAGTATGTAAAAAGTCAGTATGTCGGCGAGCGGTTCGAATTTTATTTGGAAAATAACTAAGCTCGCAAATCGTAAAAATAGAAAACTCTTCAAATGTTTGAGAGACTCAATCTCTTTGGCATTTGGGAGCTTTTTTAGGTTGAAGTCATTCTTTCTAAATAGTGATAGTAAAGGCAACATTGAAAAATTTAAAAAAAATTTTATTTTTTCTTCAATTTTTGATTTTTTTTACGAATTAATAGATAGAAGCAGGTTTTAAAGCTTAATAAGAGATATAAGGCAGGAAAAAAATGAAAAAAATTAAAATCGATGTGGTAGCTGTTCCTTTGAGTGGGCATCTGTACCCAACTTTAAATCTCGTTAAACCCTTGTTAGATGATCCTTCGATGGAGATTCGGGTTTTCACAGGACCTCAGAAAAAGGCCGTTGCAGAAAGTCTCGGCTTCACGGTCGTTCCAATTCTAGAGGACAAAGTAGAAGAGTTTGAACGTGCGGCGAATAACGATAAGAAACTCAATCTCTTTTCAGCTTATCGGCAATTGTCCAAGAGTCTTGATTTGATTAATCATGTATCGGATCAATTGCTAGAGGAGTGGCGCGTCAATCGTCCGGATATTGTCATTGCTGATTTTATCACTCTATCAGCTGGTTTTGTAGCAGAAGAGTTAGAAATCCCTTGGATCACCACCATGGCAACCCAATTTGCAATCGAAACTCCTTATGGTCCTCCTTGCTTCTTCGGAGGGATGGGAATCGCGCGCACGAAGAAGGAAGAGAAGATCCAAGCACTATGTCGTAAACTGACGCGTATTGGGAAATACTGCGGCGCTTTCCTCTTACGCAAACGCTTAAAACGTTACAATTTCAAGTTGTACAATCAAAATGGAGTGGAGACCATCTACTCTCCTTATGCCATCTTTGGAATTGGGATGATGGAGCTAGAGTTGAAGACACATTTCCCTCATCAATATGCTTGGATGGGCCCTTTAGGAACCTCTCTTGAGAAAGCTGAAGATTATCCAGTAGATCTCAGTCCTTACGAGGACAAGACGAAGGTCCTCGTGACTTGTGGAACCCAGTTGCCTTGGGCAAAAGAGAACTTGCTAGAGCAAACTAAGCAGTTGGCCAAAGAGCATCCAGAATGTCACTTTTTTGTCACTCTAGGAGATGGGGCAAAGGAATTCTCTGAAGAAGAAGTAGCACCAAATGTGACGGTCGTCTCTTATCTGCCCTACAAGGAATACATTCCACAGATGGACTATGTTATTCACCATGGAGGAGCTGGAATCTTTTATCAGTGTATCGAATTTAAGAAACCAGCCTTGATCTTGCCACATGATTATGACCAATTTGACTATGCGATTCGAGGAGTAGAAGCAGGAATTGCCTTTCAGGCTCATCGCAATCGCACCGAAGAGATTCAAGCAGGTTTCAATGCCCTATTAAAAAAAGAATCTTGGGAAAAGTTAGAAAGACTAAACAAACTTTCAAAAACCTACAAGCCGTTGGATACCTTGGAGTTTGAAATTCAACGATTATTAAGACGTGGAACGGATGGGAAACTATGAAAATTCTTGTAACAGGTGCGACTGGCTTCCTTGGAAAATATGTGATCGATGAGTTGTTGGCTCACGATTATACCATTGTAGCCTTTGGCCGAAACGAAAAAATTGGGAAGGCTCTGGAAGGTGAGCGCGTTCAATTTATTAAAGGGGATTTGAGCACTATTGAGGAATTAAGACAAGCCTTTCAGTCTGTTGATGCTGTAGTTCATGCAGGAGCTTTATCCACTGCCTGGGGACCTTGGAAAGCCTTCTATCAGGCTAATGTAGTTGGCACTCAAAATGTCCTTGACTTGTGCCGTGAATATGCGGTAAAACGCTTGGTTTACGTTTCTTCTCCTAGTATTTACGCAGCTGGAAAAGATCAATTAAACATCAAGGAAAGTGATGCTCCAACAGAAAATCGCCTGAACAATTACATCCGAAGTAAATTGGCGTCTGAAAAACTTTTTTCTGACTATCCAGATGTGCCAAGTATCATCTTGCGTCCAAGAGGATTATTTGGTGTGGGGGATACCAGTATTTTGCCTCGTGTCTTACGCCTCAGTCGAAAAATTGGAATTCCTTTGATTCGAGGAGGAGAGCAGCTCATGGATATGACCTGTGTGGAAAATGTTGCCCTAGCCATTCGCTTGGCTCTGGAAGCCAAAGACGCACACGGACAAGTATATAATATTACAAATGGGGAACCAAAGACCTTTAAGTATTTGATTGAAACCACACTAAAGGGATTGGGAGAGCCGATTCGCTATCGGAAACTTCCAGCAGGTCTAGTAGCAGGTGCGGCTTATAGCCTGGAAGAAGTATATCGATTCTTTCATCTGAAAGCCGAACCCCCATTGACTCGCTATACCTATTATCTCCTTCGATATAGCCAAACTCTTGATATCCAAAAGGCCCAAACCGAACTTGGCTACTATCCAAAAATGAGCATTGAAGAAGGGATTGACAACTATGTCCAACATGATCAAGCGCATTGATTATTTTCCAGCAGGCTATTGTAGCAGTCATTCTGGTCTCTTATTTAAAGGGATTCCGAATGAAAAAATGCAATTTCCAGCAGGTGTCTTTTTGATTCAGCACCGTGAAAAAGGTTATATTTTGTACGATACCGGCTATCACTACGAGATTAAGAAAAAAGCTCGGTATTTCTGGTACCGTCTAGCCACCCCAATGCAGATGAAAAAAGAAGACCAGATCGATTATTTATTGCGAGAGCGTGGAATTAATCCAGCAGCCATTTCCTATGTCATTCTTTCGCATCTGCACCCTGACCATCTCGGCGGAGCAGCACTTTTTCCAAATGCTCATTTCTTTGTTACCCAGGAAGTCTATGAGGTGTACCAAAAACCGAAGTTTAAAGATCTGATTTTTAAAGAGTTTTTGCCAGCTGATTTCAAAGATCGGGTGACTTGTCTCAAAGCAGATCGAATACATCCTGCCTTTTCTTACCGCCCGACTGCTGATCTATTTGAGGATGGGAGCATTCTTGTTTCGTCCATCGATGGGCATGCGAGAGGGCAAGGTTGTCTTTATCTGGATGAGTTCAAACTCTTTATTGGAGCAGATCTTTCTTGGGGAGTAGACCTCTTGCCTTACACAGGGCAAATGCGTCTCATTCCTTCCTTGATTCAGGATGATAAGAAGGCTTATTTAAAAGGAGCTGATTTGCTGGAAACACTCTTGCAAGATGGCATTCAAGTTGTGGTCAGCCACGACCCGCAAGATCGGATTGAAAGGATTTTAAATGAAAAAAACAGTCTTTCTGAAAACCTTTATTGAAACCAGATGGTGTCACCGATTCCGTTCAAAAGAGGCCTTGAAGCGATACCAAGATAAGCAATTGGCACGCTACCATGCTTTTATCACTTCTCAGTCCCCCTATTTTCAAACCCATTCTCCCGAATCCTTTGGAACGATGGATAAAACCTTCATGATGACACATTTCAATGAGCTCAATACTCTAGGGGTGGATCGTGATCAGGCTTTAGAGATGGCGATTCGCGGAGAACAGACGCGAGATTTTACTGAGATGAATGGAGAAGTAGCAGTAGGCTTATCTTCTGGAACTTCCGGCCACCGAGGAGTCTTTGTCACCACAGAAAAAGAGAGAAGTATGTGGGCTGCAGCGATTCTAGCCAAGATGCTACCGAAAGGAAAACTGTTTGGTCATCGCATTGCCTTTTTCTTACGAGCGGACAATGAACTCTATCAAACCATTAATTCAGGCCTGATTCGCTTGGAATATTTTGATATTTTCAAGGATAGCAAGGAGCATTTAGAGCGTCTCAAAGACTATCAACCAACCATTGTGGTCGCACCAGCTTCAACCTTGATTGAGTTGGCTAACTATGTCAGCAATCAGCAACTTGCGATCCAACCTGTCAAGGTTGTTTCTGTCGCAGAGATCCTAGAAGATCGAGATGCACAGACCATCGCCAAGGCCTTTCAACTAGACAATGTTGATCAGGTTTACCAAGCGACAGAGGGATTTATAGCTTGTACCTGTTCAGAGGGCAATCTACATCTCAACGAAGATATTTTGTCTGTCGAAAAAGAGTATCTAGATGATAGCCGCTTTTATCCGATTATTACGGATTTCAAACGAACCAGTCAACCCATCTATCGCTACCGCCTCAATGATATTTTGGTGGAAGAAAAGTCTCCTTGCCCTTGTGGTTCTGTCTTTACTCGAATCGCAAAGATCGAAGGACGATCGGACGATATCTTCTATTTCAAAAAAGAAGATGGCAGTAGCCAGATGATCTATCCGGATTTTATTCGACGGTGCATTCTCTTTGTCGAAAATATTCAGGACTATCAAGTAACTCAGTTGGCAGATGGATCCATTACCATTGCCTTGAGTCACCGGACAGAGTCTATGGAGCAAGCGATTTTTGCTCAATTTGAACTCTTAGCTCAGCAAAAACAATTCATTCTACCAAGTATTCAATTTATCGATTACCAATGGGACCCAACACGTAAATTAAAACGTGTTCAACGACTTCAATAAAAGGAGAATCCTATGAATACTGTAAAAAGACATTTGCAAATTAAAGGCTATGGAACAGCGCTCCCAGCTCATACCGTAACTTTCAAAGACCAGACTCGTTACCGCGTGAAAGAAGGAGAAGAAACACAGATTGATCTAGCAGCGCGTGCGATTGAAGCGGCTTTAAACTATGCGGGGCTTGAAATGGCAGACATCGACTGCCTCGTTTCGGCTAGTGCAGTTGGTGTTCAGCCCATTCCTTGTACAGCAGCTCTTATCCATGAGCGCGTGGCCAAGGGACTGACGATTCCTGCTATGGATATCAACACCACCTGTACCAGTTTTGTATCAGCTTTAAGCACTGTTTCTTATCTGATTGAAGGTGGAGAATACTGTCGGGTTCTGATTGTATCTAGTGAAGTAGGAAGCCTAGGGCTTAATCCCAAACAAAAAGAAAGCTTTGAGTTGTTTAGTGATGGAGCTGCAGCCTTTATTTTTGAAGCAACAAAGGAAGATAAAGGAATCATTGCCAGTATGCAACGTACCTGGTCTGAGGGAGCCCATGATACTGAAATTCGTGGTGGTTTGACAGCTTATCATCCGAAATTGTACTCTGAAGCAACCAAGACTGATTTCATGTTTGATATGAAAGGGAAGAAGATTCTTTTGCTTTCTGCCCGTGTTATTCCAGAAATGTTCCAAGAATTCCAAGAGAAATCAGGCATTTCTAAAGATGCTGTAGACTATATTATTCCTCACCAAGCAAGCCGTGCCTTACCACTTGTCATGGACAAATTGGGCGTTGGCAAAGACAAGTACCTCAATATTGTCAGTGATTATGGAAATATGGTTTCGGTAGCCGTGCCTTTCGGCCTAGCCTATGCACTGGATCATGGCTATGTGAAGGAAGGAGATACCATCTTCTTGATGGGAACTGCAGCAGGGATGACGGTCAATATGTTGGCACTGAAACTTTAATGGTGAATCCTCTTATTTCAAGCTCAAAAAGCATCAAGTCCCGCTAGTCTTTAGCGGGCTTTTTTGATATAATGAAAGGTATGGAAATTGAGAAAACCAACCGAATGAATGCGCTCTTTGAGTTTTATGCAGCGCTCTTGACGGACAAGCAGATGAACTACATCGAGCTCTACTACGCAGATGACTACAGCTTGGCTGAGATTGCAGAAGAGTTTGGAGTGAGCCGTCAAGCGGTCTATGACAATATTAAACGTACAGAAAAGATTTTGGAAGATTACGAAATGAAACTCCATATGTATTCCGATTACATTGTACGCAGCCAGATTTTTGATCAGATTTTAGAACGCTATCCGGAAGATACTTTTCTACAAGAGCAGGTTGAAATTTTATCAAGCATTGACAATCGGGAGTGATTATGGGCAGTCTCGTCATTTATCAAGGAATACCTTGCAAACTATTAGTCGCAGAGGAAGTATTTCCTACTCGACTACAGATTATCTCGCCCAATGATATCTCCAAAGCTATGCAAATAGGTTTTAGCTGTTGGGGATATCCAAATGAAATCATGAAAGAAGTCACACCCGAAGAACTAGAATGTTTGCAACATTTCGGACGATATCCACTGAATTAAAAAAATAGGAGAAAATAATGGCATTTGAAAGTTTAACCGAACGTTTACAAAACGTCTTTAAAAATCTTCGTAAGAAAGGAAAAATCTCTGAAGCGGATGTCCAAGAGGCAACCAAAGAGATTCGTCTTGCCCTCTTAGAGGCCGACGTTGCCCTTCCTGTTGTAAAAGACTTCATCAAACGGGTCCGCGAACGGGCTGTAGGTCATGAAGTCATCGAAACCTTGAACCCTGCCCAACAAATCGTGAAGATTGTTGATGAAGAATTGACAGCGATTTTGGGTTCAGAAACAGCAGAAATTATCAAATCTCCAAAGATTCCAACCATTATCATGATGGTCGGTCTTCAGGGGGCTGGTAAAACAACCTTTGCTGGTAAATTGGCCAACAAATTGGTCAAGGAAGAAAATGCGCGTCCTTTGATGATTGCGGCCGATATCTATCGTCCAGCAGCCATTGACCAGTTGAAGACGCTTGGTCAGCAGATCAATGTCCCAGTCTTTTCACTTGGTACAGAAGTCCCTGCTGTAGAGATCGTACGTCAAGGTTTGGAGCAGGCGAGAGCCAACCACAATGACTATGTCTTGATCGATACAGCCGGTCGTCTGCAAATCGATGAAAAACTCATGGGCGAGTTGCGTGACGTCAAAGCCCTTGCCGAGCCAAACGAAATCCTCTTGGTTGTCGATGCCATGATTGGTCAAGAAGCGGCCAATGTGGCGCGTGAGTTCAACGAACAACTCGAAGTAACTGGGGTCATCTTGACCAAGATTGATGGGGATACCCGTGGTGGTGCGGCCCTTTCTGTCCGTCAGATTACTGGAAAACCAATCAAATTCACTGGTACTGGTGAAAAAATAACCGATATCGAAACCTTCCACCCAGACCGTATGTCTGGTCGGATCCTCGGTATGGGGGATATGCTGACGTTAATCGAGAAGGCTTCTCAAGAATACGATGAGAAACGTTCCCTTGAACTCGCTGAGAAGATGCGAGAAAACACCTTTGATTTCAACGACTTCATCGATCAGTTAGACCAAGTCCAAAACATGGGACCAATGGAAGACCTGCTCAAGATGCTTCCAGGTATGGCTAATAATCCTGCCATGAAGAACCTCAAGGTCGATGAACGAGAAATTGCTCGCAAACGTGCGATCGTATCATCCATGACACCAGCTGAACGGGAAAATCCAGATTTGTTAAATCCAAGCCGTCGTCGTCGGATTGCTGCTGGTTCAGGAAATAGCTTTGTCGAAGTCAATAAATTCATCAAGGACTTTAACCAAGCCAAGCAGATGATGCAAGGTGTCCTCTCTGGCGATATGAACAAGATGATGAAACAAATGGGGCTCAATCCAAATAATATGCCGAAGAATATGCCTGGTGGAATGCCTGATATGTCTGCTCTTGAAGGGATGATGGGACAAGGTGGCATGCCTGACTTGTCAGCTCTTGGCGGAGGCGCTGGAATGCCTGATATGAGCCAAATGTTCGGTGGTGGTCTCAAAGGAAAAGCCGGTGAATTTATGATGAAACGGGCGATGAACAAGATGGCCAAACAAATGCGAAAAAATAAGAAAAAACGGAAATAATCGTTTCTAAGAGGGCCTGGAACACACTGTTCTGGGTTCTTTTAGAAACTACTACAAGAGGAAAGATGTTAAAAAAACTATTTCAACAAGTCATTCGTTTCTTTGTAAGACTGTTTTCTTCGCACAGAAAGCCCTTTGAATTTCCTAAAGGGTCAAAGAAACCACCGATCAGACCAATCATCTTTGTACCTGGGAGTTCAGCCAGTATCCAGCGATTCAACGGAACCATCCGCATGCTCCATCGCTTTTCTAGAAAAAAACAGAGTCTTTTAAAAATAAAAGTCAATAAAGATCATTCTATAGAAATGGAGGGAAGACTAAATACGAAAGAGCCGAATCCGATGATTGTGATTGGCTTCGAGAACAATCGAGATGGCTACAGCAATATCAAGCAGCAAATCGAATCCCTTAAGATCGCCATCACCTACCTCCTTGATCACTATTATTTTACAGAGTTCAAGGCAGTCGGGCACTCCAATGGTGGACTAGTTTTGACTGGTTTACTGGAAAGCGGCTTTTTAGAAAAGAAAAAGCTGACCGTAAGCAAGCTCGCTATTATTGGAAGTCCATACCGATTCAATCAAGAGATGTATGACGATTTTCAAAAATGGAAGCATCGATTAGATAAAGAAGTAGAGGTCCTTAACTTTGTCGGTAGCTTTGCTGGAAAATCAGACGGGATCGTCCCCCTTTCTAGTGCACAAGCAGCACAATCTATTTTTGAGAAACAAACCTTTACAGAAGTAAATTTAAAAGGACGCAAGGCTCATCATTCAGCTTTACCCACTAATCCGGATCTAGTGAAACAATTAAGTCTATTTTTGAATCTATAAGTAAATTACATAATTTCGGTTATGTAATTTTTTATTTGTCTCTTGCAATCATTAAATTAATATGGTACATTTTTGGTAGCGATTACACATACTTAAGGAGAATTTTATGAAAGATCCCAAATTATTAGAAACAATGAAAGATTACAAGGGACGGGATGAGGTTCCCGCAGATTTTGATGCTTTTTGGGATCAAGCCCTAGCAAAGATGACTGAACTGCCTGAATACAAGCTCGAAGAACGAGATTTCAGCATTCCAAATGTTCGATGTTATGAATTAACCTTTAAAGGAACACGAGATGGGCTTGTTTATTCAAGAATGATCCTTCCAAAAACGGATCAAAAGGTTCCAGTGATTTTCCATTTTCATGGCTATATGGGACGTTGTTGGGATTGGGCTGATATGTTAGCTTATACAGTAGCCGGCTATGGTGTTGTATCTATGGACGTGAGAGGCCAGTCAGGTTTTTCAACGGACGGAAATCGATCACCACTTGGTAATACGGTAAAAGGACAGATTATCCGCGGAGCCGTGGAAGGTCCGGATGAGCTCTTTTATAAGGATGTCTACTTAGATCTTTACCAGTTAATTGAAATTGTAGCCAGCCTCCCTCAAGTAGATGACAGCAAACTTGCCAGCTATGGAGCCTCACAAGGTGGTGCCTTGGCCCTGGTTGCTGCTGGATTGAATCCTCGTATACAACGAACGGTAGCCATTTATCCATTCTTATCAGACTTCAGACGAGTATTAGAGATCGGGAACACCAGTGAGGCCTATGACGAGCTTTTCCGTTATTTCAAGTTCCATGATCCATTCCACGAAACCGAAGATCGTTTGATGCAGACATTGGCCTATATTGATGTAAAAAACTTTGCCCATCGTATCAAAGGACAAGTTCACATGATTACAGGACTAGATGATGATGTTTGTTATCCAGAAACGCAGTTTGCCATTTATAATCGATTAGAATGTCCAAAAGAGCATTTAATCATGCCAGAATATGCCCATGAAGCTATGAATGTTCAAGTCAATGACCGAGTCTATAATTGGCTCTGTGGTAGCAAGATTCCATTTCGATATGTAGAAAAATAAGTTAGAGAAGAAAAACAATCAGTAAATCCATGAGATTTGCTGATTTTATTGTGGTTAAAAGGGATCTAGTATAGAAAGAGATACAAAACAGTCCTATAAAAACTAAAATTTTTTGTACTTTACCCTAGACAGTGGATAAACCCTTGACACGACTGAGTTTAAGGCGTAATGTACACTCTTTGAAAAATGTACTTTATAATCGAAATGTACTTTATTTTAATGCTGGATAAAGTACATTTTTTGATTGAGTAGCTTAGATACGTAATGTACAAAAATAGTCCCTTTTACCCCCCTTGTAGGCCTAGAAACTTTGATTTAATCAGTTTTTTGAATTTAGTAAAGTACATTTTCACTAAAATTCAGGTTTGAAAATTTTCCAGTTTTCACTTTTATAAAGTATAAAATTGACTATTTTCTTGATGAAAAAAATTTCCAGTTATATGAAATAAACCCTATATCATCTTTCCGAAAAACTATAATTTTCTTGAAAAATACATCTGGCTATGTTATACTACTAGTATAGAAAGATTTGGAGAAAAAGATGAAACGCGAGATCTTATTAGAACGGATTGATAAACTCAAACAAGTCATGCCCTGGTATGTATTGGAATATTATCAATCGAAACTGGCCGTTCCCTACAGTTTTACGACCTTGTACGAATACTTAAAGGAATACGATCGATTTTTCACCTGGGTTTTGGAATCTGGGATATCGGATGCTGACACCATAGCCGAGATCCCTTTAGACGTTCTGGAGCACATGACCAAGAAAGATATGGAATCCTTTATTCTTTACTTACGTGAACGTCCTCTGCTCAATGCCAATACAACGAAAAACGGGGTTTCCCAAACAACGATTAACCGTACCCTTTCTGCACTGTCTAGTCTTTATAAGTATTTGACTGAGGAAGTTGAAAATGAGCAAGGAGAACCTTATTTCTACCGCAACGTCATGAAAAAGGTTGCTACCAAGAAAAAGAAAGAAACTTTGGCGGCACGGGCTGAAAATATCAAACAAAAGCTCTTTTTAGGCGATGAAACAGAAGGTTTTCTTAACTATATCGACCAGGAGTACCCTCAAACACTCTCAAATCGCGCCTTATCCTCCTTTAATAAGAATAAAGAGCGAGATTTAGCCATTATCGCACTCCTTCTTGCCTCTGGTGTCCGTCTCTCTGAAGCCGTTAACCTAGATCTTCGTGACCTCAATCTTAAGATGATGGTCATTGACGTCACCCGAAAAGGTGGAAAACGTGACTCGGTCAATGTTGCTGCCTTTGCGAAGCCTTATCTGGAGCAATATCTTGCTATAAGAGACAAACGTTACAAGACAGAAAAAACTGATACAGCCCTCTTTCTGACCTTGTATCGAGGTGTTCCAAATCGGATTGATGCTTCTAGCGTTGAAAAGATGGTGGCCAAGTATTCAGAAGACTTCAAAGTCCGCGTGACACCCCACAAGCTTCGCCATACATTAGCAACGCGTCTCTATGATGCAACCAAATCACAGGTTTTGGTTAGCCATCAGCTGGGACATGCTAGCACACAAGTTACCGACTTGTATACGCATATCGTTAATGATGAACAGAAAAATGCCTTGGATAGTTTGTGATATTACATAACGTAAATTATGTAAATGATTTTTGTGTTAGAAAAAGAGCGTAGATTTTTATATGGAATCTTACGCTCTTTTATTCTTTCTATAAAAATTCAATCCAATAATTACGGTGTGGCTCAATAATGACTGGTTTTCCCCAAAATGATTTTAGATAAGCCAGATTTGCTGGGGTGACCGGTCTTTTTTCACCATTATACTTTTCTGCACTTTCTTCCGTTAAAAAGCATTTCACTGCTTCATATGGTGTTCCGTCACTTGCTATTCGATCAATACCCATATAAGCAATTTCATCACCTGCTTTTGGAAAATCTGTAAATAGTTTACCAATAAAATAAACCGTCTTATCTTTCATTAATTCATAAGCCTTACTATTTTCCAGTCTGTTATTCGCTGCAGCGTACATAATACAAAAACTATCCACGATATCTTTCAAAGGCATTAATTCTTCTTTGCTAACGATAATTTCGTCAGGAGCAAGACCTCCAATGATTAAGTTTTCATAATGAGGTTGCTGGATGACGTTACCTAAAGCCATTCCTAATGGTAGTTGGACAGCTTGATAGCCTAATGGTTCTAGCTCCTGCTTTTTCTGGTCAACATGTTCTTGTGTAATACTGACATACAAATCATAAGGACTTGAAGATTGTTGCTTTCTAAAAAAAGCCACTACTATACGATCTAACTGTTCAAATAGACCAAGATTTTCCACTGGAACTTTCATCATCGAATATGATCCCCTTTTTTGTTCAGATTTCCTCTATATTGTACACTCATGGTTTTCGAATATCAAGTTTAAGATAAAAGATATCCATGTTAAATGGATATCTTTTACTTTATTCCACCACTGCTTCAGCAATTTCTTCTGCAGTGATACCTGCGAAGTAACGCCCTAGGTTAATGGTTTGAAGGGCTTTGAGGACGTCTTCACGTTCGTATTTGACACCACGAAGAACCTCTTCTACTGCTGCAACGTCCTCGATACCGAAGAAGTCACCGTAGATCTTGATGTCTTGGATTTTTGATTCAATGACATTAGCGAAGATTTCCACCTTACCGCTTGGGAATTTTGTGCCACGACGTACATTGTATTCAGGAGACTTTCCATAGTTCCAATCCCAGGTACCGAACTTGGTTTCCTTGATACGATTGATTTCAGCCAATTCTTCATCCGAGAAGACATATTCTGTCATCTCAGGGTATTCTTTCTTCATGTAGTCCAAAAGTAGGTCCCGGAACTCTTCAACCGTGATTTTTTCTGGCAACTCATCGATGATATTGGTCACACGTGCACGAACCGATTTAACCCCTTTAGACTCAAACTTGTCTTTAGAGACCTTGAGAGCATTAGCAAGGACAGACAAATCAACGTCAAAGAGAAGGCAACCATGGTGCATGATCCGACCATTGATATAAGCTTGGGCATTTCCACAGAATTTCTTGCCATCAATCTCTAAGTCGTTACGTCCTGTAAATTCAGCCTTAACCCCAAGTTGAGCCAAGGTGTTGATCACGGGAGTTGAAAAGCTCTTAAAGTCAAAGGCCTTGTTTTCATCTTCTTTTGAAATGATGGTGTAGTTGAGGTTGTTTAAATCATGGTAAACAGCCCCACCACCACTGATCCGACGAACCACTTCAATCCCATGCTCTCGAACATAGTCACGGTTGATTTCTTCGATGGTATTTTGGTGACGACCAACGATAATCGAAGGTTTGTTAATCCAAAGAAGGAAGATTTGATCCTCATCTAAAAGGTGTTTAAAGGCATATTCTTCCAAAGCAATATTAAAAGCAGTATCATTTGAATAATTAATAATGTATTTCATAAGGTTCCTTTATATACGATAGAGACTGGTCCAGCATTTGCTGTCCAGCCATTCTATCATTTCAAATATTATTTCTTCTTAGGTGAGTGAACTGCCAAGCCTAGTACATCCGCAAAGGCTTCGTACATCACTTCTGAGAAGGTTGGGTGACCATGAATGGTCTTGAGCATTTCTTCCACAGTGATTTCCATCTCAATGATGGTTGAAGCTTCGTTGATCAATTCAGCTGCTGCCGGACCAATGATATGAACCCCAAGAACTTCACCGTATTTCTTGTCTGCAATAACCTTAACAAAACCTTGAGCTGCATCTGATGCAATCGCACGTCCGTTCGCCGCAAAGTTAAATTTACCGATTTGAACATCATATTTCTCACGAGCTTGTTCTTCTGTCAAACCAACAGCCGCCACTTCTGGAAGGGTGTAGATGGCTGCAGGAGTCAAGTTCAATTTTGCAACAGCATGATTTCCTTTAAGAGCATTTTCGGCCGCTACTTCACCCATGCGGAAAGCAGCGTGAGCCAACATCTTAGTACCGTTGATATCACCTGGCGCATAGATACCTGGAACAGACGTTTCCATGTATTCATTAACCTTGATCCGTCCACGATCCAATTCAAACTCAACTTCACCTATTCCTTCAAGATCTGGAACACGACCGATTGATAGAAGGGCTTTGTTGGCGATGATATCATCTTTTCCTTCAACCTTGATACGGAGTTTGCCATCTTCTTCAATGATTTCTTGCAATTTCGTATCCGTCAAGATTGTCATACCCTTGCGTTCAAGGATCAAGCGAAGGTTCTTAGATACTTCCGCATCCATAGCTGGAACGATGCGATCCATCATTTCGATGACTGTTACTTTTGAACCAAAGGTCATGAAGGCTTGACCAAGTTCAATACCGACAACACCACCACCAATGATCACAAGGCTTTCTGGTACTTCGTTCATTTCAAGGATGTCATCACTGGTCATGACAAGGGATGATTCCATACCAGGAACGTTAATCTTGCTGACTTTAGAACCACCAGCAAGGATGATTTTCTTGGTTTCAAGCAATTCAGAACCATTGACCAAGACATTCTTATCCTTAGTGATAGTACCGATACCCTTATGAACATCCACTCCGTAGCTACGAAGAAGTCCTGCAACTCCACCGACGAGGGTATTTACGACCTTGTTCTTGGTTTCAAGAACTTTATCCATATCTACTGAGAAACTTGGATTTTCAATGATAATACCACGGTTTGCCGCATGACCAATATTTTCGATAATTTCAGCGTTGTGGAGGTAAGTCTTAGTTGGGATACATCCGCGGTTCAAGCACGTTCCACCAAGTTCAGATTTCTCAACAAGAGCAACCTTACCACCTAATTGAGCTGCCTTAATAGCAGATACGTAACCAGCAGGACCCCCACCGATCACTACGATATCATAAGCGTCATCACTCTTATTGTCATCGTTTGAAGCACTTGCTGCAGCTGGTGCTGGACTTGCTTCTGGTGTTGCTGCTCCAGCTGTAGGGATGTTTTCCCCTTCTTCACCAAGATAACCGATTACTTCTGTTACAGGAACAGTTTCTCCATCCCCTTTCAGGATAGCGATCAAGTAGCCATCTTCTTCCGCTTCCAACTCCATGCTGACTTTGTCTGTCATGATTTCAAGGAGCACTTCTCCTTCTTTTACAAATTCGCCGACTTTTTTATTCCACTGAACGATTTGTCCTTCTGTCATATCTACGCCGGCTTTTGGCATAATTACTTCTAAGGCCATTTTATTTCCCTCTTTTTCTTGTTTCTATTCTCTCTCATTGATTAGACCAACATTGAAATCGGGTCTTCAATCAAGGCTTTCAAGTCTTTCATGAATTTGGCACCAGCCATCCCATCGACAACTCGGTGGTCAATGGTCAAGCCCAAGCTCATGATTGGACGAATGACAATTTCACCATTCACAACAACTGGTTTTTCAACCGTTGCACTAACCCCAAGGATGGCAGAGTTTGGTTGGTTGATAATCGGTCCAAATGATTGAACGCCAAACATCCCCAAGTTACTGATAGTAAAGGTTGAGTTTTGCAATTCACTTGGAGCAAGCTTACCATCTAAGGTACGTCCGATAACGTCCTTGAAGGCTACGACCAACTCTGACAAGGTCATCTTTTCAGCATTGTAGACAACTGGAGTCATCAGTCCATTGTCCATTCCAACAGCCATCGCTAAGTTAACATAGTTGTGAGTGATGATGGTTTTTCCATCTTCTGTTAATGAAGCATTGATGTATGGGTGTTTCATCAAGGTCTTAACCACTGCTAGAGAAAGCAAATCTGTTACAGTGACTTTCTTGCCAGTGGCTTCCATGATTGGATCCAATACTTTCTTACGAAGGGCCAACATTTGAGACATATCAACGTCATAGTTCAAAGTAAAGGTTGGTGCTGTCAAGTAAGATTCCACCATCCGTTGAGCGATCACCTTCCGCATTGGTGTCATCGGAATCCGCTCGATCTCACCATAAGGTGTCACATTATCTGGAGCTTCCTCCACCTTCTCGATTTCAGCAGGTGACTTAATGGTCTCATTCTCAATATTTTCAGGAAGGAAAGCAAGGACGTCCTTCTTCATGATCTTACCACGATGACCAGTTCCCTGAATCTCTTGCCAAGCAATATTGTGTTCTAAAGCAATTCGTTTTGCAAGTGGTGAAATGCGAACCACATTTGTGTCTTTATAGGTTTCCACGTCTTCTTTGTGGACACGACCGTTTGCGCCTGAACCAGAAACATCATAGAGGTTGATCCCTAGATCATCCGCTAATTTTCTAGCCGCAGGAGTCGCTCTTAGCTTATCATCAGCCATGACCTCTCCTATTCTATTATAAGATATCAAGGACGTAGAGGACAAAGAAAAAATAGGAGATTGACGCTGTGTTCGATGAACACAAGGAAATCTATCTTTTTTTCACAGTCCTCCGTCCGGATTCAGTTATAAGATACTAAGGGCTTCAAAAGTCAAAGTGAAAATAGGAAACTTGACGAAGAAACTTTAGTTTCTAGGAAAGTTTATCTTTTTCACCCAGACTTTAGCCCGTGCTCTAATCTAAGATATTAAGGACGCAGAGAACTTTGTACCTAAAAAGATACAAAGTTTCCTCGTCTAATTCAAATGACATTACATAATTTATGTTATGTATTATTCTTTGTTATATGTTTTACGAATGGCATCTTTGATGCTTTCAACTGTTGGAATCATTGCATTTTCAAGGTTTTGTGCGTAAGGCATTGGCACATCTTCCCCCGCACAACGACGGATGGGTGCATCCAAGTAATCAAATGCTTCTGATTCAGAAATAATAGCTGAAATTTCACCAATATAGCCACTTGTTTTGTGGGCATCATTGACAAGGACTACTTTTCCTGTTTTCTTGACAGAGTTAATGATGATCTCTTTATCGAGTGGAACCAAGGTCCGTGGATCTACTACTTCTACTGAGATGCCTTCTTCTGCTAATTCTTCAGCAGCTTGCATCACGCGACGAAGCATTTTTCCGTAGGTTACGACAGTGACGTCAGTTCCTTCACGTTTGATTTCTCCGACACCAAGTGGAATCGTGTAGTCTGGATCAACTGGCACTTCCCCTTTTTGGTTGAATTCTGATTTATATTCGAGAATGATAACGGGATTGTTGTCGCGAATAGAAGACTTAAGCAGTCCCTTCATATCCGCTGGGGTTCCAGGAGCAACAACTTTCAAACCAGGAATATGAGTAAACCATGATTCCAAAGATTGGGAGTGTTGAGCTGCAGATCCAACTCCATTACCAGCAGCACAGCGAATGGTCATCGGTACTTGCCCTTTACCACCAAACATGTAGCGAGTTTTAGCAGCTTGGTTGACAATAGCATCCATGGCAATTACTGAGAAATCCATGAAGGTCATATCAACGATTGGACGTAGCCCTGTCATAGCAGCACCAGCTGCTGCACCAGAAATAGCCGCTTCTGAAATAGGACAGTCACGGACACGTTCTGGACCGAATTCCTCAAGCATTCCTACTGAAGTTCCGAAGTCTCCACCGAAAACTCCGACATCTTCCCCCATCAACAATACATTTTCGTCGCGACGCATTTCCTCAGACATAGCAAGGATAATGGTATCGCGGAAAGACATTAATTTAGTTTCCATAATTCTCTACTCCCCCTTAGTCTGCGTAAATATCTTCGAAAGCTGATTCGAGTGGAGGGAATGGGCTTTCTTCCGCAAATTTCACTGAAGCTTCAACTGCTTCTTTTACTTCTTCTTGGATCTGATCCAATTCTTCTGCGCTCGCAATCTCATTTTCAAGGAGATACTTGCGAAGGTTTTCGATTGGATCTTTCTTCTTCCACTCTTCTACTTCTTCACGGGTCCGGTATTTACCAGGGTCAGATGAAGAGTGACCAAGCCAACGATAGGTGACACTTTCAATCAAGACAGGTCCTTTACCAGAGCGGACGTGTTCAACAGCTTTTTGGAATCCTTCATAGACATCGATAACGTTGTTTCCATCAGGAATAAACATTCCAGGAATGCCGTAAGCAGCACTACGTTCGTGGATATGCTGGATATTGGTCATTTTCTTGATGTCAGCAGAGATTCCATAACCGTTATTGATACAGTAGAAAATTACTGGGAGATTCCAGATGGAAGCCATATTGACCGCTTCGTGGAAGACACCTTCGTTGGTTGCACCATCGCCAAAGAAGCAGACGACAATCTTACCAGTCTTTTTCATTTGTTGTGTAAGGGCAGCACCTACTGCAATTCCCATACCACCACCAACGATACCGTTAGCGCCAAGGTTTCCGGCATCCAAGTCAGCGATATGCATAGAGCCACCTTTCCCTTTACAAGTACCAGTATATTTCCCTAGGATTTCTGCCATCATGCCATTCAAATCGATTCCTTTAGCAATGGCTTGTCCGTGTCCACGGTGGTTTGATGTCAGCAAATCATCATCGTTCAAAGCCAACATCGCTCCGACGTTAGCCGCTTCTTCCCCAACAGAAAAGTGCGTCATTCCTGGCACTTTCCCTTTTTTTACTAACTGTGCAATTTTTAAGTCCATGCGACGGATTTCTTCCATTTTACGGAACATTTCCAATAAGAGACTTTTGTCTAATGTTGCCATCATTTCGCCTTTCTTAGCATTTATTCATTCACTTTCATTCTAGCCAAAAATGAAAGCTCAGTCAAAAATAATGCTCAGAAAAATTCACAATCCTAAACACTATAATTATGGAAACTATAAGCTTTCAAAAGGAAATATTTAGTTTTTTCACAAACTTCTAGATTTTTCCATCTCATTCAATAGTCACATAAAAAACCGATAGGATCCTATCCTACCGGTCGTCATCTTATGATTGGCGTTGGCCAAAGTCATGAATCATTTGTTCCAATTCTTCACGACTAGGTGTTGTAAGCATATAGAGGTAATCTCCCTGAAGTTCCGCAAAGGCCGCTGGCATGTCTTTCTTGACACGGAATTGATCATGGTATTTAGCCAAAACTTCTTCTTCTGACAGAACATAGGCTGCATTGGCACGACGAGAAGTTGCCAAGCAATAAAGGGGCTCAAACTCAGAAGCTGGAAAAGGTTCTCCTGCTACGATGGCAGCATAGCCACGGTACAAATCAATCGAGTGAGCGTAGTTGTAGACATCGATGGTAAAGCCACCTGCAGGGCGATTATTGTACTCGATCGCAATATAGTCATCCCCATCGCGGAAGAACTCAATGTGGAAGAAACGTTCCTTCATGCCAAAGGCTTTGACAATCGCTTCCCCGTATTGACGCAATTTTGGATCCATCTCTTTGAGGACATAATAAGAGTTGTCCATCTTGTAGAGCATCAAATCGAGTGGCGTATAAGCATAGTCAAATGTAGTGGAGAAGACAATGTTGCCATCACGATCATCCAGACCATCAAAGGTACAAATCTCACTAGAAGTGACAAATTTCTCAAAGAAGTACTCGGTATGGCCATCCCATTCTGCCTTGAAATGGTCCACATCTTCTGGCGTTTCGATCTTGAAGGTCGCTGCTGCTCCTACCCCATTGTCAGGCTTAGCAATCAAAGGCAACCCAATCTTCTTCACAGCTTTATCAATGTCTTTTTCTGTTTTAACCACAGCACCCGGAACGACTGGGACTCCAGCTTTCTTAAAGAGTTTCTTCATTTCAGATTTGAACTTGGTTTTCTTCAAATCTTTTGGTTTGGCACCAAAGACATTGAATTGCTCCCGAAGCGCCGCATCCAATTCCAACCAGTACTCATTGTGGGATTCGATACGATCGATTGGACCATGTTTGTAAAAGAGAAAGGCTACCGCACGCTTCACTTCATCCAGATTTTCCAAATTTTCAACACGGAAATATTCTGTTAAGCTGTTGCGCAAAGGGTCATCTAACTGTTCATATGGCTCTTGACCAATTCCTAAAACAGTGATCCCTTTATTAGCTAGTTCGATTGTAAATTGTTGGAAGTTTTGTGGGTAATATGGTGAAATAACGATATAATTCATTGAGGTCTCCTCCCTTTTTACTTATAAATGCATTTGGCCTAGGAAATATGGCATTTGTTTGCGCCACCATTCCCAATCGTGGGCTACATCATGTCCCCATTCAGCGAACCATGCAGGAATATTTTTGTGATCAAAGGCTTCTTTCAGTTTGTAGAAAGATGGAAGTCCATCTTGTTCCCAAGCTCCTAAACCAGTACAAACAACGATTTCGGCCTGACGGTAACGATCTATAAACCAGCCATCATTTTGGTTCCAAATATAATCAGATGGAGAGTTTTGGTAAATGGCTTCATCGCCTCCAAAATCACCAACAAAGAAACGAGCGTCATAGACACCACTCAAGGCAATCACTTTGTTAAAGACATCTGGATGTTGCAAGAAGAAGTTGAGCGCGTGGTAGGCCCCCATAGAGCAACCAGTTGTCATCATCGGATCAAACCAGCCTGTTTTGTGTTTGATAAAAGGAATGGCTTCTTCAATCACATAGCGTTCATAAGCACGATGCATTTCGGCACGATCGTGAGGATTCTTCCAATTACAAAGCCAGCTATCACTATCGACACTAGAAAGGGTAAAGAATTGAACCCGTCCTTCTTCGATAAACTGAGCACAAGCATCAATCATACCAAAGTCATAGTACTCGTTATGGCTGCCACCTGATGAAGCAAAGACCACAACAGGAATACCTGCGTGTCCATAGCGGTTCAGATACATTTCACGGTTGAGTTGGCCACTCCAGTGGCTTAAATGTTCAATATTCATAAGTTCCCTCTTTCCTTTATTTCTTTATTTACAGTCTATTAATCCCAATTTTCTGCCAAAAAACGAAGGCATTCTGGTAAATGTTCAGCCCAGGCTTCTTCGTGGTGAATAGCCCCAGATTGTATCCGAATAGCAATATTTTCCAAAGCCACTCCTTGTTGAATGACATCGTGATAGTAACGAAGGGATGAGTCAATATAGGCTTGCTTGATATTCCCCGCCATCAGCGTTTTATCTGTATCATCCGCCTCTTCAGTCCCCACATAGATGTAGATCCGTTGATCTGCATAGAGATTCTTGCGCTCGATATAGCGGTCAAAGGCCTCTTGGTGCAACCAGTTGGCAGAGGAGAAGACTCCCAGACAACCAATTTGGTCTTGGTACTCTAAGCCCAAGAATTGGGTAATATTCCCACCCAAGGAAGATCCAATCATGGCCGTATGTTCTCGATCAGCAAGAGTCCGGTATTCTTGGTCAATGAAAGGTTTCACCACCTCCATAACAAATTCGCCGTACTCAACTCCCTTGCCACCAAATTGCATGCCAGGAATATTGGATTCCTTGTACTTCCAGGCAGAGTATTCGTTCATGCGTTGGAAACCATCATTATCGATTGCAACGACAATCATGCGGCTAATATCAGGATTCCGCTTGATGGCTGGAATGACTTTCCAGGAATGACCCGCATAAGCTTCCTTGCTGTACAAAACGTTTTGCCCATCGTGGAAATAAACCACGGGGTAACGTCTATCTGTATCCGTTTCATAATTCTTAGGTAATAAGACTCGCACACGACGGAGTTTTCCGGTATAAGGCACTTTCAACTCGTGTGTCTTCATATCTAAATAAAAATAGGATTTGTTCATTGTCAGAAAACTCTCTATATTCTAAATTTTATTCATTATACCATTTTTAGAAGAAAAAGTCTGGATTTTCTCCAAACTTTTTCCTTTCTTGAGTTATTTTTCCATAAACTGAGCCAAATCTTGTAAAGAACGTTCGGCAATTTTCTCATAGCGCTCCTTCTTATCTCGAATGCGTGGTCCTTCCAGCTCCTTGATAATTCCAAAATTGACATTCATGGGTTGGAAATGCTTGCTGTCAGCATGGGTGATATAGTGAGCCAGACTTCCGATAGCTGTCGTTTCTGGGAAAATCGCAGCTTCTTCTCCTTTGAAAAGGCGAGCAGCATTGATTCCAGCTACCAAACCTGAGGCAGCTGACTCAACATAGCCTTCTACCCCTGTCATTTGACCTGCAAAGAAGAGATTAGCTTGTTTCTTAGAACGGAAAGTTTGTTCAAGCAGATTTGGAGAATCCATGTAGGAATTGCGATGCATGACTCCGTATCTCACAAACTCCGCATTTTCCAAACCTGGAATCATTTGGAAGACCCGTTTTTGTTCGCCCCATTTAAGGTGAGTTTGGAAGCCAACGATATTGTAGAGACTAGCAGCTGCATTGTCTTGGCGTAACTGAACGACTGCGTAAGGTGTCTTAAATTCCCCATCACGTGGCCCTTTGTAATCATCTGGATACTCGAGTCCAACTGTCTTCATAGGGCCATAGAGCATGGTTTTTATGCCTCGTTTGGCCATGACTTCAATGGGCATACAACCTTCAAAATACTTTTCTTTTTCAAAAGAGTTGAGCGGGGCTTCTTCTGCATTGACCAAGGCCTCGTGGAAATCCATAAATTCCTGTTTGGTCATGGGACAGTTGAGATAGGCTGCTTCTCCTTTGTCATAACGAGACTTGAGATAGACCTTGTTCATATCGACAGTATTGACATCTATGATTGGAGCTGCTGCATCATAGAAATAGAAACCATCGCCACCATTAAGGGCATGGATCTTTTCTGCCAAGGCATCACTGGTTAGAGGCCCTGTTGCGACCACTGTGATGGCCTCGGTCGGCAATTCCGTAATTTCATCGCGAATGACTTCAATGAGAGGGTGTTGGGACACCTTCTCCGTTACCCGACTAGCAAAGCCTTCCCGGTCCACTGCCAGTGCTCCACCAGCTGGTACACGAGTCGCTTCTGCTGCTTCAAGGATGACAGAACCCAGACGGCGCATTTCTTCTTTGAGGAGCCCGACAGCATTGGTTAACGAATCCCCACGAAGAGAGTTGGAACAAACTAGCTCAGCAAAGTTGTCTGTTTTGTGTTGCGGAGTGGATTTCACTCCCCGCATTTCATAAAGCTTGACCGGAATTCCCTGTTGGGCAATCTGGTAAGCTGCTTCAGAGCCAGCAAGGCCCGCACCGATCACATTGATATAAGATTGAGACATGACACTAATACCTCTTTGGGTATCAAAACACCCCACTGGACTGTTAGACACCCACAAATCTTTCTAATTTTCTACTTGGTCCATTATACCAAAAAGCCAAGTAAAAAGACAGGGAGGTTTTTGCTTCCTGTCCAACGAATGTCTATTATAACAGACATTTATAAAAATTGCCGTTATAATAGACATTGAATCATTTAAAAGCTTATTTCACTTTTTCTTCTTCGTAGTCGCCATTGCTACATACGACTTGCTTGCCGCCACCACGAACTTTTTTCTCAACTAAGTAGTGGCCACATTTTGGACAATCCCGTCCGATCGGTTTATCCCAAGAGGTAAATTCACACTCTGGATAGCGATTGCATCCATAGAAGATGCGGTTGCGCTTGGTTTTGCGTTCGATGATTTGTCCCTGATGACAGTCTGGACATTCCACCCCGATTTCTTTGACAATGGCCTGGGTATGACGACAATCAGGGAAATTACTACAAGCATAGAACTTACCAAAACGTCCTAATTTAATCACCATCGGGCTACCACAGACTTCACAATCAAAACCAGCTGGTTCATCTTTGATTTGGATTTTTTCCATCTCTTCTTCAGCCTTTGCGACTTCTTTAGAGAATGGTTTGTAGAAGGCATCGATAACTTTTTGCCACTCTTCCTTTCCAAGTTCGACATCATCGAGTTTCCCTTCCATCTCTGCTGTGAAGGTCACGTTGACAATATCTGGGAAGAATTCAACGATCAGTTTATTGACGATCTCCCCTAATTCTGTTGGTTCAAAGCGTTTGGCTACCAGCTTCACATAATAGCGTTTTTGAATGGTCTCAATCGTCGGAGCATAGGTTGAAGGACGACCAACCCCATTTTCTTCCAAGGTCTTAATCAAGGTCGCTTCAGAATATCGAGCAGGTGGTTGGGTAAAGTGTTGCTCCGGCTTGCTATTGACTTGCTTAACGATATCGCCTTCTACCATATCCGGCAACATCTTGTTCTTATCTGAGTCGTTATAAATAGCCAAATAACCATCAAACTTCACCTGGCTTCCGTTTGCCGTATACTGAACACCATTTTGACCTAAACGGACATTCATGGTATCAAAGACAGCTGCAGTCATTTGACTAGCTACAAAGCGGTTCCAAATCAAGGTGTAGAGCTTGAGCTGGTCCTTGTCCAAGTATTTAGCAATGCTCTCAGGAGTATTGAAGACGCTGGATGGACGAATCGCTTCGTGGGCATCTTGGGCACCAGAAGCATTCTTCACGCGGCTTCCATGCTTGGAATATTTCTCACCAAAGCGATCCACGATAAAGTTCGCTGCCTCATTTTGCGCAACTGGACTGATCCGTGTAGAATCGGTACGCATATAGGTAATCAAACCTTGAACACCAGAGCCAATATTGATTCCTTCGTACAATTGCTGAGCGACCATCATGGTCTTGCGTGTACGGAAGTTGATCTTATTGGCAGCATCCATCTGCATAGAAGAGGTGGTGTATGGAAGTGGCGCATTCCGACGACGCTCTTTCTTTTCCACCTTCTCAACGGTAAAATCTTTGCCCTCTAAGCGTTCAAGAACAGCTTTCACCTCTTCATTGGTGTTGAGCTTCATCTTCTTGCCATCAATCCCATAGAAGCTGGCTTGGAATTGTTTGGTCCCTTTTTTGAAGACACCATCAATGGTCCAGTATTCTTCCGGCTTGAAATCATTAATTTCGTTTTCACGATCAATGATTAGTTTGAGGGCAACTGATTGCACGCGCCCTGCAGAAAGTCCTTTTTTGACCTTTTTCCAAAGAATAGGCGAGATAGAATACCCTACAATCCGGTCCAAGACACGACGTGCTTGTTGGGCATCGACCAAGTCCATATCGATTTGGCGCGGTTCTTTAAAGGCATTTTTAACGGCATCTTTGGTAATTTCGTTAAAGACCACTCGGTTCTTTTCTTTGGCATCCAAGTTCAAAATATGCGCTAAATGCCAAGAAATAGCTTCTCCTTCTCGGTCCGGGTCACTTGCGAGAAAGACTTGTTTGGCTTTTTTAGCTTCTTTTTTCAAATCATTGATCAAGGGACCTTTTCCACGAATATTGATATACTCCGGTTCATAGTTATTGTCGAAATCGATCGACATGGTTGATTTTTTCAGGTCCCGAATATGGCCAACACTAGCCATGACTTTGTAGTTACGACCAAGGTATTTCTCGATTGTTTTGGCCTTAGCAGGAGACTCCACAATCACCAAATTTTTCTTGGTTGTACTGCTTTTCTTTTTTGTTACCACGTTTTATCCCTCTGTATTGTATAAATCTCATTGAGTTTAATACATTTTAAGAAAGATGTCAACTAGGAACTTCTCCTATAGGAAAATCACAATTCGTATTTCAATTCATCAAGAATGTCCTGGCCTGAGGTGACAAGCTTTGCGCCTTCTTGAATCAGGTGATGGCAGCCTGCAGATTTTCCATCTAAAATATTTCCCGGAATAGCAAAAACGTCTCGTCCTTCTTCCATAGCACGCTCACAAGTAATCAAACTCCCTGAACGGAGTCGCGCCTCTGCCACAATCACTGCCTGACAGAGACCTGCAATGATGCGATTTCTCTCAGGAAAATGAAACTTAAGTGGTGCCTGCCCTGGACCATACTCGCTCAAGATCAGATGGTTTTCCCCCATATGTGCCTGCAGTCTTTGATTGCTCTTAGGATAAGAGACATCTAGTCCTGTTCCAATCACTCCGATGGTCTTGCCACCATTGCGGATACTGGCATAATGAGCGGTCGCATCAATCCCCTTAGCAAGTCCACTAACAATGACCAGTTCATTTCCAAGTTCCTTAATTATCTTCTCTACAGAACGAACCCCTTCTCGCGTGGTCTCTCGAGCTCCAACAACTGCAATCTTCGGTTTGCTTAACAGTTGCAAATCCCCTTGGTAAAAAAGGAGTACAGGAGGATTGTAGATCTGTAGCAATTCCTCAGGGTATTCAGGATCAAAAATGGATAGAGATGGGAACCGTTCAAACTCCTTGTGTAAACGGTCTTCATCCAGCTGCAGGTATTTGTCTACAAAATGAATGATACTACGACAGCGAGCGATCCTCGCTATCTCTTCTATGCTTGGTAAGGCTTGGTCTTTCCTACAGTAGTCCAAAACTCTCAAGACTTGCTCATTTGATAAACCGGCTTCTTTTAATTTATAGATTTCAAATTTCTCCATGGTCACCTTCTACTTCCTCTCACTTATTTATTCGAAAAAGAAAAGAAAAAAGCTCTATTTCTAGAACTTTTTTTGATGTGTAGAAGAATAAAAATAAGATGCGGCACCAATCAAGTTGCTTTCATTATGGAAGCGAGCCGCTTGGATCGGCAAGGCCTCAAATTGTTTATGACCTTTTTGAGAGAGCAGGTCATGGTATTGTCGACTGATCTCATCGATCAGTAGTGGTTGACCACTAATGCCCCCTCCAATCGTCACCTTTTCAAGCAAGAGCAAAGATTGAAGATTAAAAATCAGAATAGCAATATCATGACAATAAGCCTGAAACAAGGATGTCAGCTCCTCATGGCCTCCTTGATCAAGAGCTTTGAAAACAGCTATACCATCTGCCTTTTCTAAGTTCAAGATGTGACTAGCCTTCTCAACGAATTGAACAGCTGAACCGGTGTTTTCCAAAAGATTGGAAATGCCTTGCAAAAAGAGTTCGCGATGAAAGCGGCGATTTTCTGGTGTTCTTTCTGCCTTATCAATAGACCGAATGTATTCTGTCAGTTGCCATCCTCTCAATAGGTCACCATTCGAAAGAAGAGCAAGACCAACTCCAGTCCCTAAGACCAAGGTCGCACCGCAAGGACAATCTTTTAGATTACCAAGCCTTGCTTCCGCTAGACCAGCAGCTTCTCCATCATTAAGAACGGTGACGGGTACTTGAAATGTTTGTTCTAATCTACTAGCTAGAGGAATGCCTCGCAAATATGGAATGAGACCACCTCGAAAGACAAAGCCAAGGCTCTTTTGGATCTCACCAGGGCATGAAATGGCGATTCCCTCGATTTCTTCCCGTACAGGAGCAACGATTCCTTCTAATCCTTGCCAAAAGTCCTCAATCGTAGATGGTGTTGGGATCTTGTCTGTACGGATCAATTGATAGTCTGCATCCATCAGACCGTACTTTATAAAGGTCCCTCCGATATCGATGGTAAATAGCATAACCTAATCCTCACACATTGATTTGACGGGTTCAAATGAACGCCGATGGATAGGAGTCACTCCCAGCTTGTGAAGGCCAGCCAGATGGTTAGCCGTCCCATAGCCAGCGTTCTGCGTAAAATCATAACCCGGATATTCGCAATCAAACTCTTCCATCATCTGATCCCGAGTCACCTTGGCTACGATGGATGCTGCAGCAATGGATAAGGAGTTAGCATCCCCTTTGATGATACTAGTTTGGGGAATAGGAAGATCCAACTTCATGGCATCAATCAAAAGATGCTGGGGTTGAGGCTCTAGCTGACCAATGGCCTCCATCATGGCTAGCTTCGTAGCTTCATAGATATTAACCTGGTCTATCACTTGATTATCCTTGATGCCGATTCCGATCGCAACGGCGTTTTGGAGCACAGCCTCATAGATTTCCTTGTGTTTGGATTTTGGAATCTTTTTACTATCGTTGAGCCCTGGAATCTTACAAGCTTTCGGCAAGATCACGGCAGCTGCAACAACTGGACCCGCTAATGGGCCACGTCCCACTTCATCCACTCCTGCAATAAGATCAATCCCTTGAGTATAAAGTTCTTTTTCATAGGCCAGCATTCCTTCCAAACGCAAATCTTCGTCCACTTGTTTTTGGAGTTCGCGTTTTCGTTTGCTGATAGCCGCTTGAACGCCTGCTCGACCATCAAGGATCAACTCTTCAAAGAAGGGATGATCTAGCTCGTCAATCATTGCCAAACGCTCTTTAACTTCTTTAATTGTTGCCATCAATTTCCCCTACGCGATCCAGCGTATACCGTCCCAATTTCCCATCACGAACATCTTTGACAAAGAGTTGGTAAAAACGGTCGTAATCCTCACGAAATCCTAATTTCTGGGTCATCTCCATAATGATTTCAGGTGCCTCTTGTTCCAGATCCATTTGTTTAAAACGTTCCTGCAAAACAGCTGGATAGTGCTTTTTGAAATAGTTAAGACCAAAGATGGTCACTTCATCCATTGGAAGCAACTGGTCTTTGATGGCGCCTGTTAAAGCGAGCTTTAAGGCCACTTCTTCATCTTCAAACTTGGGCCAGAGAATCCCTGGAGTATCTAGGATTTCAAGGTCTTTATTGGTTTTTAACCATTGTTGCCCCTTGGTTACCCCTGGTTTATTTCCAACAACAGCAATCTTTTTCCCTGCTAAGCGGTTCATCAAAGTTGATTTCCCAGCATTAGGAATCCCGATGATCATGGTCCGAAGGGTTTCAATCTGAATTCCCCGTTCCTTTTGACGGGCAATTTTATCGGCCATCAAGCTCTTAGCAGCATCTGTTACTTTTTTAACTGTAGATTGCTCTTTGGAGTTGATAGCCAAGGTTTTGATCCCTTGTGACTCAAAATAGTCCTGCCATTCTTTTGTGGCAACAGGATCTGCCAGGTCTACCTTGTTCAAAATCATTAATTTGGGCTTATCACCAACAATTTTGGTTAACATGGGATTTTGGCTTGATAGGGGCAAACGAGCATCTACCAGAACCGTTACAAAATCCACGAATTTTAAATTTTCTTGTACTTGTCTTCTAGCTTTGGACATGTGTCCAGGAAACCATTGAATAGTTGCCATAATCTCACTTCCTTTCCAATTCAATCTCCTCTATTATACCATGTTTTCTGGAATCACTGTGATTAATAAAATACTAAAAAGAAGCTACCGAAGTAACTTCTTTTTCTTCTATTCTGTCCAATTTATCAACGATTTCAATTGATCGTCCATTGTATAGGTATAGGTGTCGATATTTCTAGTAAAGTAGTTCTTCAAGTCATTCTCATCAGACATGCTTTTGAAGTCGTATTTCTTAGCATTTTTCTCAAAGGTTTGAATGGTTTTTCCAGGTTTTTTATGAACGTTGGCTTTTCCATGATTTTCGACCTGTTCAATAACCGCTATCTTTGAAATGACAAAATAACTTGTTTTTGATTTACCATAAGATGTATTGGTAATAGAGTATACATAGACCATTTGTGGAATTTTGGAATCAAATGTCCCTCCCCAATCAACCCCATCTTTGATTGCCGCAAAAGCCATCCCTTCAAATTTTGGAAGGTCTTTATAATTGCGGTCAGCCGCATAAGCCTTTGCTGCATCCTCTACATTCTTAGAGATGGCTTCTTGTGTATCCTCATCCACTTTTGACAAGGAAGTCACATAAGCCCCTTCCTCAAAATCAGCCAAGGTGACCTTGTATTTCTTGCTGTCTTTTCCTTTCTCAACAGTTTGACCTTCTTTTTTCAATGCATTTTTACCACTTTCATTGAGACGAATTTCGATTTCATCTCCAACTGCAATGGGATCATTACTTGAAACTTCTTTACCGTTCAGATAATAATCAAATGGGAAGCCATAGTTAGCGGTTGCTTTTGCAATAATTTCTAGATCTTTTCCTTCAAATTTAGATGGTTTTGATACCCTTCCATTTGGAGAAATGCCCTTGATTTTTGGATAAAAACCCTTAAAGGGGTCAATCCCTACAAGCGGGATAAGATCTGCCTCCTGAGTTACAGATGTACCAGTAAAGTGAAGGCCAGGTATCATGTCTTCAAGATCGCTTTTATCGTAAAGTAATTTGACCGTAATTTTATCATGATTGTTCAGGTTCTTGCGATCTTTTACCTTGATCAGTTCATCCCCTTTATAAACACTAAATTCGACTTTTGAAACTAGCTGATCGATATTGTAGTTTGAACTCTCAGTATTCAAGCCTTCTGCTTCTATCTTTTTCTTGATATCTCGATCTAAATTTTCCTTGTTCAAACTAACTGACTTCTCAACAATATAGCCTTCACCATCATTCCCCTCAAATTTTAGCTTTACATAGTCCTCTAAATTAATGGTGTCACTGCTACCATGGTTTAAAAAGAAATAACCTGCAACAGTAATGATAGCAAGAAGTACAAAAATTCCTGCTAAAATTCCTTTCATGTTTCTTTTGGTTTTTTTAGGTGCTGGGGCTTGAGTGGGAGTTGGCCCTAATTGCACTGTCTTTGGTTGAAACGCAACAGCTTTTGGTTCAGCTTGTGCAGCTACTTGAACTTTAGCTCCACACTTAGAACAAAAGGCATCACCAGCATGGATAGGTGCCTGGCAATTGGTACAGTTTTTCATAAATCATCTCCTTATTTTTTATCGAGCGTCCTTACGGACAGAAGTCAATACGAGGGAAGTTGCGACTATAAATAGAGCTGCAAAAGCAAGCAAGACCCCCCAATTTCCAAGAATCGCAAGTAGATCAAAATCATAGGTTCCTACCCCATCTTTTTGATAAACTTGCCAGTCAGTATGACCTTGGGAGGGGACCATATTATTCATGTTTGCAATCCGGAAGAAGGCTGTTGTTCCCCATCTCGTAATGGTCGCATGTGAGATCCAGACTAAAAATGGAATTTTCTCATCCAAGGATTGGAGGAAATTGGAAAACAGCAATTGAACCATCAATACAAGCGGCATGGCTGTCATCGCTTGGGATGATTTTTTAACAAAGGCTGAAATCAATAAGGCCAACATATCTGAAGTAAAGATCACCAAAAACAAAGTGATCCCAAAAAGGAATATCTGGCTACTGTTTCCTTGGATACGTGGATAGCGCACAACAATGGTTCCAATCATTAAGATCGCTTCCGCGAAACAAAGCACCAACTCTGTTAGCACGCGCGCCGTCACATAAGAAGGCAAGGACAAGCCTTTAATTTGGTACTCAAACTTGATAACTTTACGCTCATTACAAATACTGGTCACTGAATTAAAGAGACCAATCCAGAGTGCTGCAGAAATAAACATAATGGAACAAGTTCTCGTAATATGGTATTTAGCAAAAACTTCATTGGCATCAAAAGCGATCGAAATGATGAAAGGAAGAAGAATCGCTTCTAAGACAAAAAATAGAGATTTCTTGTTGATGAGGAGTCGAAGGAATTTTCTAAAATAAATCGAGACTTGCTTCTTATCCAGCATGACCACCTCTCCTTTCATTGTCAAACCATTGAACATATTGGTCAACAAGAGCTGCATTTTCAGCACCTGAAATTTTATGGACGATTTCTTCTAAACTCTGAGCAGCAAAGACTGTTAGCGCATTGTCTACGGAGCCAAAGTAACACAGTCTACCACAGCCTTCCGAACTCTTTCCGACCACCATGACCTTATCAAAGAGATGACGAATACGATCGGGCGTATGCGTGATGACACATAAGATTTTTCCTTCATCTGTAATCTCTCTCAATGTGGTCATGACCTCCATGACCATACTCCCATCGACACCAGAATCCGGCTCATCCATAAAGAGGATTTCAGGGCGCGTGATGTATTCCATAGCAATCGTGAGTTTTTTCTTTTGTCCGCCAGATAGAGAAGAACACTTGGATCCTTTGACAGATTCTAAGTCCAGTTTTCTCAGAACAGATAGCACTTCTTCTTTACGAAGTTCAGGATTGTCTGCTAATTCGGATGGACCGTAGAGCTTTGCTGCATCTTCGAGATTCATATAGACCGTGTCTTCCATGCGGTAATGCTCGTCAGGGGATTGAGGAGCCAGGGTGATGACACCTTGTTTTTTTCCATCATTTAACAGATCTACGCCATTAAAATAAGCACTGGTATTTGAATGAACAAGTCCTGTCACTGCTTCCATAAAGGTTGATTTTCCAGCACCAGAACCGCCCAGAATTAAAATCATTTCCTTGGGTTTAAATTCAACCTGAATATCCTTGAGGATGGTCTTACGATTTAAGAGATTTCCGACCGTTACATCTTGAATAGCAATCGTTAGTGATGAATGGGAAAAATCATTGTGCTCCCTCGTTGAAACAGATGAATCTGCAGCTGCTGCCTGAAGATCCTGGTAAATGATCTGATCTCCTAATCGGACAACCAACTGATTTGATAAGACTGCACAATCAATCCTAGCAAGCGAGGACAGATCCATCGGAAAAGCATCTTTTGCAATAGTCTTCCATTCAAGGGATTGCATTTCAACAATGATGAATTTTGAGCGAAAAACATGGCCGTCGGCGTCACAAAGATGGATAATGGAACGATGATTTAATAAAACACGTTGGTTTTTCGGATAGGTGACACCATCCACCTCAATCATCCCAGACAAACATTCAAGAAACCATTGACCATTTAGAAAATAGAAAACAGCTTCAGAGGGGGACTGAAAATCATCAGCCAGATGCAAATCTGCCTGACTTCCTTGAGAAACACCATCGACGCTCAATCCATCAAAAAGTGGAATAGCTGTAAAATCCTGATTGAGATAGGTATAGATGGTTGGGTTTTGCATACATGTAAACCTTTCGAAATAAACTAATTGGCTAGACAGTCAAAACCACCCTATAAGGGTGGTTCAAACACGATGGCGTTACCTCGCGAGCACTATCTAGCTTATCGAATTTGCTCAAAATGCAAATGCACGGCGATGTGATCACCATAACCACTCCGTTCCAAATCGCGTTGCAAGCGATAAGAAATGTAGTGTTCTGCAATGGTAATATAACCTGCTCCCAGCAAGCGTTGTTCCACTAATGATTGGATCATACTGATGGTTGCGCGTTCTACTTGAGCTTCATCTAAATCCATAGCAACTTTCTTGGTCACTTGAGCTAGGTTTTGTCGCAAATCATCTGTCAAAACATAGACAACTTGCGCAGCTTTCAAAATAGCTTGGTAAATTTTATCTGGGTTGAATTCAACCACTTCTCCACTACGTTTAATGACTTCCATCGGAGTCTCCTTTATGTTTAAATTTTCATGAATACTCCATTTCCTTTATAAAGAAATGAAGACCTACTACTTTATTATATAATTTTTTTGTCAAGAATCAAAGCTCTTTTCAGGACTTAGTGTGGTTGATTGGATGAAAAAAACTAACGATCACTCTTCTCCATGACCACATCTTCTTTTTTATAGCTGTAGGTCAATCTCCAAAGATGGTCAGAGACATGATCCAAACGGAAGGTCTTCAAAATTTTCTTCAGAGGTAACTTATCCATCTCTACTTTTCTAAGGAGTTCCACTAGTAGTTCACCACCAGCATTTACCGCAATGAACTGATCCTCGTCACTATCATATTGGAGAAGGACTGTTTTAGTCGGTTTATAGAGAACGTTATAGAGATTGTAGGCTCTATCGATTTCAAAATGTTTATCCTTATCAGCTTCTCTTGAGTAGCGGTGTATTGTAAGGGGACCAATTTGAAAAGCTCCTGCTAAACTAAAAATGAATCCTAAAGCTGCTATCGATTCCCAAAGAAGATTGAGTAGCTTGGAATCGAAGTCAAATATGAAATGAAGGAGTAACAAAATAATCCCTGTTCCAAATCCAATTAAAAGTAAGAGAGCGCCGATGCATCCAGCTTTTTCACCTGTTTTAATAGTCGGTTTATCATAGATTATCACACCATCTAACTTTTCAAGGCTATGACGTTCTTTAAATTTTTCTAGTTCTGATTTTTCTGAATCTGTTTTTTCTAACTCTGTTTTCTCTAACTCTGACATACATTCCTCATAATAATTTTATTAATAATCCGGTCTTAAAACTCCCGTAATGATCTCTTTAGATGCATGGTAATCCCCATCTACTACAACCTTGATAATGCGCTTCGCTTCTTCTGCTGGTGCTGGCACCAATGGCAAACGAGTTGGTCCTGCTTCAAAGCCCATATAGTTTAAGACAGCTTTGACAGGAGCTGGACTCGGATAAGAGAAGAGAGCATTGACTTTAGGGATAAACTGACGTTGGATAGCCGCAGCCTTTTTAATATCGTTGTGTTCAATGGCTTGGAACATCTCATGCATTTCATCTCCATTTGTATGAGAGGCTACTGAGATCACTCCATCAGCCCCAAGGTTCATCGCGTGGAAAGCATCTCCATCTTCCCCTGTGTAGACGAGAAATTCTTCTGGTTTGTGTTCAATCAAGTAGGCCATATTAGCAAGAGTTGTACACTCTTTCACCCCAATGATATTTGGGTGTTCTGCCAAACGAAGCATGGTTTCAGGTGTCATTTCCACAACCACGCGTCCAGGAATATTGTAGATAATAATCGGAAGATTGGATGCATCCGCAATCGCTTTAAAGTGTTGATACATTCCTTCTTGAGATGGTTTGTTGTAGTAAGGGACGATAGCCAATCCTGCCGCAAAGCCACCAAAAGCATCTACTTCTTTAACGAACTCAATGGAGTCGCGGGTTTCATTGGTTCCGACACCAGCGATCAAAGGAACTCGACCATTGACAATCTTTTGAACGGCCGCAAAGAGTTGCAATTCCTCATCGTGGGTCAGAGTTGGACTTTCTGCAGTCGTTCCAGCTAAGAGAATCCCATCTGTATGATGTGCCAAGAGGTGCTCGATCAAGGCAGGAAGAGCATCAAAATTAATGGTTCCATCTTCATGGAAAGGGGTGATAAATGCAGTGATGATTTTACAATCTTTCAAATCATTATAAGACATAGAAAAACCTTTCTCTATATAAGAAAGAGGCTGGGGCCTGCTTGCCTTTGCCTCATGATCTGTTTATAAAACAAGTTGATTCGCTAAATAACTAAGGAAGAAATCAAACTCTTCGAGTTACTGATTTCTGTTTTGCTCCCTATTTCAATTCAAACTTCAATTCAGTTGTTGGTCGTACGAGTCCACGTTCATGAAGAGTTTCTGCGATTTGGACCGAGTTCCAAGCAGCTCCTTTAAGGAGGTTATCTGAAACAACCCACATGTGGATCCCTTTTTCAGCATCCAAGTCTTTACGAATCCGTCCAACGAAAGTATCGCGTGAACCGACCGCATTAACGGCTTGTGGGTAGATTTGGTGAGCAACATCGTCTTCAAGGACTGCACCTGGGAAGGCAGCAATAGCAGCTTTCACTTCGTCAATTGGTGCCACTTCTTTTGTTTCAATGTAGACTGACTCTGAGTGAGCTGACAAGACTGGAATCCGCACACAAGTTGCTGAAACGGCAATGCTATCATCTTCCATGATTTTCTTGGTTTCATTCGTCATCTTCATTTCTTCGTAAGTATAGTCATTTTCTGTGAAGACGTCGATTTGTGGAAGAGCGTTGAAAGCAATTGGGTAATGTTTTTTATCACCACCGCATGGCAAGATTTCCGCTTGGACATCGCGTGGGTTGACACCATCATTCAAAACTTCCTTCAACTCACGTTGGGTTTCAAGAATAGCTCCCATACCAGCCCCTGATACAGCTTGGTAAGTAGACACGATGATACGGTCCAAGCCCCATTTTTGACGAACCGGCTCAAGAGCGACCATCATTTGGATGGTTGAACAGTTTGGACAAGAGATAATTCCGTTATGAGCATCAAGCGCATGTGCATTCACTTCAGGAACAACCAATGGGACATCCGGATTTTGACGGAAATATGAAGTGTTATCGACCACTACTGCGCCTGCTTTCACCGCATAAGGTGCATATTTGGCAGATGTTGAACCACCAGCTGAGAAAAGGGCAATATCAACCCCTTCAAAAGCATCTTCAGTCGTTTCTTCAATGGTCACGTCTTGCCCTTTAAATTGCAAAACTTTTCCTGCAGAACGTGCAGACGCAAGGTAGCGAATCTTATCGATTGGAAGAGTAGATTCTTCCAACATTTTGATCATTTGAGCACCAACGGCACCTGTAGCACCGACAACAGCAACTGTGTATCCCATAGTAAATCCTCTTTCAAAATTTTCTAAAAATTGAGTATTTGTACTATTATACAATTTTTTGTCATAAATGAAAAGTACCAACAGTAGGAAAAAATCCTGATTCTAAGACCAGGATTTTTGATGGTTAATTATAATAAATATCTATTTAGTCAAGGTCATAATTCAAATCACTTAAATCCTTCTTACCTTGAGTATCTTCCAATAGAAACTGGACCTGTTGCATCCCTTTGATACCCGCAACTACTGAAGTTGGGAAGGTTACAATGGCTTGGTTGATTTGGCTAATATTGCTATTGACAATGCGTTTAGAAGCTGCCAAATCTTCATTTTCGTCTGCAATTTCTTTTTGCAAGGCCAAGAATTGGTTAGAAGATAAGAGCTCCGGATAATTCTCACCCACTGCTCGGATTTGTGCCAAAACATCATTTTGATTGGCAATAACTTGATTGGATTCTTGGATAGAGGCACCTTGGCGAAGGGCTACCAATTCGCTAAAGACTTTCTCTTCATGTTTGGCATAAGCCTTAGCAACCTTCAACATTTCCGAAATGGTGTCGTAGCGTTTAACCAAGGTGATATCAACCGTCCTCTTTGATTCTTCAATCATGACCTGATAACGGTTCAAGCGATTGCTTTCTCCGATAAACCACATAACAACTACTAGTGCAAAAACAATAAGTGCAATAATGAAACCTGACATCGTCATTCTCCTTTAAAAATATTGGTTAATTCATCAATGAGATCAATCTCCCTACAGAGCTTTTGATACTCTGCTGCTAAGGAAAGATTCTCAACATCTTGTTTCTTTCTTGGTGTTGGGAAAATATAGCGATTGGTATACAAGGAAATGTAAAGCCGATCTTCTACCAAGTAGACACACATCGCATTTTGAGAAATTTGCTTATCGAACCAATCTAACACCTTGGGTTTCAAAAATTTTCGAGCAGCAAATTCATCCGTACAATAGATATTGTAATTCTCATTGTTCTGGATATCTTCTGTTTCAATTTGTACTTCGTTTTTTCCAGGACCTGGATAGGCTCCCTTGCTTTCTCTTTTGAAAAAGAAAGATTTCTTGGTCGGAACCACCCGCATATGCCCTGGGAAGGGAGTCGGTGCCTTTAGAGAAAAAAGTTGGCCAACGAAATCAGTCACTTCTTCTTGGACAGTTCTGGTGTGCCCATTTGAGTCTGTTTCATACCTGGTCTCTGTATGGTGACCATAAAGGTTAGCAACTGTAAGATTTCTTTCATCATGAAAGGACAGTTGATTAAAGAGATTAAATTTGGTCGACCGGGGGCTGACTACCTGTAAGGCATCCATGGAGTAGTTAGCTGTCAAAGTTAACTCTGCTTGAGGATAAACTTCTTTCAGAATGGGGCATAGAAAATCATTAATATAAATCTCGTCATTAGACCGAACATTATCCCCGAATAAAGCCTTCCTTCTTTTGTATTGAGGTAAATAATAGAAAACTAGCGCAAGAAGAATGATAATAACCGCTCGCAATCCCAAAGGTGGGAAAGATAGTATAGCTAAAATAATACCAAGAATAGTGACGGTCCTCCAATGAAGATTGCTCTTCATCTGTTCCTTCATTAAAAACAGCCGGTCTTGATACTCTTTTGAATTTTCTAGCTCACTAATTCGCTGGGATTTTTCTTGCGACCACCTAGTTGTTGATTGATTATGTTCAACTACCATAGACATCTCCTTTCCATGGTTGGTATGAAAGATAGCGCTATATCTTGTCACCCATTATACCACTGCGACGGATTTAGAGCAAATTTACATTGGTATTCTTTTCTTTTTTAGAAGGTTTTATTGGACAACAGTCTAGATAAGCAATCTAATCGTCTCCCCTTCAGCTAAGAAACAAACAAAAAATCCCCTACCATATGGTAAGGGATTCGAGGCATCTTTCGATGAGAACAGCCGGTTCACACAACTGTTCAAGGTCCGCTCCTGCGTTACAATTGAATGTAGACCTCCTCAGCGCAAAAGGCTCCTAAGAGCCAATCGACTCATCGCATAAAACTAGTTTACCATGAACGGCCAAAAAATGTCAAGAGGGTAGGTACTTGCTTCCTTCTCGAATGCTCAAAGGAGACAACTGATCTCGATAGCGGTCAATAAAGGCCCCTACCCAATCCGGATTAACCTTGGAATAATTGCGTAAACTCCAGCCAATTGCCTTATTTATAAAGAACTCGCTTTGACCTAGATTATTGAGGATCACTTTTTCTAACAAATCCGTATCTGTTTTTTCTTTCCTCATAAGCTGGTGGTCAATGGCAATCCGCCTCAACCAAAAGTCCTGATCCTTACTCCAATCCAGCATAACCTGCTTAGTTTCTGGATAGTGCAAAGTAATCTCTCCGATGATAAGGTCCAATTGATCTATACTGTCCCACCATGATTTGGTTTGAGCCAATTCCTTTAGCTTTGGAAAATCTTCAGGTCTAAGCTCCTTCTTCTTTTTATCCAGATAATCCATAGCAATATATTGAAACTCTCGGTAAGGTTGCTGCCAACACTCTTCCACAAAAGTCCAATCAATTGGATCCTTTATGAAAGGTTTAAAAAACTCTCTTTCAATCTTTTTGAGAATTGGTTTTTGAACGCTAAGAAAGCTGAATTTATTTTTCATATAAGCTTCCATTGCTGGGACTTTCGCTGGATCAGCTTGGTCTTCTAACAATTTCAAAAGAATTTTTGTATCCATATGATTCCTCCTTTTTTACATCAAAGGTCCAATCAAAGAAAAAAGATAGCCACTCAGACGATGAGCCATAGCCATTTTAGATAAACTTTCTAGAGTGACTTCCTCTGAGAGCGCCTGGGTTCTCTCAAAATCTTGTTCAATATGAAGCACTTCTAGATTTTTGTAGAGAAAAACCCCATCTTCAAAATTTTGATAGAGACTTCGGTAGTCTGTATTAATGGTTCCTACCACAGCTTGTTGGCTATCAGAAACATAAACTTTAGCATGGACAAAGCCTGGGGTATAACGGAAAATACGGACGCCAGCATCCAAGAGCGCTTTAAAATAGGTCGTCGCAATATCAAAGGCGTACTGTTTATCTGGAATCCCTGGCATAATGATCCGAACATCTACTCCTCGTTTGGCCGCAAAAGTCATGGCTCTAACCAATTCGTCATCCAAAATCAGATAAGGCGTCATAATGTGAACATAATCGGTCGATGTATTCAGTAAATGAAGATAAACATCCTCAGCCACTTTGTGATAGGTCAATGGTGAATTTCCATAAGGAAGAACCAAGCCTTGACCCTCTCTTTTTTGAGGTTTTTCTTGTAGATAGTGCTCCATATCCCTTTTATCCTCTATTCCAGTCACTGTCCACATGGTCAAAAAGAGAGCTTTCAGTGTTTGAACTGCTGAACCATCTAAGCGAAGGGCCGTGTCCTTCCAATGACCAAAGCGTTCTCGTTTATTGACATACTCATCAGCGATATTTACACCACCAGTATAAGCAACTTGACCATCAATCACTGTAATCTTTCGATGGTCTCGGTAATTGTAATAGGTTGATAGAATAGGCTTGACTGGTGAGAAGGCCTGAGCTTTTATCCCAACCTTGTGCAAGCGCTCAATATAATCATAGGACAAGGTAGTCATCTCATTCATCCCATCAAACATGACACGAACGTCCAGACCTGCATTGGCCTTCTCCTCTAAAATGGCTAAAATCTCACCCCACATGATCCCTTCGTCAATGATGAAATATTCCATGAAGATATAACGCTCGGCCTTTTTCAAATCCTCCAACAAGGATGGAACCATGTCATCTCCAAGCGGAAAATAGGTAACCTCTGTGTTGCTGTAGATAGGAAACTGGGCTGGACTATGCTCCAAAAAATAAGCTAATTTCTGTAATTGGCGATCACTTTGGGATAAATAATCAGCAACTTCTGGATCGGTGCTTAGATAGTCAGAAGCCTGCACTGTAGCATCCTCAAGCCGCTTCTTCAAGCGTCTCACACCCAAATCAGCTAACGAAAAGTAAAGCAGAGCAGTCCCAAAAATTGGAAAGAGGGCAATGATAATCACCCAGGACAGTTTGGAACGAGAATCCATGGAACGATTGAGCAAGTAAAAGAAGGTAAAGACACTCAACAAGTGTTCCCATAAGATAATGGATGGAAAATGCTCTTGTAGGCTGAGATATGAAATGACAAGAAAGGCCAATTCCAGTAAGAAGAACAGGAAAATAGGAACCTTTCGGTTAAGTAGAATTTTAGCCCATCCGGAGGGCTTTTGGGGTAACAGTCTAGCACTTTGTTCTTGAGTCATAAAAACCTCTTTCGTATAAAAACATCTTCTATGCTGAATAATTTATGGATTGTTTCAAGTGATATGGAGCGTTCATTTCATTTAGCTACTACTCCTTAACAGCTCTTACTTGATTTTTCTCACAGGCCCTTCGATCGTCTTTTGCATCCAGACGATATCATGCCATTTGTTAAACTTATAGCCAATCTTTGGGAAATGAGCCACTTGGACATAGCCTCGCTTTTCATGCATGGAAATGCTCGCTTCGTTCGGGACTGCGATACAGGCCAGAAACCGTAAGTAGCCTCGTGCTTGCAACTCCTCTTCTAAGGCAGTATAAAGGTCCGATCCAATCCCTTGTCCACGCGCTTCTTTTGATACATAAATAGACAATTCAGTGGTCCAATCATAGGCAGCGCGTGCATAATAGGTGGAGGCATAGGCATACCCCACAACTTTCCCATCCACTTCTGCTACCAAATAAGGAAATTGGGGCAGCGTTTTTGTGATGCGGCTTTCAAATTCCTGGACAGTCGGCACATCAACCTCAAAGGTAATGGCTGTCTCTGTCACATAAGGTTGGTAAATCGCTCGGATAGCTGCTGCATCGCTGAGCTGAACGGGTCGAATCATCATGATGGCCTCCTAATTAGATTATACCTAGTATACCGATATGCCTTCTCACTGTCAATGAAGAGAGGCAATGATCTAATAGTTTCATTTTTTGCAAAAGGACTTATAGAAAATAGGTTGAGAAATCTATCTCAACCTATTTAGCTTATTCCGCTTTTTTATTTGAAAATTGGCTATTGTAGAGCTCATAGTAGAATCCTTTATCTGCTAACAAGGATTGGTGATTTCCTTGCTCGATGATTTGGCCATCTTTGAGGACAAGGATTTTATCTGCTTCTTGAATGGTAGACAAGCGGTGAGCAATGACAAAGCTAGTCCGCCCTTTCATCAAATTCTTCATCGCTTTTTGAATCAAGAGTTCTAAACGCGTATCGACAGAAGACGTCGCTTCATCCAAAATCAAGATTTTAGGATCCGCTAGGAGCGCACGCGCAATGGTTAGGAGTTGCTTTTGCCCTAGAGAAATATTGCTAGACTCCTGGTTCATTTCCATATTGTAACCACCAGGAAGCGTCCGGATAAAGTGATCGACATTGGCCGCCTTTGCGGCTTCAACAATTTCTTCATCCGTTGCCTCGAGATTACCAAAGCGAAGGTTTTCTTTGATGGTTCCTTCATATAACCAAGCATCCTGAAGCACCATTCCGAATTGTTTGCGGTAATCTTGGCGAGATAGATGACGAATATCATGACCATCCACCGTAATCGATCCCGCAGTCACATCGTAAAAGCGCATGAGCAGATTAATCAGAGTTGTTTTCCCTGCTCCGGTCGGTCCGACAATGGCCACCATTTCACCCGGTTTGACTTCTAGGTTGAAATCACGAATCAAGGGTTTGTCCGCTACATATTGGAAATCAACGTTTTTAAAGCTGACCTGACCCGTCAAATCACCAGAGAGAGTTTCTGTTACATCTGCTACTTCATCTGGTTCATCCATGACTTGGAAAATCCGATCTAGAGACGACTTGGCACTTTGTAGCTGCCCTGCCAATTGGGTTACGTTTTGAATCGGTTGGTTGATCTGCCAAACATATTGAACGAAGGCCTGCATATTCCCCACAGTCAAACGACCTGCTATCACTTGCAAGCCACCAAACAAAGCGATAATGAGATAAGTCAAATCTGAAATCCCATTTAAAATCGGCATCATTAAGCCGGAAATGAAATTAGCCTTGAATCCTACCTTTTGAAGGTGATGGGTAATATCATGAAACTCTTCCTGGGAAGATTTTTCCCGAACGTAGAGCTTAAGGACGTTAAAGCCTGTTAAATTTTCTTGCACAAAGCCGTTCATTGCCCCCAAAACATCTGCCTGCTCTTTAAAGTAAGGCTGAGATTTTTTCATGATAAATCGAGCACTGAAATAAGTGATCGGAATGGACAAAATGACCACTAGCCCTAGCTGGATGTTTAAGTACAAGACCATGCTGATGACAAAGAGCAAGGTAAAGATAGCATTAACGATTTGTAAGAATGACTGTTGCAAGGCATTCGAGACGGTTTCGACATCGCTAGTAAAACGTCCTAGCAAATCTCCGAACTGATGCCGGTCAAAATAAGAAACGGGAATGTGATTGATTTTATGAGACAAATCATTTCTCATGTCCTGAACAGTCTTTTGAACAGCATTGGTCATGAAATAGTTAGAATAATAAGATCCCAACTCATAGAGGACCCCACGGAATAGATAGAGCGTCATAATGATCGCGATATAGGAGGTATTAAGACCAGCTCCCGCAAGACCTTTTGCCATATCCATGAGATTTTTTGTCAACTCAGTAATCGCAAGCCCCAAAACAAAGGGTTCGACAACACTCATGACGACACTCAGAATTTTTAAGAAAATGGACAAGCAAACTTCCAATCGATAGGCTCTCAAATAAGTCCATAGTCTACTAAAACTGTTTTGTTCTTGTTTCATCTGCTTCTCCTTTCTATTCTTCTGTTAATGACGGACTATCGAGCTGCGAATTGGCAATTTCACGATAGATCTCATTGCTTTCCATCAATTCATCGTGGGTTCCTCGACCGACGATTTCCCCTTGGTCCAAGACAATAATTTGATCCGCATCCATAATGGTTCCCACGCGTTGCGCTACGATTAAGACGGTCGCATCTCCTGTGACTTCTTTGAGACGCTTCCGCAAAGTGGCATCCGTCTTGTAGTCTAGGGCTGAGAAGGAATCATCAAAGATAAAAATATCAGGATCTTTGACAACGGCACGAGCGATGGACAAGCGTTGTTTTTGGCCACCTGAAAGGTTGCTACCACCTTCTGCCAAATGCGTGTCAAAGCGTTCCTCGCGACTGTCAATAAATTCTTTGGCTTGGGAAATTTCAGCCGCTTGTTCTAGCTCTTGTACAGATGCATCTTCTTTCCCATAACGAAGGTTTTCAGCAATGGTTCCTGTAAAGAGCAAAGCCTTTTGCGGAATAAAACCAATCTTTTGGCGAAGGGCTTTCAGATTGTAATCTCGGACATCCACACCATCGACCAAAATTTTTCCTAAGGTGACATCATAGAATCGAGGAATCAACTGCACAAGCGAAGATTTCCCAGAACCAGTCGAGCCGATAAAGGCAATCGTTTCACCAGGTTTGGCTTGAAAGGAAATGTTGTGAAGAACCGGACTTTCTGTCTCACCTGGATAAGCAAAGGTGACATTGTCAAATTCCAAATAGCCACGAGACGCTGTTTCTGTTACACCATTCTCATTTTGATCAATCGAAATGGGCATGTCCATGATTTCCTTGAGACGACGGCTAGAAACCGCAGTCCGAGGATACATAGTAAAGAGATTGGCTAAAAAGAGGAAAGATAAGAGCGCGTGGAAGCTATACTCAATAAAGGCAACCAGATCCCCAATTTTCAAACTACCGTCATGAAGAGGATCCAAAGCAAACCAGACAATCGCCACAATCATAGCTATGATGATCTGCACAAATAGGGGTTCTGTCAAACCAGTTAGTTTGAACAATTTATTCGAGTTTTCTGCGTAGACTTCATTTTCAGCCGCAAATTTATCCTCTTGGAATTCTTCACGGGCAAAGGCACGAATCACACGAAGTCCAGTCAAATTTTCACGCGCAAATTGATTGAGATGGTCGAGGGTCTTTTGTTGTTTCTCAGAAAGAGGACGTGTCTTAACTGCCACATACCAGACGACGACCGCAAGAAATGGTACAGAAACCGCTACAATCCACGCTAAAGAAGGACTGGTTGTCAAAATCAAGAGAACACTGGAAACCATCATCAAGGGTGTGATGACCCCCATCTTCAACATAGAATCCGCAAACTGCATCAAAACAAAGGCATCCGAAGTCAAGCGAGTGACCAATGACGATACCCCAATTTGCTCATACTCGCGATGCGAGTACTCCTGTAACTTAGCATAGAGGTCATTGCGCATATCGCGGACCATGGTGGTCGTTAGCTGACCAACCGCGTAAGACAAGATAATCCGCCCCACAATCCCAAGCAAAATAATCGCAAACATGACCCAGCCCCAGAAATACAGCCGGTCCACATCACGCGGGTTAATCCCTTCATCAATCATGCGAGCTAGAACCGTTGGCAAGCCCAAATTGACAATAACAAACAGGACCGCCGAAAATAGATTCAGGGCTAGCCACTTGGGATACTTTTTCAAGTAAGACCAAATATAAAGCATAGATGATTCTCCTTTTCCATAAATAATAACCTTGATCACACAGAAAAGAGGGAGCGAGACGAAATCATTTTCAAAGAAAATCATTCCTGCCCCAGTCCCATCTGTAGTCTCATTCATTATACCAAACTAGGCATAAAAGTAAAGCAAAAGAGCAGGTTTCCCCCGCTCTTCACTTGCATTATTTCGTGCGTTTGAATTTAGCGTTTTTAAGAAGAGACGACGCAAATTGATTCGTCGATTCTTGATCTTTTGTAAAGTTCAATGTCAGGGTGTCCCCTTTAATCTTATATCTAACCTTCTCCCCCTTGTCTTCTAACGCACCGATTGTTTTAGTCTTTTGATTAACTTTAATTTCTGTTGAATCTACAGTTTTATGACCGGGTCTTTCAGTTTTAATATTTAAATATCCTTTTGAATCGTTAATATCAATGGACAACTCCAAGGAATATTTATTGTTTATAGAATCAATATCTGAACTGGAAGCTCCTTGATCTTTGAGAATTTTTTTCATCTCTGCTTTAGTCGGTTTATAAACATAAGTTCCATTATCGCCTTTTGCACCACAGGCTACCAGGAGTATCGCTGCAAAAATTGCAACGAAAGCCAAAATAATCTGTTTAACGTTTTTCATAAGTGCTCCTTATTACATAGAATAACCCTATTATAGCAACAATTCCATTGCATCGCAATGAATTGTTAACGTGTCTCTTTTAACTATGTTCATACTATACGATATTTGCTAAAATATTCAAAATTAGTTAGAATCCTAGTATAAAATCATCATAAATACATATAAAAAGGCAGGATATAAACCCTGCCTTACTTATTATTTAACTTTTTTGAACTTAGCAACTTTCAAGTAATTGCTGAAAAAATCATTATCGCTAACGACAGAGTTTTTAACTTTCTTTATCGTCAGTACATCATTAGAAATTTCATAAGAAAGCTCTACTTTCATGCCTTGTGCTTCATATTTCATAGTTTTTGCCTTTTGGTCGACTTTATACTCATACTTACTTTCTTTTTTATTGCCAGCAAATTCAGTTTCACTCTTGTATTCAGCCTTATCCCCCTGAATAGCAATCGAAATTTTTACATTGATACCATCACCAGCCAATCCCTGAAGCTCTTCTGGAAGCATTTTAACAGCCTCTTCTTTGCTTGGCTCAAAAACATAAGTTCCATTATCGCTTTTATCACCACAAGCTACAAGAAGGACTGCTGCAAAGACAGCTACAAGCGCTAACAAAATACGTTTAAAATTTTTCATCATCTTCTCCTTAATGATATGATTTACCGCCATTATAGCAACAAATCAACAAACTCTCAAGAATATTTTGCAAATGTAAAATGATTGTAATATATTTTACGGATCATATTTGTATGTTTAAAAAGGCAGGATCCGTACCTATCTTCGCTAAATTATTTAACTTTTTTAAACTTAGCCATTTTTATATAGTTTATAAAAATATCAGACCCACTCGATTTTGATTCTTTTACATCCATAAAGGTTAGGGTATGATTAGAAATTTGATACGCCATCTTTGTCACACTGTAGTCATTCTTCATAACAAATATTTTGTTTTTTTGGTCAACCTTAAAATCATAGGATTGATTGATATTTTGAATATTTGATTTTATTCGAACCTTCATAAGGCCTTCTTTATCCTTAATGATAATCGAAACCTTAAATTTATAATCATCTGAAATGATATAAGCAAGTTCACTTGGTAGCCTCTCCCTCGCTTCATCTGTTGTGGGTTCGAATACATAAGTCCCATTATCACTTTTTGGACCACAGGCTACCAAAAGGACTGCTGCAAAAACAGCAACTAAAGCCAAAAGAATCTGTTTAAAATTTTTCATACCTTCTCCTTATTTCATCGAATAACCCTATTATAGCAACAATCTTGTCGTATCTCAATGAAATATTTGATGATACAGGGCTTGTAAAAGTCACGAAAGAAAGAATGCACAAAAAAACCGAGGCCTAAACCTCGGTTTTCATTTTGATTGGAAACTCGATTATTTAAGAGTAACTGAAGCTCCAGTTTCTTCCAATTTACCTTTGATTTCTTCAGCTTCAGCTGCAGCAACACCTTCTTTGATAACACCAGGTGCACCATCAACAAGTTCTTTAGCTTCTTTAAGACCAAGACCAGTGATTTCACGTACAACTTTGATAACGCCGACTTTCTTGTCGCCTGCAGATGTCAATTCGATATCGAATGAATCTTTAGCAGCACCTGCATCAGCAGCACCAGCTGCAGCAACAGCTACAGGAGCAGCTGCAGTTACACCAAATTCTTCTTCGATAGCTTTTACAAGGTCGTTCAATTCAAGGATTGAAGCTTCTTTAATTTCAGCAATAATGTTTTCAATGTTCAATGCCATTGTTATTTCCTCCAAATAAGTTTTAATTTTATGTTTTTATTTTTTTTGTAGCTAGGCTACGCTGCGTAGCTTAAGATTAAGCTGCGTCTTCTTTGTTGTCTGCAACCGCTTTGACTGCAAGAGCAACGTTGCGCACTGGCGCTTGAAGTACAGAAAGGAGCATAGAAAGAAGTCCTTCGCGGTTTGGAAGAGTTGCAAGTGCAAGAATCTCTTCTTTAGATGCGACAGCGCCTTCGATTGCACCACCTTTGATTTCAAGTGCTTCAGCGTCTTTTGCAAAATCGTTCAAGATTTTCGCAGGTGCGATAACATCTTCGTTAGAAAATGCTACTGCAGAAGGTCCAACGAATACAGATGCAAGATCTTCAAGACCAGCTTTTTCAGCTGCACGACGCAAGATTGAGTTTTTGATAACTTTAAACTCAACTTCGCTTCCGCGAAGGTTGCGACGGAGAACTGTATCTTGCTCAACTGTCAAACCGCGAGAATCTACAACGACGATTGATGCAGCAGCTTTCATTTTTTCAGCTACCACGTCAACAAGTTCCGCTTTTTTAGCAATAATTGCTTCACTCATTAGTGTGTTCACCTCCGTAATTATTTTGCTTGGGGAATTTTTCCAAAAGAAAAACGCGCCCAAACCTAGACACGAAAGTACAATACGCTTCTTTTAATTGATACGTTTTGTCCTCGGTAGGATCTTTATGAGTCGAGCTCCCCTACTGTCTTAGGCAGTTTTTTCAAACCGTAGATTAGTTTATCATATATAAAAAAAGAATGCAAGTACTTTTGCAAACTTTTTTTATATTTTTTAATCGTTGTAGAGACTCTTGATATTATTCAACCAAGCATAGGCTAGTCCCATTAGAACTCCTCCTCCTACCCAGTTGGCAAAGAAGGTCACGCTATAATGACGTAAAATATTTAAAAACTCAAAATGTGGCAATTGGCTAGAAACTGAATTAAAGCTCAATAATGAGAAAGAAGCAAAGTTTGCAGCCAAGTGTTCATTGGTCATAAAGACAAACATATAAATAGCAGAGAGTGCTAAGAGCACCTTGGCTGTTTCATCTTTGAAATATAGATAAGAAAGAATAGCAATATTGACGAAGATATTGGCAATAATTCCTTCAAAGAAAACCACTTGATTGCTGCGTTGGAGTTTATTTTCTGCCACAGTAGCTAGGAATCCTTTTGGATCGACATGAGCAAAGGCTGTTGTCTGATTGAAAAGAAAAGCCACGATTAAAGCACCAATTAAATTAAAGAAGGTACAATAAAGAAGAATTTCCAGCGCTTTCTTCCAATGAATTTTCTTTAGATAGGTCCCCGCCGTCAAATACATCATATTTGAGGTGGTTAATTCCGCATTTAAGAATAAGAGGTAAACCAAGCCCCAGGCAAAGATGAATGGAAATAGAAAACGACCAGATCCAGGTACAAAGGTATTTAATAAGTCTGCGGCAACTGCTCCGACCGCCGTACTTAAAGTAAGAAATCCTCCAGCAAAAATAGAACGTACAGCATAGCGAGTTTTAGATTTCTGATAGAGATCTTCCTTCTTATTACACGCCGCTCCAACTTTTTGAATAAAATTAGATTCAGACATACTATTCTCCTTATATAATGTTTGTGAATAAAATCATTATATCATAGAGAGAAAAGTTTGAAAAGGTTTTCAGGAAAAATTCTTAAATTTTCAGCATATACGTTTTATATCGAATATCATAATTTGCTAAAAAACAACAAAAAAACAGGCATCTGCCTGCTTTAGTTTTAATAATTTAAACGGTTCGCCCAAGCGATATCCAAATTCAAGATTTCTTGTGAAGTGAACTGTTGGCGATATGGATTGTATACTGAACCTGTAATACCACCTTGAACATTTGGTGAATCGTATTGAGTCAAATTATAAGTTTCAATGATGTTATTAAGTTTTGCATAGTAGCTTGTGTCTGTCGCATAAACACCTGTCAAAGCTGCTGTTGCATCTTGGTAACTAGAGGTGTTGCTCTTCCATGCACCTGCAAAATGTCCTTGTTTCAATACTGCTACGTAGTCTTGCAATGATTCATAGTAAGATGGGTAAGAACGAAAAGCGTCATTAATCGTATAGGCATTTCCAGCACCGTCATCCTCCCAAGTTTGCATCACTGCGGATTGACCAGCATAACTTCCTTTAATACCGAAAAGGTTGTAATGCGGATAAGAAGACAAGCCAGACTGACCTGATCCACTTTCAAGGATAGCTTGTGCGATCATAACGGAAGCATAAAGGTCGTTCGCTTGACCGAGCTGACGAGCTGACTCACCAATTTGTGAGATGAAAGCTTCAGTAGGGTCTGAATAAGCTTGGTAAGTTCCATCATTAGCACCAACTGATGTGATGTGCTCGCTCATAGCAGCGGCAAATGTCCCCGCTGCTAATACAGAAACGAACAAACCAAATAATTTCGTTTTATTCCGTATTTTCTTTTTCATAATACAATTTATCTCCAATTAATTTTTTATCATCTTTTATCTTTATAGAGATTATACCATATAAATAGAAGAAAACAAAGACACTTATATTACACTTGTATTACAATTGCGAGATAAATCCAAAACAAAAATGACATTTTCATGTCATTTCAATTTATTTCGTAAAACGCATTTTCTAAAATAGCATCCCATGACTTCTCTAATCCTTCCCTAGTTACAGAAGAAAAGACGATAAAGGTGTCAGCAGGATCAAAATCTAGTTTTTTCTTGATGATCGATTCATGTTTGTTCCATTTTCCACGCGGAATCTTATCTGCCTTAGTTGCTACCAAGATCACTGGAATTTCGTAGTACTTTAAGAATTCATACATCTGGACATCATCTGCAGAAGGTTCATGACGAAAATCGACTAGGCTAACGACTGCTTTTAAGTTCTCACGGCTGGTGAGGTATTCTTCAATCATCCGTCCCCACTTCTCGCGTTCTTTTTTAGAGACACGTGCATAGCCATAACCAGGTACGTCTACCAAGCGGAGTTTATCATCAATATTGAAGAAATTGAGCAATTGAGTTTTTCCTGGTTTGCCAGATGTTCTGGCCAGGTTTTTTCGATTTAAGAGAGTATTAATAAAAGAAGACTTGCCGACATTGGATCGACCGGCAAGTGCAACTTCTGGAATCTCATCTTGAGGATAATGACTCTTATTTGCAGCGCTTAAGAGGATATCCGCATTATGTGTGTTAATTTCCATATTTTATCTTTCTAGGCTGTTTCGAGAATTGGTTTTTCAGTTCCATCTACAGCTTCTTTTGTAATTCGAACAAGTTTGACATCTTCTTGACTTGGAATTTCAAACATGACATCCATCATCGTTTCTTCGATAATGGAGCGAAGTCCACGAGCTCCTGTTTTTCTTTCGATAGCTTTATTGGCAATCTCTTGAAGAGCTTCATCATCGAATTCCAATTCAACATTATCATAAGAGAGCAAGGTTTGGTATTGTTTTACCAAGGCATTGCGTGGCTCTTTCAAGATACGGACAAGGTCGTCAACTGTCAATTGCTCAAGAGCAGCAAAGACTGGAAGACGTCCGATCAATTCTGGGATAATCCCGAATTTTTGAATATCTTCTGCCACGATTTCTTGCATGTAAGAGCTTGATTCATCAATGGCTTTATTGTTCTTACCGAAACCGATGACTTTTTCACCGAGACGTTGCTTAACAATTTCTTCGATCCCGTCAAAAGCTCCACCTACGATGAAGAGAATATTCTTGGTATCCACTTGGATCATTTCTTGTTGAGGATGTTTACGTCCCCCTTGAGGTGGGACACTAGCGACGGTTCCTTCGATGATCTTCAAGAGGGCTTGTTGTACCCCTTCACCAGAAACGTCACGTGTGATAGAGACATTTTCACTTTTCTTAGCAATCTTATCAATTTCATCGACATAAATAATGCCTCGTTCAGCACGTTCGATGTTGAAATCAGCTGCCTGAAGAAGTTTCAAGAGAATATTTTCAACGTCTTCACCCACATAACCAGCTTCTGTCAAGGCTGTTGCATCTGCAATGGCAAATGGGACATTCAAGCTACGTGCTAAGGTTTGGGCCAAGAAAGTCTTACCTGAACCAGTAGGACCAATCATGAGGATGTTTGATTTTTGCAATTCAACATCTGTCTCATCTTCGCGCGTATCGTGGAAGTTGATGCGTTTGTAGTGGTTGTATACCGCTACAGCAAGAGCACGTTTGGCACGATCTTGACCGATGACATAGTGGTTCAAGATATTGAGCAATTCGATTGGTTTTGGAACTTCGCTAAGGTCTGCAAGAACTTCTTCTGCTAGCTCCTCACGGATAATTTCTTGTGCTAACTCGACACATTCATTACAGATAAACGCGTTGTTTCCTGCAATGATTTTTTGGACTTCATCTTGACTCTTTCCGCAAAATGAACAATAAACCATCATATCATTATTTTGATTCGTTGGCATGTATTTCCTCTTTCTGTCATTTTCTGTTTCTATTTAGTTTAAAATAAGGTCATGTAAAAGGCGTGGATAGAATTCACAAGATTGGTAAAAGCATTTAGTAAGAATAAAATAGCGAGGCCGAACCGTTTTTTACGAAAGGTTTGTAAGGCGCAAATCAAACAGATGACACATAGGACAGCTGTAAAAAAACCAAAGACACTTCGCTCCATTAGTCTAAATCCTTTCTCTTATAATAGTTGACCGTAAAATCATATGGGTTCTTCTCATCTTTCGGATGATGGACTTGACGGACTCTTTCATAGCGGTTCTCTTCAAATCTCGGTGCCAATGTATCGCCATCAATATCCGCATGAATCATGGTCTGGATCAATTCTTCTAACTGGTCAGAAAAGAGCTTTAAAATCTGACTGCCACCGATAATATAAAGATTCTTCTCTTGGTTCTGGTACCAGTCCAAGACTTCTTCTTTGCTGTGCATGACGAGTACAGCATCGTTTTCAGGATCATAGGCTTGATCTTGCGTTAAGATAATGCTGGTCCGACCTGGTAGAACCCGTTTTTTCATACCATCAAAGGTCACTCTTCCCATAAGAATTGCTTGCCCCATGGTCGTTTCTTTGAAATGCTGAAGCTCAGCTGGCAGATGCCAAGGCATGACTTGGTCCTTTCCAATAATGCCGTTTTCAGTTTGAGCCCAGATACCAATTATCTTTTTCATTCTCTCATCCTTTACACTGATACTTCTATTTTATCAAATTTTCTTATAAAAGACTGATTTCAACTATCTAGTTTGGAGGATATTTTTTTAAATACAAACAGAAAAAACCGCGAGATTTTCGCGGTTTTTCTTAGCCACAAGTTAGCTTAGTCTTCTTTTTTGCGTTTTGCAAATCCGAATAATGAGAGACCTGCTAAAGCGCTAATGATCGCAAGACCAGCAGTAGAAGATTCTTTTGTTCCTGTGTTTGGAAGTTGTGCAGTAGGATTTTGTGGATCAATATACTTCACTTCTTCTTTCGTTTCTGGAACGACAGGAATCGTTGGTTCTTCTGGTTTTGGTTGTGGAGTAGGTTGTGGTTGTGGTTCTGGTGTTGGTTGTGGAGTAGGCTGTGGCTGTGGCTCTGGTGTCGGAGTTGGATCCGGCATTGGAGTTGGTGTCACAGTCTTCTTGTAGATATGTTGAGTGTTTCCATCTTTATCTACAACAGTCTTCACGAAGTCATAACCTGGGATATCCTTCTTCGGTTGTTCCCCATCTTCTGTTGGGTTACCTGGGATTGGATCCCCATTTTCGTCTACATATGAAGTCGTAACTTTTTCATAGACGTGTTCAGTATCACCATTAGGCAATTTCTTCGTTTCTACAAAGCGGTAACCTGGAATTTCAGCTTTTGGTTCTTCTCCATCAACTGCAGGATATCCTGGGATTTCCTTACCTTCTTTATCAACAAACTTAGTGATTGGAAGGACAGTTGGTGTGTAAGTTGCAGAAGCTTTTGTTCCATTCACATCTTCGCGAACCACTGTTACAGCTGGTGCAGTTCCAGTGAATTCAGGTTCTGGTGTGAAGGTTACGGTTCCGTCTGCTGCTACAGTGTATGTACCAACACCTGGAATTGTCTTCGTAGTTGAACCATCTTCAAAGGTTGCTGGAACATCGTCGTTCATTGGAACACGGCTGTCACCTTCAGTAAATACAGGTTTACCTGTTTGAGTTGCACCTTGCACATCAGTAGATACTGCTGGACTTGCAGTTGGTGTAACAGGCGTTACAGTTGGTGTGTACATTGCTTTCGCAACTGTACCATTCTTATCTTGACGTTGAACCACGATACCTGATGCTGTTCCGACAAATGATTTCTCTGGTACGAAGGTTACTGTTCCGTCTGGAGCAACTGTGTAAGTTCCTTCACCTGGAACAACCTTAGTCGTTGAACCATCAACGAATGTTGCAGGTACATCATCGTCCATTGGTACACGGCTGTCACCTTCAGTGAATTCAGGTTTACCAGTTTGTGTTGCACCTTGGATGTCAGTAGATGTTGTTGGCTTAGCTGTTGGAGTTACTGGTGTCACAGTTGGTGTGTACTTAGCTGTAACTGGTGTACCGTTTTTATCAACACGTTTCACCGTTACGCCTGTGCCTTCTCCAGTGAATGATTTTTCTGGAACAAATGTTACGGTTCCATCTGGTGCAACAGTGTAAGTTCCTTCACCTGGAATGGTCTTCGTAGTTGAGCCATCTTCAAATGTTGCAGGAGTATCATCATCCATTGGAACATTTGGATTACCTGGTGTGAAGGTTGGTGTACCTGTTTGCGTTTGACCTTGTTTGTCAGTAGATGTTGTATCTTCTGCAGTTGGTGTAACTGGTGTTACGGTCGGTGTATAAGTTGCAGAAGCTTTTGTTCCGTTCTTATCTTCACGAACTACTGTTACGGCTGGTGCAGTTCCAACGAATGATTTTTCTGGTACAAAGGTTACTGTACCGTCTGCTGCTACTGTGTAAGTACCAACGCCATCTACAGTCTTCGTAGTTGATCCATCATCGAATGTAGCTGGAACGTCATCGTTCATTGGTACTCGGCTATCGCCTTCAGTAAATTCAGGCTTACCTGTTTGAGTTGCACCTTGGATGTCTGTAGATGTTGCTGGTTCAGCTGTTGGTGTTACTGGTGTCACAGTTGGTGTGTACTTCGCTGTGATCTCAGTACCGTTCTTATCAACACGTTTCACTGTTACGCCTGTAGCAGTTCCAGTGAATGATTTTTCCGGTACGAAGGTTACGGTTCCATCTGGAGCAACAGTGTAAGTTCCTTCGCCATCTACTGTCTTAGTGGTTGAACCATCTTCGAAGGTCGCTGGTGTATCTTCATCGATTGGAACATTTGGATTTCCTTCGGTGAAGGTTGGTTTACCAGATTGTGTTTGACCTTGAATATCTGTCGATGTAACATCTTCAGAAGTTGGGACAACTGGAGTAATCTTCGGTGTATAAGTTGTTTCTACTGTAGTTCCATTTGTATCAGCTGCTTGAATCTTAACTGGGACAACATTACCTGAGTATGATTTATCCGTTGGTGTGAAGGTCACTACACCTGTATCTTTATCAACTGTGTATGTACCGATTACATCACCTGCTGGTGATTTCGCTTCTACTGATGCTGCTGGTTGACCATTTTCATCAAGAAGAGTAATCGAATCCTTGTTAATTGGAGCTACTTCATCACCTTCAGTAAAGGTTACAGTTCCAGTTTGAACAAGGCCTTGAGGTCCAGTAGATTCAGCTGGAGTTGCTGTTGGAGTTACTGGTGTCACAGTTGGTGTATAAGTTGCAGAAGCTTTAGTTCCGTTCTTATCTTCACGAACAACTGTTACGGCTGGTGCTTTACCTGTGAATGATTTCTCAGGGACAAAGGTTACAGTTCCGTCTGCTGCTACTGTGTAAGTACCAACACCATCAACTGTCTTGGTAGTTGAGCCATCGTCGAAAGTAGCTGGAACGTCATCGTTCATTGGTACTCGGCTGTCGCCTTCAGTAAATTCAGGCTTACCTGTTTGAGTTTGACCTTGCTTACCTGTTGTTTCAACTGGTGTCGCTGTCGGTGTGACAGGAGTTACAGTTGGTGTGTAAGTTGAAGAAGCTTTAGTTCCGTTCATGTCTTCACGCACAACTGTTACCGCTGGTGCAGTACCAACAAATGATTTTTCTGGTACAAATGTAACTGTTCCGTCTGCTGCTACTGTATAAGTACCAACGCCGTCAACAGTCTTGGTAATTGAACCATCATCAAATGTTGCTGGAACATCATTGTTCATTGGCACACGGCTGTCGCCTGCAGTAAATTCAGGCTTACCAGTTTGTGTAGCACCTTGAACACCTGTTGATTCAGCTGGTGTTGCAGTTGGGGTTACCGGAGTTACAGTTGGTGTGTACGTTGCAGTTGCCTTAGTTCCATTCTTATCTTCACGAACAACAGTTACGGCTGGTGCTTTACCTGTGAATGATTTCTCAGGAACAAAGGTTACAGTTCCGTCTGCTGCTACTGTATATGTACCAACGCCATCAACTGTCTTAGAAGTTGAGCCATCGTCAAATGTTGCTGGAACAGCTTCGTTGATTTCAACAGTCTTCTCAACGCCATCAACCGTTACAGTTCCACCCTTGAATTCAGGCTTACCTGTTTGAGTAGCACCTTGAATATCTGTTGTTTCTGCTGGTGTTGCAGTTGGGGTTACTGGAACAATTTCTGGAGTGTAAGTTGTATCTACCTTGATACCGTTTGAGCTTTCAGCTTGAACCTTAACTGGAGTCACTTTACCTGTATAAGATTTATCAGTTGGAGTGAAAGTTACAGTACCAGTTGCTTGGTCGATAGAGAATGTACCAATTGGTGTTGTTCCATCTTCAGCAAAGGCTGGTGTGCTTGAAACTTCATTACCATCATTATCCAAAAGTGTGTAGCTATTGTCTTTGATCGTGATCGCTTTATCTTGACCATTTACTTGAACAGTTGCACCTTCAAAAGTTGGTGTTCCTGTTTGAGTAGCACCTTGGATATCTTTAGATGTAGCTGGGTTAGCTGTTGGAACAGCTGCTACAACTGTTGGTATGTAACTTGCATCTGAAGTGATGGTTGCAGTCTTACCATCTGCATTGGTAATCGTCGCTGTCGCTTGGACTTTCACTCCAGTTGCAGTTCCAACAAAGTCTTTTTCAGGTGTGAAAGTCACTGCTCCTGTAGTCGGATCGATTGTATAAGTTCCTTCACCTTCAACAGTTACTGTTGTTTCATCTGTTGGTTGACCTGTTGCTGGGTCAATCAACTTCTTACTTGTAATTTGAGCAGTCTCATCATCACTTAAAGCGAATGTAGGCGTTTCTGTTTGAGGTACATTTTGAATGTCTTCAGAAACTTTATTGGTTGGAGTAAGAGTGACTGGATTTACAGTTGGTGTATAAGTTGCTGATGCTTTTGTTCCGTTCTTATCTTCACGAACAACGGTTACCGCTGGGGCAATACCAGTAAAGTTTGGTTCTGGAACAAAAGTTACAGTTCCATCTGCTGCTACTGTGTAAGTACCAACGCCTTTCACTGTCTTCGTTGTGGATCCATCGTCAAATGTTGCTGGAACGTCATCATTCATTGGTACACGGCTATCACCTTCTGTGAAGGTTGGTTTGCCTGATTGAGTAGCACCTTGAACGCCTGATGTTTCAGCTGGTGTCGCAGTTGGGGTTACTGCAGTAACAGTCGGTGTATAAGTTGCAGAAGCTTTCGTTCCGTTCTTATCTTCGCGAACAACGGTTACTGCTGGTGCAGTTCCAACGAATGATTTTTCTGGAACAAATGTAACTGTACCATCAGCTGCTACTGTGAAAGTACCAACACCTTCAACTGTCTTAGTTGTAGATCCATCGTCAAATGTTGCTGGAACATCATCATTCATTGGTACACGGCTATCGCCTTCAGTAAATACTGGTTTACCTGTTTGAGTAGCACCTTGAATGTCTGTTGTTTCTGCTGGTGTTGCAGTTGGTGTCACAGGTAATACTGTTGGTGTGTAGGTTGCAGAAGCTTTCGTTCCGTTCTTATCTTCACGAACAACAGTCACTGCTGGTGCAGTTCCGACGAATGATTTTTCTGGAACGAAAGTAACTGTACCATCAGCTGCTACTGTGTAAGTACCAACACCTTCAACTGTCTTAGTTGTGGATCCATCGTCAAATGTTGCTGGAACATCTTCGTTGATTTCAACAGTTTTCTCAACGCCATCAACCGTTACGGTTCCACCCTTGAATTCAGGTTTACCTGTTTGAGTTGCACCTTGAATGTCTGTTGTTTCTGCTGGTGTTGCAGTTGGGGTTACTGGAACGATTTCAGGTGTGTAAGTTGTATCAACTTTGATACCGTTTGAACTTTCGGCTTGAACCTTAGCTGGAGTTACTTTACCTGTATAAGATTTATCAGTTGGTGTGAAGGTTACTTGACCAGTTGCTGGGTCAATAGTGAAGGTACCGATTGGTGTTGTACCATCTTCTGCGTAAGCTGGTGTGCTTGAAACTTCGTTCCCGTCATTATCCAAGAGTGTATAGCTATTGTCTTTAATCGTAATAGCTTTATCTTCACCATTTACTTGGACAGTCGTTCCTGCAAAGGTTGGTGTCCCTGTTTGTGTTGCACCTTGCACATCTTTAGAAGTTGCTGGGTTTGCAGTTGGAACTGCAGGCACAACAGTTGGTGTGTAAGTCGCATCAGAAGTAATGGTTGCAGTCTTACCATTAGCATTTGTAATGGTAGCAGTTGCCTGAACAGTTACGCCTTTAGCAGTACCAACAAAGTCTTTTTCTGGTGTAAATGTCACAGCTCCAGTCGTTGGATCGATTGTATAGCTTCCTTCACCTGCTACTGTCACAGTAGTTTCATCAGTAGGTTGGCCAGTGGCTGGATCTACCAATTTCTTGCTTGTGATTTCAGCAGTCTTGTCGTTGCTCAACTCAAATGTAGGAGTTTGAGTTTGTGGAACGTTTTGAATATCCGCAGAAACTTTGTCTGTTGGAGTCACGGTGATTGGAGTTACAGTTGGAGTGTACTTAGCTGTTGCAGTCTTGATGTAGTCCTGTTGGATCTTACCATCTTTATTTCTACCAACTGGCGCTGACAATGAAACATCCACACCTTTGGCTGTACCAGTAAAGCTTGGATCTGGAGTGAAGGTTACTTCACCCGTTGAAGGATTAATCGTATAAGTTCCTTCCCCTTCAACTGTTACAGATGGCGCATCAGTAGTGAGACCTGTGGCAGGATCTACCAACTTAGCAGGATATTCTGCACTTGGAGTGATTGCAATCTTGTCACCATTTGAGTTTGTCGCAGTTGTGTTAAAGGTCGGAGTTTCTTTTTGAGTCGCACCTTGAACATCAGTTGAAGTTTTGTCAACTCCTTCGATTTCAATTGGAGTGACTGTTGGAACGTATTGACCATCCATGGTATTCAACTGACCATTAATGTTTGGTTCTTGATCTGGGAATTTTGTTGACCAACCAGTATCATAACCGTTGTTATCTGAGCGACGGATAGAAATACCATCAGCTGTTCCAAGGAAGTTATCTTCTGGGATAAATTCAACGTCTACGTCCTTACCGTTGGCAGTAATCTTGTACTTACCTTGTCCTGGAACGACATAGTAACCGTCCGCATCAAGAGTTGCACGGTTGCCATCTTTATCAACGATGTATGGTTCTACCGTTTCGTCAATAACGGCACTAGAATTAAGCTCATACTTGTGTTCTCCACGTGCTGTAAAGGTTACAGTTGCAGTTTGCTTCGCCCCTTGAAGACCACTTGTTTCCTTGAATTCCCCTTTTGGTGGGTGCGTAATTTGAGTTCTGAAGTCTTCCACTTCCCCTGAGAAGGCCATACCAGTTGGGCTCTCAATCTCGGTAGCTTTCTTGGCAATACGAACACGAGCACCTAGTTCTTTAACGCTAGGGTCGATATAAGTCTTGCTCTTTGCAAAGGTCAACTCAACGGTGCCGTCATTTGTGATTCTTGCAAGATCAGAGCGTTCATCTTCATCAAAGGTACCATTTTGGTTAAAGTCTATCCAACCGTAGATATAAGCTTCTGAAGCTCCATCTGTATGGGCTTCTATTGACAACTTGTAGTTACCTGGGCGTGTACGATCCATCTTGATCATCTCATTGGTTGTACCTTTAAGCTCATCTGGAAGCAATTGGTCAATTCCTTCATCGGCCGTAGTTGCCTTATCATCACCGAACCAGTCAAGAGCAGTATTCTCATCCATATCTGGGCTCACATTACCAATATATGGTTGATTTACTTTAGCACCAGTTACACCATCTACAGTTGCAATGGTATGCATAGCTTTTCCGTATGACTCAGGAGCATCCCCTTCATCAATTGGGAAGAATCCTAGCATTGCTGACTGTTTACCACCTGAAGCGACATAAAGCCCCACTTCAGAGGCACCACGCGTCATCACAATTGGAACTGTTCTATTTCCTTCAGAAATGTTAGGTCCAAATATACCGGTTCCTAGACCACCCGTAACTTGGTCAGGATTTCCAAAATACTTCCAAGCTACTGGTTTCTTTTCTGGTCCAACTTCAGTAGATCTACGAAGTTGGTTTAAGTTGGTATTATTAAATTTAGGATTAGGTCCAAAAAGATTTTCAGTATCTTGTGGTTCATAAGTTACAGAAGTTTTTGGTCTGGTAAACTTTTTCCATTCTCCAATATGCTGCCAACCTTCTCCATTGGTAGTAAACATAACTAATTCACCTGGGTTAGCAGACTCCCCATCAGCCATAACAATAGCTGGCTTAACTGTCTTACCACGGAAGGTTGCAGAGATTTCAAACTGAACTCCAATATTTCCACCATTCAAAGCTGAACTTATGGTAGTCTTCTTGGTTTTCGTATCAATGTTCTCAAATCTGATTTCAGTCCAATTATTTTGCGCATCAGCTATGACTTTGGCCTCTTCACCATTGTTAAAAGCTTGCCTAGCAGCTGTTGAAGTGACTCCACTTACATAACCATTTTTTGCATTTGGATCATAGGTTGCTTTTTCTACTTCTGTAGCCCCTTGATTTTCCATCCGTTTCTTATAGATTTCAGTCGCTTGGAAAGGTTTCAAGGATTTGACTTTTACAGTAACTACATAACCAGGCATGATTTCCTTGGTATAGGTAGACCCAACTTGAAGAGCCAATTTTTCTTCTAAGTCCTCAGTTGGTTTAGTTTCACTTTTAGGAACTAATACTGTAGTAGTTCCTGTCCAGTTAGCTACATCTCCAAAGTCCAACCATGAGATTTGGCTAGCCATAGATTTGGCATCAATATCTGTTGTAAATCCTGGTTTTTCAACTTTTGGAGTTGAAGTTGCGTCTTCAACGTCATCCCCAATCAAGCTTGGATCATTTGGGTCACCCACAGCACGACGAGTACGACGGCGAGAAGTGTTGGCTGTCTCTTCCGTTGCGACTGTATTGTTTGCTGTTGCACCTTGTCCAGCTGAAAGAGTTGTTTCTTCTTTCTTATCTGTAGTGGTTGAAGCTGTTTCTGCTGCCTTGTTTGCTGGCGTAGCTGCTTCTAATTTTGGTGTTGCAGCGGTTGGTGTAGCTGCAGTTGCTGAGGCTGCTGTACTTGTGCTACTTGCTTCACTAGTTGAAGCAGGTGCTGTTGAAGTTGATGCTGCAGTAACAGCTGGGCTTGCTTCATACGTTGTGGCTACTGTGCTAGTTGTTTCAGAAGTTGATGCTGCTGAAGTAGCTGTTGAAGTTGCGGGCGTTTCTGACGCTGTTGCAACTGCTGCTACACTTTCACTTGTCGTATCTGTATTTTCTTCTGCTGCTGCACTTGCGGAAGTCCCAACCATGACAAGTGTCCCCAAAAGTACTGAGCAAACACCCACATTCAATTTACGAATCGAGAATCTGCTAATACGATCATTAAATAAGTCTTTCCCCAATTTAATAGGCCTCCATCTTTATCTATTAATTAACTTTCTTATTGTAATTGTTTTGTTTTTCAAAACCTTATCTATTTTAACAAAAACCGAACGATACTTGAAACATTTTAACTCAAAAATGAGTAAAAATTTTTAGCGCTGATTCTGTTTACTGTAAAATAAATTTCCTCATAGATAGAGGTATAAAAAGCATTAATTTATCACTAGATCGCAAGATCGAACTTCAATTGTGGCTTCACTGGATCGTAATCGACCAGTTCAAAATCTTCTGGTTTGATATCAAAGAAACTGGTTCCATCTGCTACATTTAAAACTAAGTGTGGCTGACAATCTGAAGGCTCCCGACGGAGTAACTCTTCAGCCTGTTCAAATTGATTATCATAAATATGAAGGTTATTAATGAAGTAAAAGAACTTTCCGACCTTCCAGCCAAAGTGCTTGGCAATCATCATCTGAAGAGCTACATATTGCATGGCATTGATATGGTGGGCTACCAACATATCATTTGAACGCTGGGTCAGGGTCGCATCTAGATAGATCTCTTCATCAACCCGACGCACGTCAAACATGGTCTGAAAAGCACATGGTAAGAGTCCTTCTGTCTCCTCAAAAGCATCATAATCCCAGAGCGAGATGATGTTGCGGCGATTCCAAGGATTGGCTTCTAATTGTTTGAGGATCTTATTGGTAATGTCATGCTTTTTGACCACAGCACCATAGCGCTGACCGATGGTACGACTATCCCCTACTTCCCAATCATTCCAGTAGTGGACATTGTACTTGTCTTCTAACAGGTCTAAGCTATTCGACTGATCCTGGTAGATCCAGAGCATCTCTTTGATGGCTGATTTAATCGCGATGGGACGAAGGGTCGTGATAGGAAACTCGCCTTTTGAGAGGTCAAACTCCATAAAGGCTCCTGTGATGTACTTGGAGTTGGCCGTTCTACCATCCTTGTACTTAGGACGCGCCTGCTCTGACCAGACCCCTTCTTCCATGATTTTTCGAATGTTTTCTTTAAAAATTGTATCTGCTTTTGTCATATACTCTCCTTGAATCCAGTTTTGTCTTCATTATATCACAGGATACAGAAAAAAAGAAGATCCTAGCACGAGCCAGATCTCCTTTTCATCTTATTGTAATACAAGGGATGCAGCACCGATAACACCGGCGTCATTTCCCAAAGTAGCAAGCGCCAATTGAGTAGATTCACGTACTTGTGGGAATGAGTTTTCTTCAAAGACCTTGCGCACGCCATCCAAGAGGAAGTCTCCAGCCGCAGATACCCCACCACCGATAACGATCTTAGATGGGTTCAAGGTTGAACCAATATTGGCTGCAGCAAGTCCAAGGTAACGTGAGAAGTTCTTGTATACGATCAAAGCAAGAGCATCGCCTTCTTTTGCCAGGTCAAAGACCGTTTTAGCCGTTACTTCTTCTCCGTTGTCGATCAAGACTTTCAATTGAGAGTCCCCTTCGTACTCATCGGCATAACGACGAGTCAAGTTGACGATACCAGTTGCAGATGCAACCGTTTCAAGACAGCCTTTCTTACCACAGGTACATTGGATTGGATCATCAAAGTCAACAGTGATGTGACCAAGCTCACCAGCAGCTCCACGTACACCGTGCAAGAGACGACCTTCAGCGACGATACCACCGCCGACACCTGTACCAAGTGTCATGAAGACGACATCTGGTTGGTTTTCACCAGCCCCTTTCCAACGTTCACCCAAAGCAGCAACGTTGGCATCATTATCGATAAAGAATGGAATATGAAGGGCACTTTCGATCTTTTCTTTGACTGGTTGAAGGGTCTTCCAGTTCAAGTTGTAGGCACCGATAACTGTACCTTTTTCACGGTCAACGACACCAGGTGATCCCATTCCAATTCCTTGGAACTCAGAAGCATCAAGCCCAAGCATCTTCAAGCGATGTGCGATGGATTCGATCATATCTTCTACGATATGGCTACCTTCATCCAAGATATTTGTTTTAATAGACCATTTTTCTTGAACTTCCCCATCCAAAGTAAGGATGGCAAACTTAATTGAAGTTCCCCCTAGGTCAATCCCAATAATTTTTTTAGACATCTGTAACTCCTTTCAAACTTGTAAACACTTACAGATCTATTATATCAGACTTTTTATCAAACGCAAAGGTTTGCACGTAACTTTTCTTAACTTTTTAACAAGAGACTAAAGGATTGAAATCCTAAAATGAGGAAAATCAAGCCAATAATATTTAATAGAAAGACGCTAATCGAAAGCGGACTAACAATTAAGAATAAACCGATGAAGAGCTGTAGCAAGGCAAAGAAAATATAACGCTTAGACAGTTCTTCAACCTTCCTCGAGTAAAAATTGGCTTTTCGGAAGTTCATAATCGAACGATAGATGAGCCAGATTCCTAAGGTAACGGGAAAGACAATCGGCAAGGTCTTGTAGCCATACAGCAGTAAGTAGATCGCAAAAACCAAGGCGACCATACTATGAAAGAGCTGTTGCTGCTGAATGATACCAGCCTGACGCAATCGGTAATAGCGTGAAAAACGCGAAAGGGAGATTAAAAAGAAACCACAGGAAATCAACCAGCTAAACGAGCCGATGTGCTCAATCGGATTGATAAACAAGACGATACCGATAATAGTAAAAATAGTGGCTGAAATCCCAAGGGATATCCGGTTCAATTGATTCATAGGGCCTCCTTATTCATCTAATTCGCTCAGATATTCATAGCGATCGTACTTCTCAAGTAGTCGCTCATTTTCCTGATCCAATTCTTTTTGAAGGGCTGACAATTTGCCAAAGTCAGAGCCGTTTTCATTCATCTCCACTTCAATCTCTGCGATCCGATTTTCAATGGCTTCGATATCTGCTTCAATGCTCGCCCACTCTTGCTTCTCTATATAGCTCATGCGTTTCTTCTCTTCTTTTGGCTTGACAGATTTCTCTTTTTCAACCTTGTGACTGGCCGTTACTTGAGCTGCTTCAAAGGCTTTTTCATCTAGGTAATCCGTATAATTTCCAAAGAACTCACGAATGCCCCCATTTTCAAAAGCCAGGATCTTGCTTGCAACCTTGTCTAGGAAATAGCGGTCGTGGCTAACGGTAATGACGGGACCTCCAAAGTTTTGAAGGAAGTTTTCCAAAACCGTCAAGGTTGCGATATCCAAGTCATTGGTTGGCTCATCGAGGAGAAGCACATTGGGTTTTTCGATCAAGAGTTTTAAGAGAAAGAGCCGCTTCTTCTCCCCACCGGAGAGTTTTTCAATTAAGGTTCCGTGCATAGAACGTGGGAAGAGAAATTGCTCCAAGAGATCTGCTATTGAAGTCGTCCCAACGGTCGTCTTCACTTCTTCAGCAACTTCCTGGAGGAAATTAATCACGCGCTTACTCTCATCCAAACCATCAATCTGTTGAGAGAAATAAGCCACCCGCACAGTTTCCCCGATGATGACTTGCCCAGACTGTGGCTGTAGTCGCTCTGCGATCAAATTGAGTAGGGTGGACTTGCCGACGCCATTATCTCCAACGATCCCAATGCGATCCTTATTCTGCACCAAGAGGTTAAAATCCTGTAAAATCGGCTTGTTTTCAAAAGCAAAACTCACATCTTTAAACTCGATGACTTTCTTTCCGATCCGGCTGGTCTCAAAGTTCATCTCCAAATCCGTCTGGTTGCTTTGACCAGACAAGTCTTGTTTGAGATCATGGAATCGATTGATCCGCGCCTGTTGCTTGGTCGCACGCGCCTGGGGTTGACGCCGCATCCAGGTCAACTCCTGCTTATAGAGTTGCTGCTTCTTATGAAGAAGGGCTGCATCACGCTCGTCTTGCTCAGCCTTTAAGCGGACATAATCCTGGTAGTTGCCCTGATACTCGATCAAGCTAGCTCGATCCAACTCAAAGATCCGTGTCGAGATATTATCCAAGAAATAGCGATCGTGGGTAATGAAAAGCACCGTTTTCTTAGAGTTCTTTAAGAAATTGGTCAACCATTCGATGGTATCAATGTCTAGGTGGTTGGTCGGCTCATCTAGTAAGAGCAGATCGTGGTGAGATAGCAAAACCTGGGCCAGTTGCACTCGACGACGCAAGCCCCCAGATAGATCCCCAACTTTTGCGTTCAAATCTTCAATTCCAAGTTTAGAAAGGACTGTCTTGACCTGACTCTCGATTTCCCAAGCATTAAGCGAATCCATCTCCGCCATGACCTTTTCAAGACGGGCTTGGTTCTCTTCTCGGTATTCCGCCATCAAGTATTCATAATCGCGAATGAGCCGCATTTCACGCAAATCACTAGATAGCACCGTATCCAGAACCGTCTTTTGATCATCAAAGTCTGGTTCCTGCGTCAAGTAGCCAATCGTATAATCACTCTTGGCAGAAAAAGGACTCACATCTCCATCAAAGCCAGAGCGACCTGACAATACATCTAACAGAGTGGTTTTTCCGGTTCCATTGACCCCGATCAATCCGATCCGATCCAAGTCGTGAATGATAAAGGAAATCTCACGAAAGACAGTCTTATCTCCGACAGATTTGGTTAATTTATCGACAATAAAATCGCTCATTTTTCCTCCTCTTTTACTTGCTGGATATAGGCAATGATGGCTTCTTTTTCATTGGCCAGTTCCCCATCGACGATGGCATATTCTATTTTTGTCAACATCTCTCCTAAGGCTGGACCTGGTTGAAAACCATATTCTTTGATCAGGATACCGCCATTGACCACCACTTCATGCTTATCATGAATGGTTAAGCTATCATAAACGCGCTCGATGGCCAAATAATCCACACTCAAGGCATAGGCTTCCCGGAGCTCTTCAGCCACTAGCAACAAACGCTTCTCATACTTGTAGCAGGCACGCTTGTCTAGACTTCCATTTTCTCGGAGCTTAAGAATCTCCACGATCTGCTCCACCGTCTTGGCAAAGTCTCTAGAGGTCTTCCATTTCTTAAAGAATTTTGGAATATCTTGAATCTCTAGTGCTAAGACCAAAGCAGCCCAGGCTTGCTCAGAAGTTGAAAAGGTATACTCCAACTCTATGTCAAACAACCGCTCGATCGCTTCTTTACGATCCTTCATCTCTGGCAGATAGTGATAGGCTCCACTTGCTAGCATAGCCTCCAAGCCCTGTCTCCAGTATGGAGAAATCAAGAGCTTATCAAACTCGATGAAGGTGCGCTCTACGGAAATCTTCTCAAGTAATGGCGCACACTCCTTCATAGCGTCAAAAGTTGCCTCTTCTAATTCAAATCCAAGACTGGCTTGAAAACGAAAGCCTCGCATGATCCGGAGTGCATCTTCGTTAAACCGTTCATGAGGAAGACCAACCGCCCGAAGGACCTTGTTTTCTAAATCTTCTAGTCCATGAAAGAGGTCAACAATTTCTCCTTTTTCATTTAAGGCAAAGGCATTTACGGTGAAATCACGGCGCTTGAGGTCTTCTTCTAGTGAGCGTACAAAAGACACGGAGCTTGGACGGCGATAATCCACATAGACATCCTCCGTCCGGAAGGTCGTAATTTCATATTCTTTCCCATTTTCAAGGACCAAGACGGTCCCATGTTCGATACCGACATCTACTGTGCGATCAAAAATCGCCTTGGTCTCTTCTGGGTATGAGGAGGAAGCGATATCGACATCGTGAATTGGACGATCCAAGAGGGCATCTCGAACAGATCCCCCGACAAAATAGGCCTCAAAACCAGCTGCTTTAATCTTCTCTAATATTGGTAAAGCCTCCTGAAACTCAGAAGGCATCTTTTCTAATCTCATAGTAAGTGTTCCAAACCATAGACAAGCTCATGACGCTTGACAACTTCTTTAATCCCTAGATTTACTCCTGTCATGAAGGAAACACGATCATAGGAATCATGTCGGAGAGTCAAGCCTTCGCCTTGGCTACCAAAAATCACCTCTTGGTGAGCCACTAGGCCAGGCAATCGAACCGAATGGATGCGCATCCCTTCAAACTCTGCTCCTCTTGCTCCAGGCATCAACTCTTCTTCATCTGCTGCACCTTGCTGGATCTTCTCGCGCTTCTCAGAGATCAACTCAGCGGTCTTAATCGCTGTTCCACTCGGTGCATCTTTTTTCTTATCGTGGTGCAATTCGATAATTTCTACATTCGGGAAATACTTGGCTGCTTGCGCTGCAAATTGCATCAAGAGCACAGCTCCAATGGCAAAGTTCGGTGCGATCAAGCCACCCAAGCCCTTTTCACGTGAAAGGTCTGTCAATTCTTGGATCTGCTCGGGAGTGAATCCAGTCGTTCCTACAACAGGCGCAAAGCCATTCTCAATTGCAAAGCGAGTATTCTCATAAGCGACCTTGGGCATGGTAAAGTCGACCCAAACATCTGCCTCTAGACCCACAACATCTTCTTTGCGGTTAAAGACAGGGACTCCTGCAACTTCTGTCTCATCAGTAAATGGATCGATCAAGCCAGCTAATTCTAGCTCAGGATCTTCTGAAACCATCTTGTAAGCTGCTTGTCCCATTCTTCCCTTGAAACCTGCGATAATGACTTTAATGGACATAGAATTCTCCTTAAACGATAGGGATATACCCAACTGCTAAGCTATGGTCACCTAAGTGCGTCCCAATAACCCCTCCAAAAGTCGCAAAAGGAATGTCACCTTCCACTCCTTCTTCAATGAGTAGTTGGCGAAGTGCTTCTGCTTTTTCAGGGACATTGGCATGGATGACAAAGACTTGGTAATGACCATCTGCGATATCTGAGACAACAATCTCTACCAAGCGTTTCATGGCTTTATTTTCCGTCCGGACTTTCTCAAAGACCTCAATCACGCCTTCATCATTAAAATGAAGAATAGGCTTGATGCTCAAGAGGTTTCCAAGAATAGCAGCCCCATTTGACAGACGACCACCTTTAACCAAGTGGTTCAAATCATCTACCATGATATAGGCAGAAGTTCCATCAATCTGGTGTTGGACATTGGCAACAATCTCATCGAAAGAACGACCTTCACCAGCCCATTTCAAGCAGTCTTCTGCCATCATTCCTAATGGAGCACTGGTGATTTTTGAGTCCGGAAATTCAACGGTCAAGCCTTCAAATTCGTCCTTCAAATATTGGATATTTTGGTAGAAACCAGAAATACCAGATGATAAGAAAAGACCGATAGCATGCGTATAGCCCTTAGCTGTCAAACCAGATAAGACTTCTTCTAACTCTGCCACACTCGGCTGGCTAGTCTTTGGCAATTCCTTGGACGCAGCCATCTTTTGGTAGAACTCATCGTGTGTCAGGTTCTTCCCTTCAACATAAGACTCCCCATCGATATAGATCGGGATCTCTAAAATAAATAAGTCGTCGTGATGGAGCACGTCTTGCGGTAAATAGGCAGACGAATCCGTGATCACTGCTAATTTCATTGATTAAAACTCCAAATTAATACCCGGTAAATCGAGGGCAATTTCTGTGACTTCATAAGTCAAACGGTTGAGCATATTCAAGCAAGGGCGAGCCAATTCTTCCACTTCGTCTTTGCTGAATTCACTTGGTTCATTGACATAACGACCAAACAAGTGGTTGATTTGAGTGATGGTTCCGCTGATCACAAAACCGTCAAAAACGATCATGTAGCTCAAGATGACAATCAAAGAAGTCGTGTTTTGTTCTTGATCACGATTGATCAATTGAAAGTTTACATCTACTTTTGTTTCAGGGATGCCATTTTCTTTTTCCCACTCAAAATTACGAGCATCATAGTGGTATTGGCTGACAAATTCTTTTTCACGTTGAATATCCATTTTTATTCTCCTAAAAATATGCGATAGGCTTATTATATCATAATTCAGCTCAAGATACCAACGCCGAATGAGGTGATTTTTTCGCTAGTACAAGAAGAAAAGGCCAGGGAAGTTTGGCCTTTCATAAGACAGAGGATAACGAATTTTGCTCCACTAACACACAGCTTTATTAAGTCGATTATCTTTTTTAGTATAGTAATGTTAATAGAATTTATATTTCGTTCTCGTTTCTTATTTTCTAAATTTTATTTTCTTCTAACTTTCTATAGAAATTTTTATTCTCTTTAGAACGTAAGTCCAATACATCGTCAATGCGAGCATTATACAATTTACGATAGTTATCCAAATTTTCCTCAATTTCAAAAATGTAGGATTGTATTTCAACAGCATACTCCCCTCTACATGCATAAGAAACAGACTCTATTATATTCTCTGTGTCTCTGTCAAACCTATGATAATAGTAATCTAAATCAAACTCCAGACGTTCTAACTCACGTAGTTTATACATGTGGTCGTCTTCTATTTTCTGTAGTTCTTTTTTATCCATTACTAACTTTCTCAACTTTCTTATTCAGGATTTAATAGGACTTTTTAGATCAGGCTTTTTCATTGTCTGAGTCAAATAGGTCTCTGTAGCTTCTGCTGCCTTCCCTTCAAATCCTCCCTTAATATTATTTACAAAAGTCTTAGACGTATACTCCTGCATCTCAGAAGCTATGTCATCTAATTTCTTTGATAACTCTACTCCTTTAGCTATAATCAGGAGTGTCTTAACTGCTATAATAGCACGAATCGCCTGGCGTTCCTGTTCTTTCATCCTTTCTCTATATTCTCTTTCTAGACTCTCTTTTGTTAGCAAAGAATCATCCAGCATCAACATTTTTACTCCTCCATTTATTTTTTACATCTGCTAGTAAACTATTAAAATCCTCAGCTTGTTGTGTATCCACAACTTCAAATGTACCACTAGCTCTCACCAAAGTTGTACCCAATTGCTCAATTTGCGTTAGAAAAGCTCCAGCTGCTTTTTCCGTTTTACCCTCAATTCCTTCATCCCAAAAACGTGAGATATTGAAATCAGAGAGCAAAGCTGTGACTTCTGAGCTCGTTAAATAAGTGGCTAACCCTATCGCTTCCGAGTTTGTATTATTTAAAATGGTTTGAATTTCTTCTTTAGCATTTGAAAGGTAACTCTTTACATTCTCAACCTTATCTTCTGTCTCAAAAATAGCTAACTGTGAGGATGTCTGAAGTAAACGAGCTCGAATCAAAATTCTTTCCTCACCTGTCAAATTTCCACTTCTCAGTTGTTCCTGATATCTAGGAATAGCTTCACGATCCCATTTAATAGATTCTAAACGTGCTTCCCTAACGATTTCTCCATACTGCTTTTTAAAATTCTCATAGACTGAAATTCCAAGAGGGAGCCTGATGCTAATGTCACCTGTAACAATTGAACTGAAAATATTTAAAGCTACATTTCCTTTAATTCCTAACTTTTTTGCAGCATCTAATGATGATGCAATCAAACGAGCAAACTTTTCACCAGCCCTAAGCAACTCCGGATGAAAATCTTCTGAAGCTGTTAAGAAATTCCCTTTTCCATCCGGTTGATAAACACCAAAATCATGAGAACTTTCTGCATCAAAACTTTCAGTATAATAAAGGGGGACAATGATATTGACTTTGCCAACAGGCTTTTTAAGAGGCTCCTTCCCATCACCAGGTAATTTAGTAATAGTATGTTCTCGATTAAGCATACTTACCATATCAAAGGGATTGACATAGTATTCTACTTTATCACTGATTAATTTGATCTTTTCATCACTAAGGCCCATTTTCTTTAAACTCTTTGTCGTATCTGGACCATCAAGCAAAACTACTTTGCCAATTTTTTTCAACTCTTGATTACTTAGATCAGCTATACCTTGGACAGAGACCATAGTCCCAAGTGAGTGAGCGGCAAGATCCATTTGAGCATTCGGAGCTTTTTTGCTCATTTCAGCTATTTTTTCTTTCAATCCTTTTGTAGCCAACTTCGCTTGTGGTATATGACTATCATTAATCGCAAACTGAGCGTCGTTATCGACCCAGTCGTTCCAAGTAGACAATCTCATTCCATCGCTTCCCCGAATGGCCATATAGGTTTTCTTAGTATCTTTACCTAAGGTTGGAGTATCTGTTAAATAATAGGCATTAAACCCTGCTTTCTCATCAGTTAAAAGACCCTTTTGATACTGATTGATGGTATATGTTTCTTTATGATATCCACCATTAGGGTTTGGGACCTGAAGATCCAACATCTCGTCTACAGTATGCAAACCAGGATCTGGTTGCAAATAGACTTTTCCACCATTAGGAAGATTTTTACCTCCGGTGGTGATTTCCCATTCTTTTTTATCATCGTTATAAAATTTATTATCACGTGAAAAATCATATTCCAACGCTTTCCCTGAATCTAATACTTTTATTTCCTCTTTAGTCAATCTTTCATAAGCAAAAAGATTCGGACGTCCTCGATAAGCTGACTGAGCTAAATTTGAGTAAAAATTATCAAAAGTTCTTAAATTACTATTAGTCAAGCAGTTCACCTCCAATACGTAAAGGGCTACCCATTCCGATATAATCAATTAAAATTTTTTTATCCTTAAATTTAATAATCGCACTCCAGCTTGAGTTTGATATATTATTAAATCCTCCATAGACCTGAACAATTTCGCCACCTCCTTGTGGAGTACCATTTCCTATCTCATCCCATTTTGTCTCTTCCCAATCAATTTGAACTGATTCGATCTTTGGGTTTTGAGATTTTACAAAATTTTCGATTTTGTATTCGTGTTTCTGTAAATAAGCCAATTGCTTCTCTTTCGTGCTAAGTTGCTTGCTTTGTTGAGTACCATTTGAAAAGATATTTTGTTTCTGAATAGACATAATTGTACCTCCCACTAACACAGAAGTTATTGCAAAAAAAATGACAAGTTTTCTTTTTTTCATTATCTCGCCTCCTTGATAAAGAAAAGTTATTGCAATTATATCGAAATCTATAGAGATAAGCAACTTCATCACTAGTTGGTGTTTTTGCGCAAAAAAAGGTTGGGCATTCCCAACCTTTTAATCATATTTAGTTTTTAGGTTTGCGAAGCAATCCGAACAAGATACCACTTACGACTGCACCGATCAATACGAACAAGATGTATAGAAGTGGATTTGATGTAAGAGCGATAACGAAGATTCCTCCGTGAGGAGCCATGAGTTTCAAGCCTGCAAGACCAACAAGAGCACCTGTCAATGCTGAACCTGCAATGAAGCTAGGGATGGCACGAGCTGGGTCAGCTGCACCGAATGGAATGGCACCTTCTGTGATGAAGGAAAGACCCATAACAATGTTAGTCAAACCTGAATCGCGTTCTTCTTGTGTGAATTTATCTTTAAACAATACAGTTGCTACGAATACTGCCAATGGAGGAACCATACCAGCTGCCATAACAGCTGCCATAACAATAGAACCACCTGAAGCAACGGATTCAGCAAGTGTACCTGTAGCAAAGACATAAGCGGCTTTGTTAACTGGTCCACCCATATCGACAGCCATCATACCACCGACAAGAAGACCAAGAAGGACTGCTGAGCTACCTGACAAGCTTGAAAGGAAGTTGTTAAGACCAGTATTGATAGCAGCCATTGGAATATTGATGAGGAACATCAAGAATCCTGTCAAACCAACACCAAGCAATGGCAAGAGAAGGATTGAACGGATACCATCAAGAGAACGTGGAAGACCTGCAAGGGCTTTGCGAAGTAAGAGAACAATTCCACCTGCAAGGAAACCACCTACCAAAGCTCCAAGGAAACCTGATGATACGGCTGCTGGTAATTCACCTTTAGCAGCACCGTAGGCGATATTTCCAAATGCTGATCCTGAGCTAGCAATAGATCCTGCGATAAATCCTGCTACAAAACCAGGTTTTTCAGCGATTGAGAATCCAATATAACCTGCAAGTACAGGAAGCATGAAGCCAAAGGCTACTCCACCAATTGTTTTAAATTGTGCTGCTAATACATGATAAGAACCAAGACTAGACAATTGATCTTGAGGCACACCCATAACTTGATCAATCAAGAAGGCAAGGGCGATCAAGATACCACCACCGATAACGAATGGAAGCATTTGAGAAACCCCACTCATCAAGTGTTTGTAGAAGGCTCCACCCAAGCTCAATTTTTCTTGGCTAGCGCTAGCTTGTGCAGCATTTTCAGCGTGGAAGACATCTGCTTTGCCATCCAAGATGGTTTGGATCAAGTCTTCTGTCTGACGGATACCGGCTGCGACTGGTTTAGAGATCAATTTTTTGCCATCGAAACGAGCGGTTTCAACTGCTTTATCTGCTGCAATGATGACCCCTTCAGCTTTTGCGATTTCTTCAGCTGTCAAGCGGTTGCCGACACCAGATGCCCCGTTGGTTTCAACGCGGACTGTAACACCCATTTCTTCCCCTTTTTTGATGAGGGCTTCTTCTGCCATATAAGTGTGGGCGATACCTGTTGTACATGCTGTAACGGCAACGATGAGAGGTTTGTCAGACGAAGCTGCTTCTTTGACTGCTTCTGCTTTTTTCGCTTCTTCAGCTGCAGCTTCTTGCTCTTCTGCATCAAAGGCTGCGATCACTTGATCAGGAGTGCTTGCTTGGCGAAGTTTGTCCGCAAATCCTGGTTTCATCAAGTACTTAGACAATTCAGCAAGGGCTGCCAAGTGAGTGTCATTTGCCCCTTCTGGAGCTGCGATCATGAAAAACAAGTCTGTTGGTTGGCCATCAAGCGAAGCATAGTCCACACCCTTGTTTGATTTTGCAAACAAGACCGTTGCTTCTTTGACTGCTTCATTTTTGCTGTGGGGCATAGCAATTCCGTCACCCAAACCAGTTGAAGTTTGTGCTTCACGGTTCATGATTCCAGCCTTGAAGGTGTCAAAATCTGTCACCACACCATTATCAACGAGCGATTGAATCATCTCATTGATCACGCCCTCTTTATCTGTTGCTTGAAGGTCAAACAACATCACGTTTTTATTTAAAACGTCTTGAATTTTCATAGTTTTTCTACCTCTACTTTTTCATAAGTTTCTTTTATATAGTCAGCTGTTGCCAAATCATCCGAGAAGGTGGTCGCTGTTCCACAAGCCACGCCCCATTTGAAGGCTTCGATGACATCTCCTGTTGTTGCGAGCTTTCCAGTGAAGCCTGCTACCATGGAATCTCCAGCCCCGACAGAGTTCTTTACTTGACCCTTGATTGGTTTTGCGAAGTAAGTTCCGCTTGGACTGACTAGGAGAGCACCATCACCCGCCATAGAAATAATGACGTTTTGTGCTCCTTTGGCCAAAATTTCTTTGGCATAGCGTTCAATTTCTGGCAATTCCGTCAAGGTAACGCCAAAAATATCTCCCAACTCATGGTTGTTTGGTTTGACCAATTGGGGATTGAACTCCAAGGAACCAATCAAGGTTTGCCCTTCAAAATCACAAACCACTTGTGCACCTGTCGCACGAGTAGCTGCGATCAATTGTTTGTATACGGCATTCCCAAGTGAAGATGGGGCAGACCCTGCAAAGACTACTACATCATCTGCTGTTAAGCTCGATAAGATATTGAGCAATTCTTGCAACTGAGTATCTGTTACTTCTGGGCCATTCCCATTGATCTCTGTTTCCTCATCAGCTTTGATCTTGACATTGATCCGTGTATCTTGGTCCACTGTCACAAAGTTGGTTGAAATGGCTTCGCTAATCAGTACGTCTTCAATGAAGCGTCCTGTGAAACCACCGATAAATCCAGTCGCTGTGTTCTCGATATCGAGACGCTTCAAAACACGACTGACATTGATTCCCTTACCACCGGCGAATTTATCTTCTGAAGCCATCCGATTGACCGCTCCGGTCTCTACATGATCGAGACGGACAATATAGTCAATTGCTGGATTCAGTGTAACTGTATAAATCAAACCTCTATAACCTCCGTTTTTTCTTTTAAAACCTTTAATCGTTGCGGTTCACATTGATTGGTGATAATCATGGCTCGCTTGATAGGAGCCACTTTGACAAAGGATGTCACCCCAATTTTCGAATCATCCGCTAGGATATAGGTCTTTTTCGCATTTTCGATAATCGCACGCTTAACAGATCCTTCTTCCAGGTCTGGAGTGCTGTAAAATTCATCATCGATTCCATTCATTCCAAGAAAGGCCTTGTCAAAATTCAACTGACCGATCTGATTGAGCGCGATTCCTCCGATACTAGCATCTGTAGAAGATTTTACCTTCCCACCGATGATGACTGTTGGAACATTTCGCTCGACCAACTTGGTCGCATGGTGAATCGAGTTGGTCACCACGGTTACCGTTGGATTGACAATTTCTTGTACCAAAAGTTCATTGGTCGTCCCGGCATCGATAAAGATCACGTCATGATCTTTGATCAATTCCGCCGCTTTTACCGCGATTTTTGACTTAACTTGAATGTTTTTGATAGATTTTTCTTTATTGCTTTCTTCCTCTTGAAGAAAATGCAGGCTTTCCGCACCGCCGTGAACCCGGCGAAGTTTACTTTCAGCTTCTAATTCATCCAAGTCACGTCGAACCGTTGATTCAGACGTCCCCAGCTCTTGTACAAGGGTTTCTAAGGAAACAAACTTTTCCTTCAATACCTTCTCGAGGATGAATTGTTTTCGTTCAGACTTAAGCATTTCTCCTCCTTTTGCAATCGATTACAAGGACTATTATACTCCATCTCCAAAAAATGTCAACACTTTTTATCATTTTCTATCATTTTCTTTCAAAAATTCTAAAATTGTACAAAAAAAGAGCAGGAAAGAACTCATTTTGTTAAGCGAGTTCTTTTCCCACCCTCATATATCTTCTTTGAAGAGTTTAAGCAATAAAATGTCTAAGCATCCACTCTATCTTCGGTATGTCTTAATCATTTTTTGATGATTGTTTCTTTTTCTTGAAACCAAACAATCCAGCAAGTAGCCCGACGGCAACACCTGTTGTTGCTACTGCATATTTGGAGGAATCAGATCCAGCCACAGCTTGGCTGTTTTCTTTTTTCGGTTTGATTTCTTCTACTTTAGCTTCTTGTTTTGGAGCTGGACTAGCTGTTGGTGCTTGCACTTGTGGACTATTGGTAGTTGTTGGAAGAACAGTTGGTCTATCCGAGAAAGTTGTTGGATTGCTTGAGCGGATATCCATCGGCATATCTGCTGCTTCTAAAATAGCTGGATCCATCCGCGACGCTAGATCTTCATATTGGGAATTCAACAGTTCCACAACACTTTGATAAGATTGCAGGGTTGTGAATTCTGCTTCCAATTTTTCTTTTTTATTTTCCAAATTAGCCACCGCAGCAGATAAAACTGATTGGGCTTTGACCAATAATTCTGGAGCGTTTTTAAAGTCAGAAAGACGTTTTTCAGCAGCAACCAGGCGCTCTTGCGCCGCCTTCAAGCCCTCATGCGCTTCTTGAACGACTTGGGCTTTTTCTGCTTCTTCTGCTTTTAATAGATCTAATTTCTCACGCGCAGCTGCTAACAAATCTTTCGCTTTTTGAAGGGCTGCTTCTTTTGGTTGGATGGCTGCTTCAATCCGACCTCGAGATACATCAAGAGTCGCCTTCGCCTTTTCAACCGCATGGTCCTTGCTAACGAGAAGAATCTTGTAATTTTGGATGGTTTTTTGGACATTGGCCATCTCTACTGCCACATTTGAATTGGCATGGCGGGCATCTTCTAACTTGCCTTGCAAGATAATGATTTGAGACTCTTGATTGGCCTTGTCCAGCTTGAGATTAGCGACTTCATCAGATTTTGCTTTCACATCTGATCTTGTCGTCGTAGCTCCAGCCCCCTGACGCAATTGGTAAGCGAGCGCACTGGTTGACACTGCTGAATGGACAGGGCGGTGTAAGAAAGCTACTTCTGACATAGCATTGCTAGGGTCATAAGCGACTGATAAAGCTGTCGCTTTGTTATCTACCATTTGGAGATAGTGACCAACCTTAGCAAAGGCCTCAGCACCAATCTTCATATAGATATCATTGGCATCGATTTGAGTTTCGTCTGTTGGTAGACCATATTGAGCTGCAACTTCTTGATAAGCCGCTTTTTCATTGTACCAAAAGTCAACCGCACCAGCAGGTGAGAAGCCATAAGCGATGTTTTCGTTTGGCAAATACTTAAACATATGCCAGTTGGCTTTCTTGAAGTATTCCAACTGTACTTGACTGGCAGGAAGGGAATAAGGATCCAGCTCCAATTCAGGCAAGCCGGCATTACGACGATAGCTATTGATGGCATCCGCAATTTCAAGTGCTCGGAGGTTAGCTTGCAAAGATCCAGACTCTCCAACCGTCAAGCCGTCTTCTTCCCGACCACGTTTGTAGAGGGCTAAAGCGCTGGCTGCAGCTTCATTGCCATTGTCAGCTAAGTGTTGCAAATAACCTTCATAAGTCGCTTGACTCAACTGAACTGGGCTATTGGCCGCTGCTTGTTCTAAGGCTGCCAATTCAGCTTCCTTGGTTGCGATGACCGCTTTCAAATCTGTCAGACGTGTTTGAGCCAGTTGAATGTCGCTCTCAATTTGAGCCACTGTATCTGAGCCAGTTTGCTGACTCGCTTGCAAGGTCGCGAGGTAATTCTGAGATTCTCGGATACTTTGCTCGACTTGACTTTGCTCCAACAAAGCTTGGTTGAGCACATTCTCATCATTCGAAATCGGTGCTTTAGCTTGGTTCAATTCATTTTGTGCTACATCGACCAAAGATTCCTGAGCCGTAACTTGATTTCCCTGTTGACGAACAGCCTCTACGACTTGGTCATGGGCAGCTTCTGCTTCTCGAACCTTATTTTCTTCGATGGTCACATAGGCTTGGGCCACCTTGACGTCATTTTCTGCATTCTGAACTTGGGCATCTGAAGTCGTTGCAATGAGGTTTTCCGCATCCGTCACTTCTGCTTTCTTTTCTTCCAGTTCTTGTCCAGCAGCCTTGACTTCCGTTTGAGCATCGATCACTTTTTGCTCTTGGTAGTGGACATCTTTCACCACTTGGCCTTTTTGAGCTGTAATTTGCTTCAACTCATCGACCGTAATTGGTTTTTCGACTACTTCTGTACTGTTGGTTTCTGCATTTTCATTTTGCTTCACTTCTTCCGCACTAGCCTTGTGATTAAACATACCAGATAGGACCGTTGTTGCGGCAATCCCAGTCGTGAAAACCGATTTTCCTAATTTCTTTCCCATTAAACTCACCCCCAAAACTGAATCATTTTCTTGAAGTTTCTCTACCCCTTAGCATACCACATTTTGTTACCAATAACTAGTAGGTTTAAAAAGTTTTTTTCATAAATTTTTGAGGCAAAAGAAAAACAGCTGACGCTGTTAGTCTTCTTGTTTAATTTGTTCCAACATCTTCTCTTCTTCTGCTGTCAACTCATAGTTTTCAAGCAAGTCTGGACGACGTTCTAAGGTCTTTTTCAAACTCTGATAGAGGCGCCACTGACGGATATTTTCATGATGGCCACTCATAAGAACATCTGGAACTGTCATTCCTCTGTATTCATAAGGGCGTGTGTATTGAGGATACTCTAAGAGACCAGAGGAGAAACTGTCATCCTGGTGACTGGACTCTTTCCCGATCACTTCTGGAATCAAGCGTACCGTCGCATCAATCATGGTCATGGCCGCTAGTTCGCCACCCGTCAGGACATAATCGCCAAGAGAAATCTCATCCGTCACCAAGGTCTTGATCCGCTCGTCGTAGCCCTCATAGTGACCACAGATAAAAATCAATTCTTCTTCCTGAGCCAACTCTTCTGCGTAAGCTTGGTCGAAGGTCCGACCAGCAGGATCCAGCAGGATCACGCGCGGATTCTTTTTCTCAATGGCATCAAAGGCATCAAAAATTGGTTGAGCGCGTAAGAGCATACCTTGCCCGCCCCCATAGGGCTCATCATCTACATGACGCGCCTTCTCCGCATTTTCACGGAAATTATGGTAGTTGATCTCGAGAAGTCCCTTTTCACGGGCCTTGCCGACGATGGAATGCTCAAGGGGAGAAAACATCTCTGGAAAGAGGGTTAAAATATCAATCTTCATCGTCTAACCCTTCTAAGATGTCTACATCCACCCGGTTTCCTGGGATATCGATATTGAGCACCACTGGTGGGATATAAGGCAAGAGAAGGTCGCGTTTGCCTTTTCGTTTCACGACCCAGACATCATTGGCACCTGGTTGCAGGATTTCCTTGATCTGACCGATTAGCTGGTCATTTTCGTAAACATCAAGGCCGATGATCTCATGGTAATAAAACTCGCCATCCTCCAAATCCGTCAAGTCTTCTTCTGCAACCTTGAGGCTAAAGCCCTTGAATTTTTCGATAGCATTGATATGGTACATATCCTTAAACTTGATGATGTCGAAGTTCTTGTGCTTGCGATGACTGGCAATGGTCACCGTCTGGACAAAACGATCCTTCTCATCAAAGAGGGCCAATTCAGCTCCTTTTTTAAAACGCTCTTCCGCAAAGTCTGTCACAGACAAGACCCGCATTTCACCTTGTAAGCCTTGGGTATTGACAATTTTCCCAACATTAAAGTAATTCATGATTTCTCCAGTGTAGTTTATTCACTCTATTTTATCACGTTCAGCAACAATTCTCAACGGTGCTCCCTGAGTGCTCCAACAAAAAAACGGGACAAAATCCCGCCTTTTTATTTTTCGTCAATAACAATTCTTACTTTTTTATCTTCAGTTGGGACAGAGTAGACAATCGTTCTTATCGCAGAAATGGTGCGACCTTTTCGACCGATTACACGACCAACATCGCTAGGATCAAGGTCAAGATGGTACTCCAAGAATTCAGGAGTATCTTCGATCTTGATGGTTAAGGCATCCGGTTGTGAAATCAAGGGTTTCACAATTGCAATAATGAGATTTTCAATCGTATCCATACATCAACCTACTTAAAAAATTATTTTGAGAATTTAGAATCGTGGAATTTCTTCATCACACCAGCTTTTGAAAGGATGTTGCGAACTGTATCTGAAGGTTGAGCTCCATCAGCCAACCATGCAAGAACGCGGTCTTCTTTCAAAGTTACTTGGTTTTCTTCAACAAGTGGATTGTAAGTTCCAACTGTTTCGATGAAACGTCCATCACGTGGTGAACGTGAATCTGCTACGTTAATACGGTAGTAAGGTTTTTTCTTAGAACCCATACGAGTCAAACGAATTTTAACTGCCATTTTTATAAGTCTCTTTTCTATATTTTAATTTTCGGTGAAATAGACAAGCTATTTAGCACATGATCTATTGTAACACATTTTATAGAGTTGTCAAGAAAAAAACTTGACAGTATTTAAAATTTTTTATTTTATCAGTAAATCGGCGATTTCTTGATAGTTGCTAACGGTATAAGTCGGCACTACCTGACTGGTATTTTCCTTATGATTTGGGTTATACCAGACGGTATCGATCCCCGCAGCATGGCCTCCTGCGATATCCGCCGTCAAGGAATCACCGATCATGAGGGTCTCTTCCTTGCTGAAACCTGGAATCAGTTGGCCGACCTTGTCAAAAAATGCAGGTTCTGGTTTCTGAGTATGAAGCTGCTCAGAGATAAAGACCTCTTTGAAATAAGGTGCGATTGTAGAATGAACTAAGCGTCCTTCTTGAATGGCAGTCACTCCGTTCGTTGCACCATAGAGCTGGTAACCTGCTTTTTCAAGTCGAGCCAGTAAGTCCTCCGCACCGGGGAAAGACTGCCCCTGAAGACTAATGTAATCTTGGTAGCGAAGAGCTATCTCAGCCCCATCAACCGTAATCCCAAAGTGGGCAAACCCAATCGCAAACCGACTATCCACGAGCTCTTGCTTGGTTAATTTCTTTTGCTCCAAATCCTTCCAGAGCCCTTGGTTCATGGGTTTGTAGTAATCCTTAAAGGCCTGTACATCTGGAAAATTCATGTCTTCTAACATCTGCGTCAAGGCTGTCTCTTCAGCAGATTCAAAGTCCAACAAGGTATGGTCCAAATCAAAAAGTAAAAATGTATATGCCATTACAAACGATCCTTCAATTTTTCTACAAATAAATAAGCCGCTGGGCAAGTGAGGGTATTCTTGATGGTCAGATGGTTGATCTGGTAGATCTTCTTGCGATCTGTATGAGGAAATTCCCGACAGGCTTTCGGACGAACATCGTAGATGGAACAGAGATTGTCTCCACCAAGAAAGGGGCAAGGCATGGATTTAAAAACCTTGTCCCCATCTTCGTCAACTTGAAGAAATTCTGCCTCAAAAGCAGGAAGCTTCATCTTGAAATATTTGGCGATGCGCGTGATATCGGTTTCCTTAAAATCTGGACCTAAGGTTTTGCAGCAATTGGCACAAGCCGTACAATCGATTTCTTGGAAAACTTCATCGTGGATTTCTTGCGCTATTTTATCTAAATTCTTAGGTGGCTTCTTCTTGAGATTCGCCAATACCTTGCGGTGCTCCTTTTGCTTTTGGAGAGCTAACTGATGGTATTTTTCAATATCAATTTCCTGTGTCATCCTCTATTTCCTCTTCTAAACAATAGAAAGATTATACCACAAAGACTGTAAAAAAGGGAGTGGGACAGAACTCCGACTAATAAGGAGAGTTCGTTTTCCCACCCCCGCACAGTTGATTAGGCTATCTTTGGAGCTAAAAAAGCGAACAAAGACTTGGGAAACTTGCTTCGCAAGTCCTATCCACCACCTCAAAGCAGTGCTCTGAGCAATCAACCACTGCGTCATACTGTTATTCTTATCAAACATCGAAGACTGGATAGTTTAAGCCAAGCTTCCTCTTCATCAATCCTTTACAGCACCTGTTCCATCTAGACTCCAAGTGTTTTCGACATAAGGAGTAAATTGAGTTATTGTTTTCTCAAATCCTTCAACAACAATCAAATAAACCTTATCATCTTTTTGGAATACCCACCCAGCAGCCTGCAGGCCTGTCTTGAGAAATATATGTATTTTAAGCGATTCATTTCCTCCAACAGTCGTCGTAGATTTTGTCATTTTCTCAACAATTTTATAATCATTCCACCTGGTCTCAAATCTTTTAGCTATTAGCTCTGCATTAAATTCCACTCCTTCGGCAACATGTGCTTTTTCTCTAGTGGCAGCATTTAAAACAATAATATTGAAGGCGTTTTTATCTGTGTACTGAATGTTATCCCCAACTTGGATATTGTCATTCTTTTTCCAGTCACTTGGAATATTAACATACCCATAATCTGCCGAACCAATTCGTTTCGTTTTCACATTCCCCTTATCACTATCTGATATTTGTTTCTTTACATTGCTACTTGATGTTGTTGTCTCTTTCACCACATTCGTGGAACTAGATGCTGCCGATGTTTTACTAGACTCTTTCTTTGGACTGGTACAAGCAGAAAGACTAACAACAGACAAAAACGTAACAGACGCGAGTAGAAACTTATTTTTCATATTCTCTCCTCAATGATGTATTATCTTTCCTCTAGTCTACCATTATTTTTCTTATCTAACTCTTCAGCAAAGTTAAACAATTTTTCGGCTGTAAGTAGGGCCATTTTATCAATACTGGTTTTTCCTTTTCTAATATCTGCCACTGTAGACCAAGGAACGCCTGCGCCTTTAGCTATTGCGCTTGTGCTTATCTCGCTGTTTAATAACTTTTCTATTTGTTCTCTCATTTAATCCCTCTCTTTGCTTCCGTCTATCTTTTAAAATGAACAGAAATATAAAAAATACTATTGTAAAAATTGGTAAATATTTCATTTCTTTGATCGATATGATATAATCATGGTAGGTCTAAGGGGCTTTCGCCCCAACCTACCAGAGCCTTACTTGAACCGCTTTGCTTTGCGTGGCTTGCGTTCTTTTGGCTCTTTTTTTATTGCCACGATAACACTTGCAATTCCTGTTAATAGGGTTCCAGTTACTACCATAAGTTCGGCAATCTCTGATATTTTCCTACCTTCCTCCTTTCAGATTATATTATATCACGGTATGCCGTGGATGTCAACCCTTTTTATGAAAGTGGGTATTTTAAAATAAGATAAGTGTCACATCTGATCCAACCTTTCTCATTCAGTCTATTTCTTTTGAACATAAAATAAAACAAAAGTGCCCTTTTGAGGCACCTTAAATGTTATTCTTCATCCATTGATAATACAGACAAGAAGGCTTCCTGTGGAACTTCAACAGATCCAATAGCCTTCATCCGTTTCTTACCAGCTTTTTGTTTTTCAAGTAGCTTGCGTTTCCGTGAGACGTCCCCACCATAACACTTGGCCAAGACGTTCTTCCGAAGGGCCTTGATATCTGTACGAGCCACGATCTTATGACCGATCGCTGCTTGGATAGGCACTTCAAACTGTTGACGAGGGATAATCTTCTTGAGTTTCTCAACAATCAACTTACCACGTTCATAGGCAAAGTCCTTGTGAACGATAAAGCTGAGGGCATCGACGGTATCTCCATTGAGGAGAATATCCATCTTAACCAGTTTGGATGGACGGTATTCAGACAACTCGTAGTCAAAGCTTGCATAGCCACGAGTAGAAGATTTCAATTTATCAAAGAAATCAAAGACAATTTCCGCCAGTGGGATTTGATAAATGACATTCACCCGATTTTCATCGATGTAGTCCATGGTCACAAAATCACCGCGTTTCCGTTGGGCTAATTCCATGACAGCTCCAACAAACTCTTGTGGCACCATAATTTGCGCTTTGACATACGGTTCTTCAATTGAAGCAATCTTGGTTGGATCTGGGAACTCAGAAGGGTTTGAGACATCCAGTGCTTCTCCATCAGTCAAATTTACCTTGTAAATAACAGACGGTGCAGTCATGATCAAGTCAATGTTGAACTCACGCTCCAAACGCTCTTGGATAACGTCCATATGAAGAAGTCCCAAGAAACCACAACGGAAACCAAAACCGAGGGCTTGAGAAGTTTCCGGTTCAAATTGAAGACTGGCATCATTCAATTGCAATTTTTCCAAGGCTTCACGAAGATCATTGTATTTGTTAGATTCGATTGGGTAAAGACCGGCAAAGACCATTGGGTTCATCTGCTTATATCCATGTAGTGGCTCACTTGCTGGATTGGTCGCTAGGGTCACCGTATCCCCGACACGGGTATCCGCAACAGTCTTGATTGAGGCCGCAATATAGCCGACGTCTCCCGTCGCAAGGAAATCACGTCCAACTGCTTTAGGAGTAAAAATCCCAACTTCAGTGACATCAAAGGTCTTGCCATTACTCATGAGCTGAATCTTATCGCCTGGTTTAACCATTCCATTGACCACTCGGACTTGAAGGATCACCCCACGATAGGCATCATATACAGAGTCAAAGATCAAGGCTTGAAGAGGCGCTTCAACATCCCCAGTCGGAGCTGGAACTTTCTCAACGATCTGCTCCAAAATTTCTTCAATCCCGATACCAGCTTTGGCAGAGGCTAGGACAGCTTCACTAGCATCCAAGCCGATGACATCTTCTACTTCTGTGCGCACACGTTCTGGATCTGCAGCTGGCAAGTCGATTTTATTGATAACTGGAAGGATTTCCAAATCATTGTCCAGCGCCAAGTAAACATTGGCTAGGGTCTGGGCTTCAATCCCTTGAGCGGCATCCACTACGAGAATGGCACCTTCACAGGCAGCAAGCGACCGCGAAACCTCATAGGTAAAGTCCACGTGTCCTGGTGTGTCAATCAAGTGGAAGATATAGGTTTCCCCATCTTTAGCCGTGTAGTTCAACTCGATGGCATTCAGCTTAATGGTAATCCCACGTTCCCGTTCCAGGTCCATACTATCTAGGAGTTGGGCTTGCATCTCCCGACTAGACACGGTTTCGGTTTTTTCTAAGATTCGATCGGCCAAGGTTGACTTTCCATGGTCAATATGGGCGATGATCGAGAAGTTCCGAATCTTCTCTTGTCGTTTTTTTAATTCTTCAAAATTTGGCATAATCATCTTCCTAGTAAAATTAATCGTACTCTTCATTATAACAAAAAAGATAGGCCTTTGCCTATCTTAATTCATTATTTTCAAAAATCGCTTCTGAGTTTTATTACCCTCATAGCCAATGCGTTCGTAAAAGAGATGAGCTTCTTTTCGATGAGAGGCAGAATTTAAACGGATAAAAGCAGAATGCTTACTTTTGGCAAGATCTTCTACTCGCTCCATCAATTGGCGACCGATCCCACGTCCTTGAGCAGATGGAAAAACCGCAAGGCCCAAAATATTTAAACCAGCATCACTATAGAGGCTTTCATAGACTTCCGCTTCCACATAACCAAGAATATTTCCTGTTTGGTCCTCTTCATAAACAAAGCAAAAATGATCCGAATCTGGCGAATTAAATTTATCAATCTGAGCTGCCACTTTTTCAAGGGTCGAATCATACCCCAATGCTTGGTGACATAAATCTCTAATTTGACCTGCATCTTTGACTTGAACGCTACGAATCATAGCTTCACCTCCATGAACTCTTTGGTATTATCTTAGACCTTTATCCTCAAAAAGTAAAGGAAGACCTGATAAAATTTAAAAAGATAATCCGATTTAGATCAAATTCATCTTTTTTCACATTTTTCAGGGGTTTCTATTTACTTTTTCGATTTAATTCATTATAATAGTAAGGGTAAATACAAGGAGGTGAGTACGTTGGCCAGAGGTCGTGGAAAAGCAAGTCCTCAAGACAAAGAGGCATTACGGATTATATCGGAAAAGATTAGAGAATTACTGAAAGAACAGGGGAAAAAGCAGATCGAATTATCTCGTATTACTGGAATCCCTGCTAGTACCCTGACTGGATATGTAAAAGGAACTTCTCTTCCTGTTCCCGAAAATTTAGAGAAGATTGCAGCCTTTTTCCAGGTAGCAGTTGCTGAAATTGACCCTCGATTGCGCAATGATTTTGTGGTCATTGATTCAGAGATTGAACGATTGTATAAACAGCTCGATGAAGGAAATCAGGAAAATCTTCTTTCTTATGGAAAAAGTCTCTTGACCCATCAAAAAGAAAGACAGAAGATTGAAAAGCAATACCACTCATATTCTGTCTATGATTCTTTTGCAGCTTACCAAAATCAAAAGCAAGCTGATATCGTTTGGTTTGATCAAAAGATTCCTTACGATTTGGCTTTTTGGATACATACGGATTCCCTCGAGCCTAAATATGAAAAAGGAGCTGTTGTCTTAATCAAGCAAACCTATTACGATCAGGCAGGAGCTATTTATGCCATTGATTTTGATGGGCAAACGTTGATCAAGCGTGTCTTTCGTGAGGTCAACGGTATTCGACTGGTTTCCCTCAATAAGAAATATAGTGATCAGATCATTCCACTGGATGAGGAACCTGGAGTGATTGGTAAGGTTATAGATGGCTTTGTTCCTCTCAATTTGGAGGAGATCAAATGATTCAATTAATCGCGATTGACTTAGATGGTACCCTTTTGCATGAGGATAAGACTCTCTCTAAAGGCAATATTGAAGCTCTCCACCGGGCCCATGAAGCCGGTTATGATATTGTGATCTGTACTGGGCGCCCCTTAGCGGGGGTACGGCCCATCTTTGAAGAGATTGGTCTTCCTGATGGCAACTACTATATGATTATCAATAACGGGTGTACAACCTTGTCTACACAGAATTGGGAAATCATTGGTAAGGAAGAATTGAGCCTTGAGGACATGCACCGCTTGCATGTTTTGACGGAAGATACAGACGTCCAGCTAACCTTATTTGACATAGATCACTACCTAGTGGTCGCACCTGAAGCCAGTGAACTTGTCACGATGGATGCGGGTATTGTTAATAGTAAACCGACACCAGTCTCAGAAGAGGATTTGCCCAACCTTGTTCCTATTTTTCAAGCTATGTACGTAGGAGATCCTTCTGCTATTGATGCCTTCAAAGCTCAGCACGAGGCTGCATTAGAGGCCGATTTTAACACTGTACGTTCACAGGATATCTTGTTTGAAATTCTGCCAAAAGGTGCCAGCAAGGCTTCTGCTCTTCAAGCATTAAGCCAAACATTAGGCTACAGGAGAGACCAGGTCATGGCTCTTGGAGATGCAAACAATGACCTTGAAATGCTACGTTTTGCTGGTTACAGCGTCGCTATGGGAAATGGCAATGCTGCTGTCAAGGAAATCGCAGACTTCATCACCCTGACCAATGATGAGGATGGTGTGGCCCATGCTATTCACAAATTAATTGAAACTGAAAAAGGAGAATGATCATGAAATACCAAAATTTGTTGGACCGTTTTATTACCTATGTAAAGGTTAACACACGTTCAGATGAAAATTCTACAACCACTCCAAGTACCCAATCACAAGTTGATTTTGCAACAAACATCTTGATCCCTGAGATGAAACGCGTGGGGCTTCAAAACGTCTACTATTTACCAAACGGCTATGCTATTGGAACACTTCCAGCTAATGATCCAAGCTTTACACGCAAGATTGGATTTATCTCTCACATGGATACCGCTGACTTCAATGCCGAAAATGTCAATCCACAAATTGTTGAGAATTATGATGGGGGTGTCATTACCCTTGGTGACTCTGGTTTCACACTCGATCCAGATGATTTTGCTCATTTGAACAACTACAAGGGACAAACCTTGATCACAACTGACGGTACTACTCTTCTGGGTGCAGACGATAAGTCAGGTATCGCTGAAATCATGACAGCTATTGAATACCTGACAGCTCATCCTGAAATCAAACACGGAGAAATCCGTGTCGGCTTTGGTCCCGATGAAGAAATCGGAGTTGGGGCAGATCAATTTGATGCAGAGGATTTTGACGTAGACTTTACCTATACTGTCGATGGGGGTCCTCTTGGAGAGCTTCAATACGAAACCTTCTCAGCAGCTGGGGCTGAAATTACCTTCAAAGGACGCAATGTCCACCCAGGTACAGCCAAAGGTCAAATGATCAACGCTCTTCAATTGGCCATTGATTTCCATAACAAACTCCCTGAAGGAGCACGTCCAGAATTAACCGAAGGCTATGAAGGCTTCTACCACTTGATGAACATCGATGGAACTGTCGAGGAAGCAAGTGCCAGCTACATCATTCGGGACTTTGAAACTGAAAGTTTTGAAAAACGCAAAGACCTCATGAAATCTATTGCTGATCAGATGAATGCGGAGCTCGGTAGCGAACGCGTTCTCCTCACCCTCAAAGATCAGTACTACAACATGAAGCAAGTGATTGAAAAAGATATGACGCCGATTACCCTTGCTAAGGGAGTCATGGAAGATCTTGGTATCACTCCAATCATTGAACCGATCCGCGGTGGTACAGATGGATCTAAAATTTCCTTTATGGGAATTCCAACACCAAATATTTTTGCCGGTGGAGAAAACATGCATGGTCGCTTTGAATACGTAAGTCTCCAAACCATGGAACGCGCAGTTGATACCATTATCGGTATTGTGACCAAAAAATAAGAAACAAAAAAAGGATTCGGATAGGTTGTCCGGATCCTTTATTGTCTATTAGAAAGCTTGACAATATCTTTGACCTGATCAATTTTCTGAATCAGGCGAAGGCTTGTCTCATTGATCGAAAGATAATAGACTTTATCTACCAATGATTCTGTAAAAGGACGATTTGTGAGTAAGATAACCTGTTGTCCTTTTTCTTTCAGCTCTTTAGCCTTCTTTCGCACCTTTTGGTAAAAACTCTCATCGCAGATTTCTAGATCATCCACCAAGACACAAGCAGCCTCCAAAGCCAATGATTCATTGGTTCCGTTTTGGGTCAGATAATAGGCTGCTCCCGCTTTGACCTCATATAAGCCAGCTGATGGCTCAACCGGAAGAAAGGCTGGACTTGTCTCAGCCTCTACTCCTTTATCTAACTCCACTAGATTGGCCAAGACCTGCAAATAAACAGGTGCTAATTTACTCAAATCCAAGAGTTCCTCAAACTCAAAACCACGTTTTAAAGCTTCTAAGATATAGAAGAGCCGGTGTGGCATATGACGAGCAATTTTCTGGATTAATTCATCATCGCTCATTTCCTCAGGAAGGATGGTCAGCAAGTTCTTATCTTTAATGGTTTCTAGGGCTTGTTGATAAGCTTCATCGATTCTCTTCCCAAATCCATAAACTGCCCCATAAGAGTGAATTTGGGTATTGAGGCAGGCATTTTTAGCAGCATCAGAAAAAATCGGGATCTTAAAGAAGATATAGTCCAAACTCGGTTCGTAAACGGCCTTTAAATCCTTTAATAAGGGATGAGGCAAATGCTCGAGAGATCGCCCTAATTGTAGCTGAACTTCTTGCTCAAATAAGGAATAACCCAAGCCCATAGAGGCCATTGAGATACTGTCTGAAGCAAATGGATTAACTTCTAGGATATAAAAAGCATAACTCGTCGGATCTAGAGCAAACTTGATCGAAATGGCTCCTGTCAGCTTCAAATAGCGACTGATGTGGATCGCTGCTTCACGAAGATTTTGAAACTCTCGGTCAGTCAGGGTGACAGCTGGCATAAATTGATAAGAGTCACTAGAGTGGATCCCGACAGGATCAATGCTTTCAATAGAGGCCGCCAGGTAGTGATTGTCTTCGCGATCGCGCATGACGACAAAATCCAATTCCTTAAAGCCATAGGTCGAAAACTCTAGCAAACACTGCTGACTTGGAGAGACTGAAAGTCCCGTTTCCACTGCTTCGCACAGGTCATCTAGATTATGAGCAATCTTTCGTCCCTGCCCTTGCTTACTCGCTACCGGCCAGATCATAATGGGAAATTGAATGCCTTCAGAAAACTCAATGGCTTCTCGAACAGAACCAACCAGTGCGGAAGCGGGTACCTGATAGCCCAGCTCTTGAAAAAGGCGTCGTTGATCCGCTTGCTGATAAAAGGTCCGGTAGCGTTGGAGACTCGGCCCGACAATCATGATCGATACTTCTTTGAAAAATCCAATTTCTTCCAATCGGAACAAGAGATTTAAAATCTGTTTATCCGCAAAGGTTAGGAGCAAGCGAGATCCAGTATAGGAAAGAAGAGTCGTCCTAAGAGCATCCAGTTTGAGCTTACTGACTACAACCTGTTCTCCAGCTTCTTGTGTGATAGCATTTTCTTCTCCCAGATAAAGGACAAGAGCATTTCCATTCTTGTCATTGAGTTTTTGTGTTTCGTTTACCGCAGCCAAAAGGCTAATATCCTGATAAGAATCTCCACATAGGAGAAGCAATTTCTGGTTTTCTTTCATCATTCCTTCTCCCTTCTACTTTCGTGAATTTTGGCATCAATCAATTCTAAAAATTCATCGTAAAAATAGAGATTTTCCCTTGTCCCTGGACTAGCATCCACTTGGAATTGAACCCCTAAAATCGGTTGGTAACGATGACGAAAAGCTTCAATACTATGGTCATTGACGTTTTCATGCGTGACCAATAAATCATGGGGCAGGCTATCGCGTGCAATACTATACAAGTGATTTTGACTCGTTATCTCGATTTTTCCTGTCGCAATTTCACGTACAGGAATATTTAAACCGAAATGCCCGACTTCCATGGGAGCTAGATCAGCCCCGTAAGCTTGAGCCAGCAGTTGAGCTCCCAAGCCCATGCCCCAGATCGGAATCTGACCATTGAGCTTTTTGATTAAGCGGCAGAGTTTTTTCACCTGATGGGGATCGCCAGGCCCACTGGATAAAATAACGCCATCGGGCTGCTGTTCCATCAGTTCATCATAAGAGATATCATAGGGATAAACTGTCACATTACAGTCCCTTTGACTCAGCTGGCGTAAGACAGAGTGCTTGACCCCTAGATCAATCAAGGCAATACTCTTTCCAAAACCTGGTACAGCATAGGCCGTTTTTGTAGAAACTTGACGCACTTGGTCTTTGGGAAGGACCGTTGCTCGCAACTGATCCAAGATATGCTCGATCGAATCCCCCTTGTTAATGACAGTCGCCTTCATCCGTCCATACTTGCGGACAATTTTTGCCACCTGTCTCGTATCAATCCCTACAATGCCAGGGATTTTTTTTCGCTTCAAGAATTCATCCAAGGTCATCTGCTGCCGCCAATTGCTCGGCATCTCCACTAGATGCTGAACGACTACTGCTAAACAAGTGGGCGTAATCGATTCAGAATCATCTCGATTGATCCCTGTTGCGCCAATAACTGGAAAGGTAAAAGAAAGTATCTGGCCACTAAAAGCCTGATCCGTAATCAATTCTTGATAGCCTGTCATGGCTGTCGTAAAGACCAACTCACCAGTCACATATAGGTCTGCACCAAAGGCTTCCCCTTCAAATACAGTCCCATCCTCTAGGACCAATAATCGTTTCATAGAACCCCTCCCTTCTTTTACACTAGTCCAATTTTATCATAGTTCCTCAAAAAAAGGAAAGTCAGATTCCATGTAGCTATCTACTCTGTCCTCTTCCTTTCCTTTCAATGAATTGTCAGTTATCTTATTTAGCTCCGCGACCTTTAAGGACGGCTTCAATGATGGCCATACGGACAAAGACACCGTTGGTCATTTGTTCTACGATACGTGATTTAGGAGCTTCTACCAAGTGGTCCGCAATTTCAACGTCACGGTTGACTGGTGCTGGGTGCATCAGGATCGCTGTATCTTTCATACGGTCATAACGTTCTTGAGTCAAGCCATGAAGACGGTGGTAGTTTTCTTTAGAGAAGAGTGATTCGTAATCATGACGTTCGTGTTGCACACGCAAGAACATCATCACATCTACTTCTTCAATGACTTCATCGATAGTGACGAAACTTCCATAGTCTTCAAATTCCGCACTTCTCCATTCGTCTGGACCTGCAAAGTAAAGGGTTGCTCCCAAACGTTTCAAGATTTGCATATTTGATTTTGCCACACGTGAATGATCCAAGTCCCCAGCGATACAAACTTTCAAGTCATCAAAGTGACCGAATTCTTGGTAAATGGTCATCAAATCAAGCAAGCTTTGGCTTGGGTGTTGACCTGAACCGTCCCCACCATTGACGATAGAGGCTGTGATCGTCGGGCTTTCAACCAATTCTTTGTAGTAGTCCACTTCAGGGTGACGGATGACACAGACATCTACTCCAAGAGCTGACATGGTCAAAATTGTATCGTAAAGTGTTTCCCCTTTGTTCACAGAACTTGTCTTCACATCAAAGTCAAGGAGATCACATCCCAATTTCAACTCTGCCACTTCAAAGGCTTTGTGGGTACGAGTTGAAGGTTCAAAGAAAAGGTTTGAGATGATGTGTTGATCTTCGTAGGATGCTTTAGCTCCGTTTTTGAACTCAATCCCACGTTTGATCAGTGCCATTACTTCTTCATTGGTAAGAGTTTCCATTGAGACAAGGTTTTTAAGAGCGATTTGATTTTCAGACATGTTGATTCTCCTTTTAAAATGTGAATGCAAATAGTTTACAATTTGTTTAAGCTTCTTTGATGAGGACGCGGTCTTGGCCGTCTAGCTCCACCATCTCGACAATGATTTCCTCTGACTTACTTGTCGGGATATTTTTCCCAACAAAGTCCGGACGAATCGGCAACTCCCGATGCCCACGGTCAACTAGAACCGCAAGACTTACTCGAGCAGGACGACCGTGACTGACCAGATTGTCAATGGCAGCGCGAATCGTGCGACCTGTATAGAGGACGTCATCGATCAAAATGACTTCTCTATGAGCGATATCAACTGGTAAAACCGTCGTATCTTCTGTCGCCTTCATGTCATCTCGGAAAGGCTTGGTATCTAGTTCTGCTACAGGGACATCAATTTGTTCCAGCTGAGAGAGGCGTTCTTGGATCCGTCGAGCAATGTAAACACCACGCGTCTTGATCCCCACCAGCACAATCTGGCTTAAATCTTTGTTTCGTTCAATGATTTCGTAGGTGATGCGGGTAATGGCCCGTTTCATCGTCAAATCATCAACGACTTCTTTGGTTTTCATTCAGTCCTCCTTAGTTGTAAAAGAAAAACCTCCTTTTTCAAGGAGGTTCAGCAAATGAATGGTCTAAGAGGATAGAGTCTCGCCCTATGGTCCTAGCCATTGTTTTTCACAGTCTCCTTGCCTGCCTCACGGGACAGGATTAAAGGATTTATTTAATTGAGATAACTATATCACAGTTTCAAATGACATGCAAGAAAAAACTCAACTTTTTTCAAAAAAATTTAAAAACATGACTTTTCGTCTGAATAATGTTCGGTTTTTACTAAGAAACAGCCGATTTTCGCTTGATATTTTTGATCCCATAGAGCACATAGCCAGCCAAGAGGTAGGCGATAAAGATGATCACCACCCATTTGCCCACAAAAGCCCAGCCGTATTTATTAACATTGATAAAGAAATAGGCAAAGGGACTATCTTTTGCACCTGGAATTGGCCACTTCAAGACCAATCCATTGAGAAGGGCAAAGAGCATGTAAGCCAGTGGAATCAAAGTCCAAAAGAAGGGATCGAGCTTTCGGTATTGCTTGGCTTTATCAATCACTAGGGTATCAAAGAAGAACATCAAAGGAACGATGTAATGACAGAGGAAGTTTTCCAAACGATAAAACTTCTCAGGAGTCGCCAGAGGCGCCAACATAAAGTGGTAGATGACACAGGTGATCATAATGGACATGGTAACTGCGCCTTTCATACGAAGGTAGCCCTGAGTCTGGGTCGAACGCCCTCGAACCATGCGCCAAACCATGTCTCCCATAAAGAACATGACCAACATGTTAGATAAAATGGTGTAATAGAGCATCATGCCAAAGCCACCATGCTTTGTGAGTTGCAGATAAACACCAATAACACTTAAGATAAACAATAGAAAACGATAGCTAAATAATAATTTGAATTTCATAGTATTCTCCTGAAAGAAAAGGGGCTAGGCCCTTCTTCTTTTCTTTAAATCTTCTTCACAAATTCTGATTTGAGTTTCATTGCACCGAAGCCATCAATCTTACAATCGATGTTGTGGTCTCCTTCAACGATACGGATGTTTTTCACGCGCGTCCCTTGTTTCAAATCTTTCGGTGCACCCTTAACTTTCAAATCTTTGATCAAAGTCACTGTATCGCCATCAGCCAATTTGTTTCCGTTGGCGTCAATCGCTACGACACCCTCTTCTTCTTCGACCTCAGCTGGGTTCCATTCATACGCACACTCTGGGCACACCAAGAGCGCTCCATCTTCATAGACGTATTCAGAGTTACATTTTGGACAGTTTGGTAAGTTATTCATTTTTATCTCCTTATTCAAATTAACTTTCATAGTATACCATGAAAGCGAAAATTTGACAAATCCTGCTCGACTGTAGCATTTTCATGAAAAAAGGAGGCGACTTGGCCTCCCTACTTGGATGATATTTTTCAATCTTCCTGCAATTCTTGAATATCTCGAATCACGCGCACGCCTGCTTGATTCTTCTCGCGCAGTTCAGCATCAGAGTAGGGGAAGGTATTAATCAAGATACTCTCCATCCCGACACTTTGGGCAACAGCGACATCTGTCGTAAAGTCATTCCCCACCATGACCGTTTTTTCAGGGTTCAACTGGTGTTCTTTCATCACTTCCAAGAGAAACTCTGGCTGAGGTTTGCGAATACCTGCATCAGACGACAAGTAAATGGCATGGAAAAGTTCTCTCAAACCAACCAAATCAATCTCCGGATTGGTAAAATCTGCTTGGGCATTGGATAAGAGAAAGATTCGACAACCTGCAGCTTTCATATCCTCTAATACTTCTTTCGTATGAGGATAAAGCTCCAACCGCTTTCGAGAAAGGACACGGAAAGTCCGCGCAATCAAACGTCCCCACTCTTTGAGATGGGCAACACTATTCCCACTTGGATGACCTTCTAAATACAATTGCACAAAGATGACCGTCAGATCAATCTCTGGGTAGGCAACTTGTTTTTCCTTAGCCAAGTCTTCTTCGGCTTGTTGCACCAGCTCTCTATAACGCAGTCGCAAGCCTTCTCCTGTATAGCTTGCCCCGTAGGATTGGTAAATCTGAGCCATGGTATCCCATAAAATGGGACTCGACTCATCCGTTTCGATGTCGACCAAGGTTCCATAAAAATCAAAAATATAGTTTTTAAATGCGTACTTGTGCGGATTCATCTCTCACTCCCGTAACAAACATCGTAAAGGTTGCCTTGCAGACATTGGCCCCGTCTTGATTGGTAATATCGACATCCACAACTCGAGTCGTCCGTCCACTGTGGACACATTCGCCATGGATCGTAAGGACATCACCCAGACGTCCTGCTTTCAAGTAATTGATCGAGGATTGCAAGGTCACCCCATCGACACCTTGAGAAACCACGACCAAACCACTGACTTGGTCACACAGGGTAAAGAGATAGCCTCCATGCGCATTTCCATAATAATTGAGCGATGATTCCACGACCTTGGTTGTCACCACCACATGGCCATCTCTCATCTTTTCGATTTCGTAATTTTCAAATGCAGCAATTGCATCAAAGTGAAAATCTTTCATATTACTTGCCACCTTTTCTAGCATCTTTTCAACTCCTCTATCATACTACAATTAAGAAGCAGATACAAGCAAAGGGGCAATTCCTTAGAAGCAGAAGAGGAGACTCCAACTAAGTAAGAAGACGATACTAGGCACAATATATTTTCTTGGGTGCTTCCAACATTCTCTCTTTAAATTCCATTTTCTTAAAGGGAAATAGATTTCAATCAGTAAGTGCAAAACAGCTTCCACTACTGCTAGAATCATCACTCCTAGTAAAAATAGGATCCCCAAGTCAGGCATAACCACCATTTTTAATAACAGAGCAACAAATAGATTGACAGATAGGAAATAAGTCAGCAATACACGGTAATACATCAAGTAAAAGAACCGACTCTTAGGAAGAGACTTAACATGATCGATCAAATCTTTATCAGCGGAAATGAGAGTAGTTAATGGCGTATTGACAGAAGCAATCGTTAACAGGATGATGATTTTTAAAGGAGCATCATAATCCTGTATCAGAATGAGAAGGAGGAAGATGAGAGTAAAGACAAAATTGATGGAAAAATAGCGCTCTTGAAATAAGGAAATCCAAAAATAATTGCTACTTCTTCTCTTTGAAACGAGCAGCTGATCATTTTTTGAAATCGCGATCAAGTCCTCATTTTTAAAAATAAAGATAGCAATGAAGGCTGAAAGTAAGATCATATAGGACACTTGTTGGACCCATAAAGAAGATCCTGTAAGAACAGTCGTTACAGAAATGAGCACTCCTCCTAGAAAACTAGGCCTTGTATTGAACTGGATAAAGACATAAAACACACTTAATACCACCAGTAAAGAAAGGAGGACAAGCTTAAAGGATTGTAGCAGGTCTAACCTGACTCCTAAAAAGAGGATCAATAACAGCACGCGCTCTAGTAAATTGAGAAGAAAGGTTACCGTTAGAAAAGAACCTTTGAAACGATTGAGAGACAAAGGAAGCTGGTAGTAGGCCTGGACCCTGTCCATCGAAAAGTAGGAATAGAGCAACTGAAAGGTCGATAGAGCAGTAACAATAGCCGTACTGATCAGCAAGACTTGAAAGCTCGTAGAAAATTTTGCTCCAACAAGATGGTAATAAAGAGCAAAAGCTAAGGAAGTCAAGAACAAGAAGAGACGATTTTTGGATACCAAATCTCTAAAAATTGCTAGTAGCATGCTCTACCCCCTCTGACGATTGACGTCATGAAACCAATCTTCTAAATTCGATTCGATCGCGTCTATGTGACCATCTTCAATAGAATAAGCTGTATCACACACCCGAACGATACTCTCTGCGATATGCGAACTCATCAGAATAGAGCCTTCTTCTTTATACTGCAATAGCAAACCATATAGAAATTCTGTCGCATCAAAATCAAGGCCATCAAATGGTTCGTCCAAAATAAGGAGGGTAGGTTTGAGATAAAAAGCTGTGATCAAGAAGACTTTCTTCTTGTTTCCCGTTGACAAACTACCGATATCGGTATTAAGAAATTCTTCAAAATGAAAGCCTGAAATCAAGTCCTGCAATAACGTTTCATTTCTCTTTCGATGATACAAACGACAGACAAAATTAAAATAGTGAACAAAATCCCAGTTTAAAAAACTATTGTTTTCAGTAAAAACTGTATAGGTACGGCTCTTATAGAAATTCGTATGAAAAGAGGTCGCTTTGTCTTCTATGGTAACAGACTCAACTGCATACTGCCGATGATCAAAAACACTACTTAAAGCTTTTAGCAAGGTTGTCTTCCCTGCTCCATTTCGACCAATCAACCCTACTACAGAATGATTGGGTACAAGCAAATTCGTGTCTTTTATAATGGGCTTGTCTTTTTTATACCAAACGTTTAGCCCCTTGATGTTTAAACAATCACTCTTCATCGACGCACTCCTTTATAAAGGTATGAAACCCCAACTAAGAGCAACAGCAAAGCGTACGACCATTCCTTTTGAAAGGCAAAGACTAAGGCACCGATCAAGAAGCAAATTCCTATCAGGATTCTAAATTGTAATTTCATATCTTGCCTTCTTTCTATTCACAGTATGAAAGATTACAATTGTATTTTATGCTTATACTATAGTACTTTTTCTGAGCAGATTCAAGCACGAATGGAATATTCTTACTTCTTTTACCTTACAAGCAAAAAAAGCTAGATACCTCTAGCTCTTTGCTTAGAATCTTAATTTTTCCCAATCATCATCTGTCCGTTTACGATAATAGTACTCGGACAAATCTGGGTCTTCCATCACTTCCAGCAGAGGAAGCATGTCGTAGGATAAATCCAACTTTTCTAATTGGTCTTTCTTAACCCAAGAAACTTCTCCTTCATCAGACGATCTTAGCTGGCCTGTATATTCTGTCGCTTTGTAGCAAAAGACGATGTAGCGGCCGCCCTCATCTTGTGGCCAGTCTTTGACTGCGACCAGTTTTGGATTTGTAATTGTAAGTCCTGTCTCTTCGTAGATTTCACGAATGACGGATTCTACAAGGCTTTCTCCTTCTTCGATATGGCCACCTGGAAAAGCATAGCCAGCCCAGTGAGTCTTTTCAGGTGAGCGGAATTGAAGGACCACCTTCCCATTTTCAAGATCTTCGACCATGCAAAGATTGCACAATATAGTAGGCGTTGTACGTGACATAAACTTCCTTTCTATGATTTATTCCTTTTTGTTTCAATATATTTCATAAACAAAACCATTAAAGCAGGTACAGTAAAAAAGACCAGATAGGTTGCTATAGGAAACCAAATGTAACGGTGATCTAGGGATAAGAGGGATGGCAAAATCCCTTTACTATTTTTCCCACCAACCCCGATAAAGAGATGGACCACTAAACCGATACTATTAAGATAAATAAATAAATCTGCATATCTTTTTATTGTCATCCTTGTCCTAGAAAAGTCTAGGAACCAATAGTCAAATAATCGATACACCAGACAAAAAAGATTTATATATAATGGAAAACTATAATTGATATCTCTATAGGGCGACGGAATAGGAAGACTATTAAAAATAAGATTGATACCTATTCCTATTCCTAAGATGAGATCAAGGATCAGGAAAAAGCCTATAATTTTATGAGAATCTAGCCAGAGCTGAAAACTTTCTCTCCTTGATAGATTCTTTTTTGTATTTGATTTTCTTTGATTATTTTTCATTTGTGTGGATTTAAACCATTTTCTTCTTCTCTCTTTTTATTATCAAGATGCTTGGAAATTAAAATTATCAACATAGCCACAAGAAAGAAGATTACATAGGTAAGAATAGGAAACCAGATATAGTGGTGGTCTAGAGTTAGCAGGGGAGGAATACTCTTTCTATTTCGACCCATTATTCCAAAAAACAAATGAAACAGAAAACCTACTCCATTTAGGTACAAGAATGGATCTGCAAAATCTTGTACTGTAAGCATTCCATCAAAAGTATCTCTAAAAACACCGTGATAAAGCATGTTCACTAAGAATACAAGATTCATATAAAGTGGAAAGACATAATAAAAGTTTTGATAGGGTTTTGGAACAAAAGTTGTCCCAAGCAAGAAATAGAGTATCCCAAAAGCTGATAAAAAAAATATACTACTATCTAATAGAAAAGCTATTTTTGAATGCTGTAGCAACCATAATTTTACTTTATCTAGCCAGCTCATTTTTCGATTTAGTTTATGGTATTTTTTTGATTTTTTCTGTGCCGTGACTTTCTTTTTCATTCGTTTCTTAATCTTTCGTTCCATTTACGCCTCCTTCTTCTCTTTTCTATCCGTATAACCAAAAGCAGAATGCCCAGCCCTAAGAAAAAGAAAAATAGATAACTTACAATAGGAATCCAGACATAGGCCGGATCCATAGAAATTATAGGAGGGAAATTCGTTGACTTACGACGTCCTAGCCAATTCAGTCCTACCAAGAGATGAAAAGGAAAAAGAGAACCATTGAAACCAATAAATATCCATGAAAAGTAACGCCATTTCTGAAGTGTATCACTTCCAGAATGAAAGACAAGGCAATAGGTTGAGAAGATCAGAAAGAAAAGATTGAAGCTTAAGGGAGAAAGATAGTTTAAGCTTGGGAGTTGATAACCAATGAAAGGGGCGGCAAGAAATGATACATACAAAGATCCAAATAACACACTCGTATCCAGGAGTTGACCAATCCTTCGGTGCCTTTCCATCCAAAGAGAAAACCTCTTAGTCCAAGAAGACTTTTCTTTTGTCTTGTACTTCATTTGTCTACTCATCTTCATTATCATCTATTCCTTTTTTTGAACCTTTAGAGAGAAAGAAGATTGCCAAAGTTAACATCAAGACTAGAAGGTAGATGACAATAGGAAACCAGATATAAGCTGAGTCAAGTGAAAATAAAGACGAAAGGACGACTTTCCCATTTTCAAGATCTTCGACCATACATAAGTTGGTCAATATAGTAGACGTTTTACGTGACATAAACTTCCTTTCTATGATGGTAACAATTAATCAATATATACTTTCTTCTCTATTTCTTTTTTCATGACAAAGGGATTCACCAGCTCATGGTATTCATCAAAGGCATCTAAAAGGGAGCCTCTTTGAAAGACAATTGACTTCTCTTTTAAATAATATTCCGAGTGAATCGTTACCGAACCATGACCATCAAAACTAAAGAAAAACACAATGAATAATACTAGGATCAGGCTAGCAAAGAAACTAAACAGTAGCCCCACTACATTCTTCCAATTGACTGTGTGAGTTCGATAGAAGCGATACCAGATGTGACTAAATGCCGTCACTGCTCCTAGATACAGCCAGGGATTCCAAAGAAGTGGCGTAAATGCGTAGCCAAACAATTCTAAAAGGAAGTTGGCAAACACGAAAAGTAAAAGAATAAGATACACAATCCTAAACAGGTACAAATACTTTCCCATCATTGACCTCTCCTATGTAAACATTGGTTCAAAGCTTAAAAAACCAATAATCTTCTTATCTTAGATAATGATCAAGAGTACATGGACTGCCAACCGTAGCCAATGATCAATTAGGGGCGCATCTGGATCACTTTTTTTGCTGTCTAAGAATAGACTTAGTGACAACAATAGTAATGCAAGGGCAATAACTAGTTTGAGAGATAACATCATACTACCAAGAACAAGAGAGGCTAGAAAACCAAAAAATGGCAAAGGGGAAAATAAAAATGCCAAAATCCTGAAATACATCATAATCAATGATAAAACCAATAAACCAAAGACGACAATCTTCGTAAAAATAGAGACTCTTTTTCCTTCTCTTTTCATTTTTGATAGTGAATAAATGACATAGATCATATAGATAAAAAGAAACATATGGAATCATTCCTACATTTTATAGATTATGTTAATAGTTTAACCAAAAGCCAATTAAAATACAACTAAAGACACTAACTTATCAGTAGTAACCCATCTCTGATCAAAGTTTCTTCACTTCTGCTGCTACCTTTTGGAGATGGTGTTGCCGCATGCTAGCGGTGTTCACATCCCGGCCGACTTCACCCAAAATGCAAACACGCTTGGTTTTAATCCCACAATGGTTCAAGACAGCATTCTTCAAAACAGAGATGCCATAACTATCTGGAATGTTGAGAGGGCCTGAAAAGATCTTGTACCACCAAGTAGGAGCCATTGAGGTTGCATAAATACTGGCTGTTTTCCCTTTGAGTAACTTCTTGAATTGCTTGCCTCTGAGGTAATTCCAGATAAAGCTTCCCTGATCATTGGACGAGTAGGCAATCCCCGGTGTAAAGACCCGATCGATCCAGCCCTTCATGAGGCTCGGCAGACTACTCCACCAGATGGGATAGACAAAGATCAGGTGATCCGCCCACTGGATCCATTCTTGAGAACGAAGGATAAAGGAATCTTCCTCCATCCGCTTTCGATAGCCGTAGCGAAGAACTGGATCAAAATCCTCTTCATTGAGATTGATCACTTTAAGCTCGTGGCGATTTGAGTCAATAGTTTCGACAATGGTTTGAAAAATAGCCTGACAGTAACTTTCTTGATCAGGATGTCCATTGATGACTAGAATTTTCATTCGTCTTCTCCTTCATTTCTTTAGTTCATTCTATCTCTTTTATTTTTTTACTTGATTAATTGATAATGATTCAAAGATTGATAGATACGTTCTTTAAGAATTATTATTTGAAGAACACATCATCCGCAACTCCTTAACAGGTTTTCCAAGTTCAAGTATTTTTTCTTGACCATCAAAAGTAAAACCCATTTTTTGATAGAAAGCAATGGCTCGCTTATTATCTTTCAAAACCCATAAATAAATTTCAGAGAAATGATCGAGAGCAGCAAATGCATCATGCATTAACTGTTCACTCACACCTTTTCCATAGTAATCTTTTAAAACATATAAGGCAATGATTTCACCAGCTTGAATGGCCTCATCACGAAAATTTCCATAGCTGATAAATCCAACGACCTTTTTTCCATCCATCGCAATCAAGGTATTTTCTGGATACTTTTGACTAAAGAAACGACATCTATCTAATGTCATCGTATCCTGATATTCCGCGGGTAAAAGATTGTCATAAGCCTCTCTCCACGTTTGCCAATGAACGAGAGATTTTCCTTCTATCTCTTCAGGAGTTTCCATTGTTTTAATAATAATCTTCATTCGCTTTATCCTATCTTAATCCAAAGCCTTGACTTCCAACATCATATCACGGATTTGTGCTGCCAATTCGAAATCAAGCACTTCGACTGCTTCTTGCATTTGGCCTTGCAGTTTCTTGACCAGTTCCTTGCGCTCTTGTCGATTGAGACTGGTGATATCGACTTCCTTATCCTCTTCCTTGCCCACCGCCTTGGTAACAGAGATCAGGTCACGAATTTCCTTCTTGATGGTTTGTGGCACAATGCCATGCTCTTCATTATAGGCCATCTGAATCTGACGACGGCGGGCGGTTTCATCGATGGCTTTTTGCATAGACTGGGTCATGGTGTCCGCATACATGATCACATGTCCCTCACTATTACGGGCTGCCCGTCCAATGGTTTGAATGAGGCCACGTTCATTACGTAGGAAACCTTCCTTATCCGCATCAAGGATAGCAACTAGGCTGACTTCCGGTACGTCTATCCCTTCCCGAAGAAGGTTAATCCCAACCAAGACGTCAAAAACGCCCAGACGCAAATCACGGATAATCTCCGTCCGCTCCAAGGTCTTAATATCCGAGTGCATGTATTTGACCTTGACACCCATTTCTTTAAAGTAGTCAGTCAAGTCTTCTGCCATCTTTTTGGTCAGGGTGGTGACAAAGGTCCGCTCTCCACGTTCTACACGCGCATTGATCTCACCCAAGAGATCGTCCATTTGACCCATGGTCGGACGCACTTCCACCTCAGGATCGAGTAGACCTGTCGGACGAATGATCTGCTCGATGACAGTATCAGTTTGTTCCATTTCATAGTCACCTGGTGTCGCAGACACATAAACGATCTGGTGGACATGGCTTTCAAACTCCTCCCGACGCAGTGGCCTGTTATCTAAGGCAGACGGCAAACGGAAACCATAGTTGACCAGCATCTCCTTGCGGGAACGGTCTCCATTGTACATGCCCTTGATCTGTCCCATGGTCATGTGACTTTCATCGATCATGATGAGGAAATCTTCTGGGAAGAAGTCAAGAAGGGTGTAAGGAGGCTCTCCTTCACTCCGGCCATCCATATGACGGGAGTAGTTTTCGACCCCATTGGTGTAGCCCATCTCCCTTAGCATTTCAATATCGTACTCAGTACGCTGTTTCAAGCGTTGAGCTTCTAGCAACTTCCCTTCCTTTTCAAAGACTTTTAACTGCTCCTCAAGTTCCGCCTGAATCTTGGCGATGGCCACTTCCATATGGTCATCATTGGTCACGAAGTGAGTGGCTGGGAAAATAGCCAAGTGGTCCACATCTCCCAGAACCTGGCCTGTCAAAGCTTCAATCTCCCGAATCCGCTCAATCTCATCCCCGAAAAACTCCACCCGGAAGGCATGTTCATCACGCGAAGCTGGGAAAATCTCGACCACATCTCCACGAACACGGAATTTCCCCCGTTGAAAGTCGATATCATTGCGCTCAAACTGGATATCCACCAAGTCATTCAGCAGTTTATCACGAGAAATCTCCAGACCTGGACGCAGACTCACCACGCTATCGGCATATTCCTTCGGCGAACCCAAACCATAGATACAAGAGACAGAAGCCACAACGATGACATCGTTACGCTCCAACAAAGCTGATGTTGCGGAGTGGCGTAGTTTATCAATTTCATCATTGACCGAACTATCTTTTTCGATATAGGTATCGCTCGATGGCACATAGGCTTCTGGCTGGTAGTAATCATAGTAAGATACGAAGTACTCGACCGCATTTTCCGGGAAAAATTCCTTGAACTCCCCATAGAGCTGACCTGCTAGGGTTTTATTGTGAGCAATGACCAGGGTCGGCTTATTGACCTGGGCAATGACCTGACTCATAGTATAGGTCTTCCCCGTACCAGTCGCTCCCATCAGGATTTGCGCCTTCTCACCACCCTCGATGTTATCCACCAACTGTTCAATGGCCTGCGGTTGATCCCCAGACGGTTGGTATTTGGATACTAGTTTAAATTTGTTATCAGTTACTCGATTAATCATCTCTTTGTCCTCACATATATAGACCTTATTTTACCATAAATCACTAGAATTCTCTGAGATGAGGAATGAAAGGGAAAACAACATATTACAAAATAATTAATTGGACACGCATTAGAGTGAAAACTAAACAAGACTCTCGCAATTACTTCGAAAGTCTTGTCTTTTATTCTAAAACAATGCAATACGTAATAAACATCAGTTTCCAAGATGTACAAAAATTAGCAAGGCTTGTTCATCGGTATCATTTTTACGAAATCAATTTACTACTTAACTTCTTGATTCCTTACCAAGAGGTAGAGAGTTGCTCCAAGTGAGCATACAAGTCCAATAACGTAAGTACAGAGTTGCAAATTGGAAATTCTCCCTAATATTGTTTCCGCAATGATATTATAAAATAAATAACTAGTCAATGGTTCCACTACTCTTTCAATGAATGGTTGTACCAAAATAGGAAATAGAAGCAAAATAGCTAAACTCCCCATTGGACTTTTGAAAAAATAACTTAGGAAGTAAGAAATCAAAAAATATTGGATGGAGCCAATCAAATAGAAACTGAAAAGTTCTAAACTGACACCATTTTCGCCACTTAAAGAATGAAACCATACAAGCAGTACAATGAAATATAAGGTTGATTGTAGTACTACATCACATAACTCTACGAACAGGATCCTAATTGAACTTAAGATCCTTTTTCCACTTACCAAATAAACCAGTTTTGTTTCGTGAGATTGTAACTCAACAAATGCATTAACGCACCCAATACTAACAGAGAGCATTGATGCAAAAACAAGAGCTTGCTTTATAGATAATTGTACAACAGTATCATTTATTGAAACTGGTAAAACACCTAAGAGACACACAAAACCTATAAAAAGTAACTGTATAGCTATCTGGTACTTTACGGGTTTTAAACTATATTTTTTGACAATAAGACTAAAAAATATTCTTACCATTCTTCCTCCTCATTCGAATCATTTCTACAAGCATTATGAATACCAAGAACAAGATCCCTTCAACTACTAAAAGTGTAAATCCATATAATTGGCTCGTTTGAGTCCCTTCAATTCGGCCAAAAGCAAATGACTTTGCTCCAATCAAAGGCAAGAGATTTTCTATTTTAGAAGAAATTCCTCTTAGAATACCTGATAAAGTGATTACCAATAACAAAACGTCTGCAATTAATGAAGTCATTGATTTTTTCGTTACTATTACGAAAAGTAAAGCTAATAAAGTAAGAACGATTGCAAATATCATAACTCTTACCGTGACATCTAAGAACAATGTAAATTCTAAATAATTCTTTAAAGTTGAATCTAGAAAAATGAGTAAGATAATAGCATTTACTATAGATAATACTAAAGTAGAAAGTATCGATAAAATAACCGAACTTGCAATAAACCCAGTAAGACGAACTTTCCAGTTTGGGATCAATAACTGAGTAAAATTATCATCACCAAATTGGTAATGGGTTGAATAAACAAGTGAAACTAAGATTGGTAAGAAAATAACACTTGCTTGGTAGGGTGAGGATAAGAGAGCATCTCTGACTGTATAGACTGGATTCGATGATAGCATAGATGGATCAAGGTTAACAGCCTGTCCATTTCCTTCTACTAAAGCATTTATCACCTGGATATTTTGAATTGAAAAAAATATGCTGACTCCCATAATAAGAAAAAAAGTGAATTTAAAAGTAGGTAAACTACAATATTTATAGAGGTCACTAAAAAAGGAACGCTTCAACATATTATTCACCTTCTTTCCCTTCGAGTGCCTTAAAATATGCCTCCTCAAAAGATCCAAACTGTTTCAAAATGTCTTTGGTAGGAGCATCAAGAACAATTTTTCCATTAGAAATACCAACCAAATGATCTACAGTTAATTCTAACTCACTCATATAATGACTTGTCATTAATACAGACTTACCTTCATTGACAAAAGACTGCAAAAAATTGCGTACCCAGCGTATACCCTCTGGATCTAATCCATTGATTGGTTCATCTAAAATTAAGATATCAGGATTTGCTAATAAGGCTGTTGCTAAACCAAGACGTTGCTTCATTCCTAATGAATAGTCTTTTACTTTTTTATTTTTAGCTTCACTTAACCCCACCAACTCTAAACATTCGTTGCACCTATTTTTGTCAACGCCACAAGCCAAACCAATCCACCGAAGATGCTGAAATCCTGTTCTAGTTGGATAAGGTTGACAACTATCTAGGAATGATCCAACAATACAAAAAGGATTATCTCCCAATTGAGAGTATTTTTTCCCATCGATCAACGCCATTCCCATTTGACTATTTTCTAAACCAAGCAAAATTCTAATTAAAGTTGATTTTCCAGATCCATTCGGTCCAATCAATCCAGTAATCTCACCTTTTTTGGCTTTGAAAGACACGTTTTGAAGGACAATTTTATTATTATATTCCTTATGTAGCTTTTGAATTGTTATCATTCATTCTTTTTCCTTTCTAACTTTTAGTGAAATTCCACCTTCACTTGGAGCAAGTATAACAGGAGAAAATCAGGAAATTCTCAGAATAATTATTTTTTTCATTTTCAACAAATTACATTCTATATTTGCTATAATATGCTCATATAATTGGAGGAACTATGAAGTATAAAATTTTAGCCATTGACGATGATGAAAAAATCTTACGATTAATAGAGAATGCATTAAAAGCCAACAACTTTCAGGTGGAAACTCGTAAAAATATAGAGGAGATTAATATCTGTGACTTTACTGGATTCGATCTAATTTTACTTGACGTCATGATGCCTATTTCTGGTTTAGAAATCTGTCGTTCCATTCGTTCACAAATTACTACTCCAATCCTATTTCTAACCGCTAAAGATTTTGAAGAAGATTTACTAAAAGGAATTCAAGCTGGGGCAGATGATTACATCACAAAACCATTCAGCATTAAAGAATTAATTGCAAGAATTCAAATGCATCTTCGTAGGGAAGAAAGATCTCACAACGCCTCTAGAGAAGAGATGGATTCAAATATAACTTTTTATCGAGATAGTCAAGAAGTTTATTATCAATCAAACAGAATTTCATTAACTAAGCGAGAGTTTGATTTACTTTATCTTTTAGCAAAAAATGAGAACCGAATATTTAGCATAGAAGAACTTTACAATTACCTCTATCCTGTAGACTCTGATGCACAACTACGATCCATTACTGAATACATCTATCAAATTAGACAAAAATTTAAGATTCATCAAATTGATCCAATCAAAACAGTATGGGGAGGAGGATACAAATGGAAAAAGAATTGACAATCAAGCAACTCATTAAGCGTACCTACCTTAAAATCATTTGGCAATTTCTTCTATGTCTGATACTTTTTTACATAGTTCCAGCTCTTCTATCTTCTGTATCTGGAATTAATGAGAAAAATGCCAATCACTTTGCTTTATTTTTTAGCGTCAGTTCTTGGATATATCTTTGCATCATTTTAATTTTTATCATTGTAATAAATATTAGACGATTATTAACTGAGATTCAAACAGAAATGAATATGGTTTATCATAGTGGTCTATACTTCACAAAAAATGAACATCACCATTTGCAGATTAAAGAATTCATTGAAACAAACGATCTGATTGAAAAAATGCAATCTGATATAAAAAATAGAATTCAAAATGAAAAAGATCAAAAAAAAGAACTCATGTTTCAAGTATCTAGCGCTGCACATGATCTTCGTAGCCCTCTAACTGTCATTAGAGGAAATGCTGAATTCCTACAATCCACCGAGCAAACACCTCAAACAATGGAATGTCTAAAAGACCTTGAGCAAGCAAGTATTCAGTTAAACGATTATTTTAACAACTTTATCCAATATTCCAAAACTTTTTACGACCATGATATCCAACTTGAAAATATATCAATTAAACAAGTAACTCATCAATTGAAGGAACAGATCACTCCTTTACTCCCTAGAAATACGAATTTTGTTTTTTCAAATACAGTAACTCCATCGACACAAATTGCCATTCATTCCAATCTATTTTTCCGAGCAATCACCAATATTATTAATAATGCAATACAACATCAACAAGATAATGATGCAAAGATCCAGCTAACAATGTCACAAGACAATGGTCAATTAGTTCTAACTATATGGAATAATCAATCTAGTTTTTCAAAAAATGTATTACAACATGCTGGAAATCTTTTCTATAAAGAGGACCAAGCAAGAACACTCTCTCAAGAAAGTCACTTTGGACTTGGTTTATCTTTCGTGAAACGTGTCATGAAACTTCATAATGGAACTATGCACTTAGAAAATAGTAATAATGGTGCACAAGTGAAACTAATCATTCCCATTATTATATAGAAAAAGCCGAACTCATCATTATGTGTTCGACTCAAAACGCAGACAAACGTCATTTTTGGTGTTTGTCTTTTTCATATATGACTTTCAGACATTACACAGAGGTTAGTCATCAAACTTTTCTTTCCTCTCCCCTAAGCGATAGACAATCACTAGGGATACAAGAAGAACCAAAGTGGTGATGATTGATCCTTCTGCTCCAAATGCCCCTCCGGTCAACCAGTCAGGTCCATCTCCCATGGTAAAACTAAAGATAGACGCATCTGCACCTGTGCCACTGACTTGAAAACCAAGGAGATTTCCTTGTACATAGTTCCAAGTGCCGTGTTGGGCGACCACTAGCCAGATACTATCCGTATAGATAAAAAGCAGAGCAGCCAGCACTCCATCGAGGATGATATTCAGAACGGATAAGAAGGTCACTCCTGCATTACCCATATGCAGAATGCCAAAGAGACTACTAGAAATCGCGATCGCTAAAGGCAGATTAGTTCTTGCAGCAATCCGAGTCAGAAGCCAACCTCGCGTCGCTACTTCTTCCGTCCCTCCTTGGATGAGCCAAAATGGAAATAATCCTAGGATAAAAAGCAAGGGCTCTAAACTGAGCTCATTTAACACAAAAGACCCGATGCCACTTACTTGGTAGACAAGCGCGATCACTCCCATTTGAACAAGTGAAATCATGATCCCCCAGACTAGATACTTGAGCCAATTTCTTTTTACAAAGCCTAAGCTTGATATTGCATTCTTCTCTATGACCTTCACCCAAAACATAAAGAGGAACAGAATGATTACAAAACTGAAGAGCTCATAATAGAGAAAATAATGGTAGAAAAATTCTTGAATACTTGCTGTCCCATTTCCTGGTGAAAAGAACTCCGCCAGAAAACCTATCACTAAGGAAAATGGTCCCACCAATTCACTACCAAGCCATAGTCCCCCTTCTATAAAGAGGGAGGCTAAAAATACATAGAATAGTGTAGAAATAAGAACTGGCATAGATGTGTTTGTTTTTATATCCTGAATGATCTTTCCTTTCTTCATGATCAACCTCCATTTATCTAATAGGTCCATTGTAACAAAGAAAATCCAGAGCTGCAATATTGTTTCATGTCAGAAAACCTAACATGAAAACTCGATTTTTCTTGCAAAGCAAAGTCTTTTCTGATATAATAGCTTTTGTAGAAAAACATAAGACCATTCATACTCGTTTTGGTATGAATGATTTGTTTTTTTTAGGCCATCCTTTGGTCAATGTGCTCATGGGTCAAATACCCAAAGAGAAAAGAATTAAAAGGAGACAGAAATGAAGAAAAAATTACTAGCATGTTTGCTGTTCTTATTTCCATTCGTTGCATTCGCTGGTCATGCTCATGCTGAAACGATCAAGGTCGTTTTCGACACAGCATATGCACCGTTTGAATTTAAGGATTCAGATCAAACCTATAAAGGAATTGACGTAGAGATCTTGGACAAGGTCGCTGAAATCAATGGCTGGAATTTGGACAAATCCTTCCCGGGATTTGATGCAGCGGTCAATGCAGTTCAAGCTGGTCAAGCGGATGCCATCATGGCAGGGATGACCAAAACAACAGAACGTGAAAAAGTCTTCACCATGTCTGATACTTACTACGATACAAAAGTTGTCATCGCGACTACGAAAGCCGATAAAATCACGAAGTACAGCCAATTAAAAGGGAAGACAGTCGGTGTCAAAAACGGAACTGCAGCCCAACGCTTCCTCGATAAAAACAAGGACAAGTACGGCTACAAGATCAAGACTTTTGATACTGGTGATCTCATGTACAACAGTTTATCAGCTGGTGCGGTCGATGCGGTGATGGATGACCAACCTGTTATTCAATACGCCATTCAAAAGGGGCAGGACCTAGCTATCAATATGGACGGGGAAGCAGTCGGTGGCTTTGCCTTTGGTGTAAAAAAAGGCGGTAAGCATGAAAAGTTGATCACTGAATTTAACAAGGCCCTCGCTCAAATGAAAGCTGATGGAACACTTGATGAGATCATCAAGAAATGGACAGGTGAAAGCCAATCATCAAGTAACAGTACCGTTCCAGAAACAACTACTCCTGCTGGTCAAAAAGCAACTCCTAAAAAATCAAAATATGTAATTTCAAGTGACTCATCTTTTGCACCATTTGTCTTCCAAAATGGAAAAAACAAATACACAGGGATCGATATGGACTTGATCAAGGCTATTGCCAAAGACCAAGGATTTACCATCGAGATTAATAATCCTGGATTTGACGCAGCGGTAAGTGATGTCCAATCCGGACATGCGCAAGGAATGATCGCAGGGATGACCGTAACAGATGCTCGGAAAGAAACATTTGATTTTTCTGAACCATACTACACGGCCAATTCTATTCTAGCCGTTCAAGAAAGCAGCAAGATTGATTCATATGATGACCTAAAAGGAAAGACAGTCGGTGTTAAAAACGGTACTTCCTCACAAAACTTCCTTGAAAAAAACCAAAAGAAATATGGTTACAAGATCAAAACGTTCTCTGATGGAGCTTCTATGTATGATAGTTTGAATTCTGGTTCTGTTGCAGCGATTATGGATGACGAACCTGTTATCAAATACGCTATTAAACAAGGACGTAAATTCAAAACACCTATCGAAGGGACTCCAAGTGGTCAACTAGCATTTGCCGTTAAGAAGGGTGAAAATCCTGAATTGATCGAAATGTTCAATAACGGTCTTGCGAACTTGAAGAAAAGCGGTCAATACCAAAAGATTCTCGATAAATACCTTAAAGCAGATAGCAAATCAAGTACTTCAAGTACAACGGCAGATGAAACAACGATCTGGGGCTTACTTCAAAACAACTACAAACAATTGTTAAGTGGTTTGGGTGTGACTCTTGCCCTTGCACTTCTCTCTTTCGCCATTGCTATGGTGATCGGTGTTATCTTTGGGATGTTTAGTGTTAGTCCTTATAAGTGGCTCCGCTGGACAGCAGAAATCTTTGTCGATGTTATTCGTGGGATCCCACTCATGATCCTTGCCGCCTTCATCTTCTGGGGAATTCCAAACTTGATTGAATCGGTCACAGGTCACCAATCCCCAATCAACGACTTTGTCGCAGGTACCATCGCCCTCTCCCTCAATGCTGCTGCTTATATCGCAGAAATTGTCCGTGGGGGGATCCAAGCTGTACCGATTGGACAGATGGAAGCCAGCCGAAGCCTTGGAATCTCTTATGGCAAGACCATGCGCAAGATCATCTTGCCACAAGCAACCAAACTCATGCTTCCAAACTTTGTGAACCAATTCGTCATTGCCCTGAAAGATACGACTATTGTGTCTGCAATCGGATTGGTAGAACTCTTCCAAACTGGTAAGATCATCATTGCTCGAAACTACCAAAGTTTCAAGATGTATGCTATCCTTGCCGTCTTCTACCTCGTGATTATCACCTTGCTAACACGATTTGCAAAAAAATTAGAAAAGAAGGTTAACTAATGGCTAAATTAAAAATTGATGTCCATGACCTCCACAAATACTACGGTGAAAATGAGGTCTTAAAAGGAATCTCAACAAAATTCTACGAAGGGGATGTGGTCTGTATTATCGGGCCGTCCGGTTCTGGTAAATCGACCTTCCTTCGTAGTCTTAATCTCCTCGAAGAAGTGACAAAAGGTCAAATTACCATAAATGGATATGATCTAACCGATCCAAAAACCAATGTTGATTTGGTCCGTGAAAATATCGGGATGGTTTTCCAACACTTCAACCTTTTCCCTCACATGAGCGTCCTTGAAAACATTATGTTTGCGCCAGTAGAGCACAAACTGATGACCCGTGAAGAAGCTCAAAAAGTCGGGATGGAATTGTTGGAAAAAGTTGGACTTGCAGATAAAGCCGATGCCAATCCAAATAGTCTTTCCGGTGGTCAAAAACAACGTGTGGCCATTGCCCGTGGACTCGCCATGAATCCAGATATTATGCTCTTTGACGAACCGACTTCTGCCCTTGACCCTGAGATGGTCGGAGATGTATTGAACGTTATGAAAGAGTTGGCAGAGCAAGGCATGACCATGATCATCGTTACCCACGAGATGGGATTCGCCCGCCAAGTAGCCAACCGCGTCATCTTTACCGCAGACGGTGAATTCCTCGAAGATGGCAAACCAGACCAAATCTTCGACAACCCACAACACCCACGTTTAAAAGAATTCTTGGATAAAGTTCTAAACGTTTAAAAAGATAAAAACGAGTGGTTCTGAAGCATCTAGCAATTTTGCTAGATGTTTTTTTAGTCCAAAAAAGCATTTTCAAACCTGAAAATGCTTAGATTGAAGATAAAGACATATTAAAAACTTTCCTTAGGTGAGTACGGACGTCAGCGAACTTCTACGAAGTTCCATGACTTAGTTTTGAACCTAAAGTTTCAAAACTCCCGAATGCCTGAAACTAAATTGTTTCAGGCACTTTTCTCACGGCGGAAAGTTTTAATGTTCTCTTAATTCGTTATACAAATTAAGTAGATATTTATTTCTTTACAGAATCACTTTACTTATTTACTTTAATAATAGTTTGTCTACATTCTAACTAATCTGTTGCTGAGCTGTCTGCATCTTGTAGTAAACACCTTGCGCTTCCATTAGCTCTTCATGAGTGCCATGTTCAACAATATCGCCATCGACCATGACAAGGATCATATCAGCATTTTGAATGGTCGATAAGCGGTGAGCAATGATAAAGCTGGTCCGTCCCTTCATGAGCTGATTAAAGGCGTCTTGAATCAAGACCTCAGTCCGAGTATCGATGGAGGATGTCGCCTCATCCAAGATCAAAATCTTAGGAACCGAAAGGAAAACCCGCGCAATCGTTAAGAGTTGGCGTTGTCCTTGAGACAAAGACTCTCCAGCATCTGAAAGATAAGTATCATACCCTTGTGGCAACTGCCGAATGAAGAAATCTGCATTGGCCGCTTTGGCTGCTTCTATGACTTCTTCTCTAGTTGCATTTGGACGAGAAAAGGCAATATTTTCATGAATGGTCCCGACCTTAAGCCAAGTTTCTTGCAGGACCATACCAAACTGTTGGCGGTAAGAAGCACGAGTGTAGTCCGTAATTGGTACCCCATCAATCGTGATCTCTCCAGAATTAACAGGGTAGAAACGCATGAGCAAATTAATCAAGGTCGATTTTCCTGCTCCTGTAGGCCCTACAATGGCCACTTTACTGGCGGCTGGAACCTGAATGGTTAGATCTTTAATCAAAGTCCGCCCTAAATCATAGCCAAATGTGACGTGTTCAAAACCAATCGCGCCTTTAACATCCTGACTTTCCAGGACCCGTTGCCCCGTCTCTTCGACCTCAGCTTGATCCAAGACGCTGTACAAGCGCTCTGCGCAGGCAAGGGCACTTTGGAGTTCTGACAAGACAGAGGAGATATCATTAAAGGGCTTGGTGTATTGGTTGACATAATTGAGGAAGGTCACCAATTGACCGACAGTAAAGTGAGATCCCGAAATAATGCGTACAGCACCAAATCCAGCCACTACTGCATAAATCAAGGCATTCACAAAGCGAGTGGCAGGGTTGACAGTTGAGGAATAAAAGACAGCGGATTGGGAATAATTGGCATAGCTTTCATTAGTCCCTTTAAAAGCCGTACGGAATTGATCCTGAGCATTAAAGGACTGGATCAAACTTTCCTGGGTCAAAGACTCTTCGATCAACTGGGTTTGAAGACCACGCGCCTTGGTCTGCTTTTTGAAAAGCGTATAAGAACGCTTGGCAATAAAACGAGCAATCAAGAGGGATAAAGGGGTCAAGACCAGAACCGCCACCATCATAAAGAAATCCAATTCTGCCATCGTCACGATAGTGACAAGAATGGTTAAGAGGCCAACAAAGAACTGGTTAAAGACCATCAGAAGACCACTATTGAGTTGCTCTACATCGGT